>CAJUMD010000030.1 GCA_910587275.1 uncultured Kineothrix sp.
ATCAACCACCTTCCTTGGAATTCCCTATATTTGAATTATACAGGAAGCTCCTTCACCATCCAACACGGGAAATTCCTTTAATTTTCCATGCTCCATGTATTACAACGATTCGTAAAAGTCAACCAGCTTTCCAATATGGTTCCCGACCCACAATTCTTCCCTTATTTTGGCGGTTTTTTGTCTCATACTTTTTCTTACTGCCATCAAATGGTTAAAATCGAATTGTCCGTTCGTCCAATTAATCAACACACCTATATCTTCCAAATATTCCGCCATTTTTTTCGGTTCCGCAGAAATAATCGGCAATCCGGCATCCAAATAATCAAATAACTTATTCGTTGCCGCATAGATGTATTTGTATTTCGTATTATATCCACTGACTTCCTTTTCCCATATGTCGTCCCGTGTTAGGATAATCCCATAATCATATTGGGATAATTCCTGGAATAATCCTTCATACATGACCGGTTTATGAAAATGAAAATAATTGCTTCCTTCCGCTTTTTTAATTAATTTTCCATACCGGACTTCATCCCAACAGGTCGGATAAATATGTAGATGACATCTGTTTTTCTCACAGGTTTCTATAAATTCCATGGAAAAAGCAAACGGACAGTCAACATAATCTTCTTCCGTAACGACTCCACCGGCATAACACAGGGACAGTTCTCCTTTGTTTTCCTCTAAGGCACCATGGCTATCCTTTCCAAAACAATAATCAAAAAAACGAATCGTTTTTCCTCTGACATTAAAATCCAAATAATCCGTTAAATATTCCAAACTAAAATCCCGGTAGCAGATACCGCTTGCATGTTCCAAACAGTACTTTTCCAACCGTAGTGTATTTTCATCAACTTCTGTATAATATCCGTTCACAATATCATACTCATCAACGATGACTTTATGGTTCTCATTCTGCAGTTTTAACAAAATATAAGTAATACAGATATTCCCCCATGTAGAAAAAACATGGATCACCGCTTTTCTTTTCTTCAGCAAAAGGAAAAACAATTCTTCTATCCAATTGTAGTAATAACATATCCCCAATTTTTCCAAATCTTCACACCATAGGGAATATACAGGCTCCTTTACTGTTTTTTTATCCACCAAAACGGTAATCTTTTCTCCCCTTTCCATTAACGCTTTAATAATTTTCAAAGCGCGTGGAGAAGGATGATTTACCACAAGGACAATTTCAGCCGGATTCTCCTCCCTGCTTTCCAACAAACAGGAATCATCCAAAACCGTTTCATAATGTTCATACTGCCACTTTTTTATTCTCGATAAATACCACTTTAAATCTTTTTCTATATAAAGTTCTTTAAACATGGCAAAATCGCAGCAGTATTCCGATACCGATATATAATTTACAATTCCTTCCTGATTTAACAGATTACGGATTTCTCTTTCATACGGATACGAAACGGCAATGACTATAAGTATTCTCTTGCTACATAATTCCGACTTTTTTTCTTGGAAAGAATACACATTGGTTTCCCCGCTTTTTTCCGGATTGCCATCCTTACCGGTTACCACGCAATAAAGCGGCTTTATATTTTCTTCTGCCAGTTTTTCCTTTAACAACTGTGAGATATAACCTGCACCATACAAAACAAAACCGTTATAATCCGAAATTTTATTCAGCAATCCACGTATCAAGAAATCATTTTTTGTCATAGTTCTCCATCCTTTATCGTTTTCATTTATTATGATAATTTTATAATGATATATCTTTCCATAATAAATTCCTTCTAAATTATTTATGACTCGGGAATCGCATATAAAACCGTTTCCCCATATATTAATGCATGCTGACGGATATAGTACTTATACCTCCCCCCGGCATTTTTCAGCAAAAACTGCATAATCCGGTAATAATCCTCTACATAATGGTATATGGAAATTGCCAGTAACGGTTTATCCCTCCGGATTATATTTATCCCGCCAAAAAGCGCCTTCATTTCCGCACCTTCTATATCCATCTTAATCATATCCACGTGTATGTCCTGAAAATAATGGTCAATGGTTTCCACTTGGCAGATTTCCCCGCCCTCCATATTTCCTTCCTGCACTTTCGAACCCGTTCCCTGGGCAACAACCGGAAATGCTTTTCTTTCCTCCCACAGTCCAAGATTTTCACAGATACAATTGAATCCGTCCGGCAATTCCATTTTTTCCACATTATCTTTTAAACGCTTGAAATTGCTTTTTTCCAATTCAAAACAATACCAGTTTTTCACCTTTATTCCTGAAGCATGAATTGCCCGTAACAATTCTCCTTCATATGCTCCGGCATCTATCAGTGAAATTTCACGATTTCCAAAATATTCTTTTACCTCATGGATAAAATAACTTTCCTCCGTGGTACAGATATCAACCAAATGGCGGATATCCCTTGTTTCAAAATACCGGTAAATCCCATCCAAAACCTTTCCTGATTCCGCATCTGCAAGATAGGCTTTTAATGCGTCCGTATTCTGTTTATAAAGTGCCAGTTTTTCCCCTTCACAATATTTTTCTATAACAATTTCCTGTTGATTCAAAAGCTCCGTATACCATTCATACATTTCCCATACGGTAACATTGGGAAAATCCGTAAGCCTGTTATAAATCTGTTTTCCGTAAATAGACGTCAAGATTACATTCACGCCTTCTTCCGCTTCACATTTATTTGCAAATTCTTCATAAGACAGCACAGGGTAAGATAGAACGGTTGTCCCCTGTTTCATAATATCATCATCAATCAATGCTTCAATGGTCACACCCTCCGACTCCAAAGCCCCCAGACAGACTTTTGCCGTATATCCTGCACCATATAAATAAACGGGTCTGTTTCCCACTTCTTTTAAAAGGGTATCTTTCCTTAACGTTCTCACTATGTTTTTCCTTTCCACCATCATCTTTGGCATTTCAATCTTTTTACCGGAAACCTTATATAAAATTAGGATGTACAAGTTTATCCGGGTACAGGTAATCCCATATCATTTCATTAATGGAATCGCAGCGGCATCCCCTCGGACATTCATCCACCCTTATCTGCCGTATTCTTTTTTTCCGCTTTTCCCCATGCCATATTTCCATAAAGGAGCTTTCATATATATTACCGATGATATCTTTTTCATGTTCCTGGTTCGAGCAAAGATACATGTTACCGTCCGACCAAAGGTTAGGATCCAATGCATGCCCATAGCAAATCCTGTATTTTCTCGGCTTTTCCCCCACTGTTTTTTCATACTGGTTATACTTTGCATAAATCTGATAAAATTCATCTTCCTGTCTTTTGGCCAATTCCATTTGCCGCTTTACCGCTTCTTTATCTTCCGCCGGAAATACTTTAATTCCAACCGAACTTCCCTCCCCTTCTATCAGCGGTTTTATCTCAAAATAGTCTACGCCTACTTCTTTCCATAACTTTGCCGCTGCTTCCATGGAACCGTAATTTTCCTCATAAAACACAAACTGTGCGCCTATGGTGGGCAGCTCCTGCCCAAGCTCCCTCTTCTTCAAAACCAACGCCCTTATATTTTCAACCACTTTATCAAATTCATTTTTTACCTGATGGACGGTTTCGTGTTCCGTACCGTTACTCGCATTGACGGAACATCTGATAAAAGTACAGGTTTCCAATACTGCGTTCCTCACTCTTTCCGGCATTCTTGAAGCATTGGTAAAAATTCCTATATCAAGCCCAATCTCATGGATTCCATATAATATGTCCTCTATTTGGGGATGCAGCAACGGTTCACCGCTTCCCACAAGCGTAACCGCTTTTAATCCGGCTTCTTTTGCTTCCTTTAAAAACCTCAGCAGAACATGTGGATCCATCGTATGTATTCTTGTAGTGTCTGCCGTTGCAAATTCGGTATTACAGAAAATACATTTATGGTTGCAATAATCCGTCAATCCCACTACCATATGTACGGGGTATGCATCCTTTTTTTCTTTTATGTCCACTAAGCGTTCCGCATGGCAAATTATTTTTTCTGCTCCCAACCTTTCCATTCCGTTTTTCTCCTTTTCTTTCAAAAGTTATGCTTCATTATACCTGTACAACGGATAATATGTTTGCCCCGTATATTCCGGAAACCGGTCTTTCCATCTTCCACAGACATCGGAATACCGGTCCCTATCACAAATCCGATACGCAACATGGTAACTGATTCTTGTAGTTGAATATCCTTCCTTAAACTGCATAAGACTGGCACTTCCGCCGCCAAGGTGAAACAAACGGTATCCTTCCTTCCTGCCCCATAAAATCATGGAATGCATGAGATAATTCATGGGTCTTTTCAGGGAATATTCCCTGTCAAAACATCCTAAATGGTAATATACCGTATGATTACCCATCAGCAAAATGCTTCCCGCCAATACCTTTCCTTCTTTATCCCTGACAAAAGCAAGTCTGCTGCATTCACATTTCATCAGCCAATAAAAATATTCGTCATTGAAGTACAGAAATTTTTTTGCATCCAATATTTCCATCGCCTTTTGGTACATCTCTTGGAATATTTTCATGTTATCTGGATTTTTATCCGCAATCCCGAATTCCAATTCTTCTTTTTTCGCCTTATTAATGTTTCTGCGGACATTTGATTTATAATCTTTAACAATCTTTTCTTCCGTATTGCGCAAATCCACATAAACCTGTTCCCTACTGTGAATTACTTCATACCCGCTCTTTCCGAATAAAGAAGGCATTTCTTTCAAGTATGGGTTTAATCGGATAAACTGGAATATTACATTGTTATTGCTGCAGTAATTAAGGATACCTGTTAACAATTTACTTTTTAATGAATCATCATCCGTATTGGATACTATTCCACCATACTCGTGCGGTGTCACCATATCATACAGTTCTTCCCCTAACCCTTTCATGTATGGCAGGGTATTTATTTTTCTTATAACTTGCGGAACCAAAGCAAAATTTCCGTCTTCCTCGTAACAAAAAATTTTGGTTATTCCATCCTCTGCCTGCATCTCCGCCATCAAATATTCCGCTAAATGATATGGCGTAATATCCAAACATTTCTTGATATAACATTCATATTTTTCCGTTTCATTCCGCAAATCCCAAACAAAAAATCCCTTCATCCGACACACTTCCTTCCGGTTGTTATTTCCATACCATGGGTAAGTGTGACATCTATCCGATTAATTTCTTTATCTTTCTTATGCCTGTTCCGCCGATACCCCCCCCGAATAATTTATAGTTATCCAGCATCCGATTTACCTCATTTACATCGTTAAACATCATAACATCCACAATGGACAGTCTCCCTTCAAAATCATTCCTCAGTTGTTGATAATCCGTAATTTCTATATCCATGAACTGTAAATCAATCCCGTTTTGCTCATATTTTTTCGTATCAAAAAAAGTACGGCCTTTCGGAAGATTCCAGTACTCCCCCGCATCTGGAATTGCTTTACAGATATTCAGCGCCCATTCATCCGGTTCTTTCACTTCCTCTATTTCCAATCCCATTTCACTGAACACGGTAATAGGCGTATCGATACCTAAATAAGTACAAATTTCCTCCAAACAAACCCTGTCCAAATCCACCAGTTTACCGTAATCAGAGCAAAGGATTCTTTGCATCAGACCTATCACATCACGATAATAAGGCGCCTTTGCATAAAGCTGGAGTTGTTTTAATATCCTTTTGCGCCAATCCGTACTGTTATTAATCCGGATATCCCGGATGGCAGTCTTTTGGGAATGTTTTTCCAACGGAACCGATACATACTGCCATCCGCCGTCTGCCTGTTTCAGCACACGGTTCCGTTCCATCCACCCATGCCGCTCAAACTGGGCGGTATCAAAAAGAATGAATTGATCCACATGCTTTACTAACGCTATATACCCCAAATACGGTAGGAAATTAGGCTGATTGATTCCCAAACGCATTATTTCACCCCACTTTTTATCATGTCACAAATTTCTTCGATCTCCGTTTCCGTCAATGTCCCATACAGCGGCAAGTCCAGCGCCATATCCTTCACCTTGTCCGCATACCCCGTATCCCTGACATACCCCGCATCCTTATAGCAGGCATAATCGCAGGTGAGTTTATCATACAGTTTCCGCGTCCCGATTCCGTTTTCTTTCAGCCACGCCCACAGCTCATCCCGCGACCTCCCGTACTCCGCCGTTACCTTAACCGGAAAATAAGCGTAATTATACTCAATGTCCGGTCGAGAGTCATAATCATAAGTACTGATACCAGGCACATCCCTAAGGCGCTCTGCATACACCCGTACCAGTTTCTTCCTCTTTGCAATCTCCGCATCCAGCCTTGGAAGGTTTACGATTCCCATTGCCGCCTGGAATTCGTTCATTTTGGCATTGATTCCGACAGCTTCCACATCATTCCCGCATTCCCCGTAAGTAATTCCGAAATTCCGGTACAGCCCGAACTTATCGTGCAGCGCCCCGTCCCGGTAAGCGAGCATCCCGCCTTCTATGGATTGGAATACCTTAATCGCATGGAAGCTGAACATGGTTATATCCCCGAAGCAACTGATGTCTGTACCAGCCACCTTTGTCCCGAACGCCTGCGCCCCGTCGTAAATCACTTTCAGGTTATGCTTCTTTGCTATCGCCCCTATTCCCTCTATGTCACAGGGAATCCCGAAGATATGGGGCGTTATGATGGCACAGGTTTTGTCCGTCAGCAGTTTTTCTATGGATTCCGTCGATAAATTATAAGATTCATCGATATCACCAAACACAGGGGTCAGCCCGTTCTGCACGATTGCATTTGTAGTGGAAACGAAGGTAAACGGGGATGTGATAACTTCCCCCGTAAGTCCCAGTACCCTGATTGCCAAAAGCAGGGCGGAATGACCGTTGACGAACAAGTCGGCATTGCCGCACTCGGTATAGTCCAACAGCATTTGCCGGAATTTTTCCGCTTTTTCCCCGTTATTGGTCAGGATACCCGTCTCCCATATGGAGCTGATTTCTTTTATGTAATCCCCCATGTCCGGCATGGCAGGCTGTGTCGGCTTGATATTTTTTTCCGTCATTTTCCTGTTCCTCCTCTGGCAAAGTCTATATTCCCATTTTTTCATCGGACACAAAAAAAGATGCAAAATATTTCATTGCCTTAACAATTTCATATTTTACATCAGCTCATTTCCTTATGCAGTTCACTTATTCTCTTAAATATATAACTTTTCCATATAACTCTTTAAATCATTTATTTTGATCCCTTTTCCAAAAAGTCCTGTTCCTTTAAATTTATACCAAGCTCTTTCGCCCTGCAGCATGTGATACTTGCACCGGTATCAATGACAAATTGCATTGCTGCGTTTCTTTTATCAAGGATGGACAGTTCACAGTTGGCGGTAAAAATACCATCATCCAACACTGTAAATAACATTTTTACTTCCTCCCTGCACGTAACTACCAACTATAACACACAAAATATCCTTTTCCAAAAATTCGTGTAATTTCTCGCATAACTCATCATCCGATTCCGTGGAATCACTGACTGCCACCAACTGTCCTTCACAGTCATCCAATGAATGAATCCGCATCAGTATCCTACTGTAAGGAAACTCATTTTTGACCCGGTTAAATGACTTTATATCTGTTTGGTTTAATATTTTTAGCATACTTTTCCTCATTTCTGCGCTGCTTTTTGCGCATATCAAGTTTGTGGATGCAGCGCAGGCACAAACTTGTGAGTGAAAGATTGAAAATCTTTCACTCTTATCACCATATCCTTCTCACGATATACATTATCTATATACTATTATTATATACCGCATCAGGCAAATGTAAAGAAACATTCCAAAATCCTAATGTAAAATATGAAATTGTCAAGGTTCCATTCCGTTTTTCCGATTGAAAAATTATTCCTGTATATTAGGGTTGCATCCTGCCTGCATCATATAAAATTCACATGCTCCCCCGGATGCCGCAGTTCATCCAAATACTTATTGATTTCATCCAGCCTGCATGCTTCCCGGCATACCTTATTAATATCCAATTCATCCAGCCGCCGTATGATTTCCTGTCTCCGTTCCCCTTCCCATATATCCGCAAAAGTCTGTTCATAAATATTCCCGTAACGGAATTCTTCCGTCCCGATATGCGCCACACACGGCCAGACATTTCCTTTCGCATCGATATGGGTCATAAACGGCAAACCGTGACACTGTTTATAACACTTCCCATGGTGCATCTTCTTCATGGCATTTGCCCTGAAATAAACCGCAAAATCATCCGAAACGTACTGTTTTAAATCCTGTTCCAGTTCCAGCATGGCATCATAATCAATCTGAAACGTATTTTCACTGTGAAGGTGCTGGGAATACGGCTTTACCGTCAGGTAATCGACACCGATTTCCTTTAACTGCCTCGCCATGTCCGGAAGCTGTCCCATATTATCCGGCAAAAGCAGGCATTGTACGCCCAGCGTGGTTTTTAACTTTTGGTCCTTCTTAATCCGTACCGCATCCGACAGGTTTGTCCTGACGCGTTCCAAATCCCCCGGCTTTCCCCGTTGTATCCGGTCATAGGAACGTTCCTCCATGCCTGCCACGCTGAACCGAATCCACGTGAATGCGCCAAGGCATTCTTTTGCCTTATCTTCCGTCAGCAGGACACCGTTTGTACTCATTGCCACATCCACACCGCAGGCACGGATGCCGTTTGCGATATCCGGCATGTCCTTATTTAAAAGCGGTTCCCCTTCCCCGGAGCAGATGACGCTTTTTAAACCCTTTTTCCCCATTTGGGAAATGTCCCGGAGAATGGTATCTTTATCCAAAAAATCAGGCCGGTACCCGATATAATCCACGGCACAGAACACGCACCGGTGGTTGCAGGCGCCGCTTGGGGATATTTCCACTTCGATGGGATAAATATTCTCCCCCTTCATCCATCTTGCCACCGTTTCGGGATGGTATATTAACTTGTGTGAATCCATTCTGATGTTATCCGCCATACGCTTTTTCTCCATTCATTTCCTGGTTACGGTTACAACTTACGGGAAACGGATTCCCCTGTAAGCTGCGCTTCCGCGTCAAACAGGGATAAGCTCCAAAACAACAGAAAAAACCTGATGTAAACGATGTTTGTCTGTCCGACAATTTCATACTTTACATCAGGTTTTTCTTTATTAATCAAATACTTAGTTTGTATTTTTTAGCTTATTGCCAGTTCAAAATTCTCCTGGTAATCCATCATGTCTTTACAAAAATATACCTTTCTATTATATGGATTCATAATAAGGATAATCTGCCGCAAAATCAGGCACTTAACCGAAAATCTATTCTTCTCTATACTCGTACTGTACACCGATTGCACCTCCATTGTTATAGCTTCCTCCAATACAACAGATTTTCCCCTCCGTCTGCAACCTGTCCCGTTCGTCAATCAATTCATGCAGCGATTCTTCCGATGTACTGACACAATACAAATACCCGTCATTATCCGCAATTTTATCCCAACCGTCGATAATACATAAATACTTGCAATTCTTATACAGACTCTCAATTTCATTATCCGTCCTAAGTACCTTTTCATCCAAAATTTTTAGCATTCCGCATCCTCCATTCCGCCATAAACACGAAAAAACTACCTTGCATTCATTATAACAGATGGTCTGCCTATGGTCAATGCAGTATCGAATATACGTTCTCAATGTATCATTTTTGAATCTTTCTAATTGCAGCTGGCAAGATACACGGCAGCAAAACCTAATATAAAGTATGAAATTGTCAAGGTTCCGTTTCCCAATCCTTCTTTGTATTCCTCTATATATTCATCAACGTACTCGCATATTTCAGCACGTTCACCTTTTCCACCGCTTCCTTGTTTCCCACGATATTTGCCCCAAGCGCGCCGCCGATGTTTCCCATAAAGGTCCCCACTTCCGCAGACGCCCCTGCCGCGGTAAAGATTCCTGCCATGGCAAGGAATGCATCCCCTGCCCCAATGGTGTCCTTCACGCTTAACGTAAACGCGGGAGCTTCATGGATGTCCTGTCCGCTTATTCCGTATGCGCCTTCCGCTCCCCTCGTGAGCCATCCGTTCCCCTTTAAATGGCCGGCGAGTTTCTGCAGGCTGAGCTTCTCCTCCTGCACATGTTCCGGGAATGCCAGTTTCAGCTCTTTCTGGTCCAGGGAAAAAGCGTCTGCCCTGTGGTACTTGGTAATCACGTTAAGCCCCATATTCGTGGAATTTGCCTGGCAGTTGAGAACCAGGTATCTTGCTTTCTCCTGAAGGATATCCATAACCTCCCGGTCCATCAGTCCGTGCCCGAAATCGCACAGGAATACGGCATCATAATCACCGGTCCTTTCCTTCAGTTTTTCCTTGAACCTCGCATAAGTATCTTCCTCATACCCTGCCTTTTCCGGTATGTTATTAACCGCAAGTATCTTCCGGTATTCTTCCCTTTTCTGGTTCCTGGTCAGGTACCGGTGCTTTACAATCGTGGGAAAAACATGGCTGTATTCCAGGTTAAGCTGCATCTTATCCGCCAGCGCATCGAAAATGCCAAGGCGCATGTTCTTTTCGTCGCCGATGATGGACATCACCGTCACATGCTCCGTAAAAGTCGCAAGATGCCTTGCCACGGCAAGCGCCCCGCCCAAATATTCCTCCGAACTGTTTAACCTTGCCGAGTACCCCGTATCCTTTGACATCATCCCCTGCACACTGCAATAGGTATAACGGTCTATGATGACGTCGCCGACAACCAAAACTTTAAGACGGCCTGCACGTTCCGCATACTCCCGAATTTCCTGCATGTCATGCCTTTCCTTAAAGTCCTCCATGTAACGGATGACTTCTTCCGACAACCCGGACATGGCGGTATTAATGAGTTTCGTGGAACTGAAAACCTGACCCGTGGTAAACCCGATTCTTCCCCCGTGTTTCTCCACCAATGCCTTTTCCCCGGCAATCTTTCCCGTAATGTCGTTTTCTTCCTTTGCGTATTCCTCCCCTTTGACATAAATGTCCGGTTCCACGCATGCAATGATATCGTCCACGGTATACCCTTCCGACAGCAGGACATAATCCACACATTCCAGCGCCGCCAGTACCTTCATACGCATTTCGTCATTAAAATACGGTCTGCCTGGTCCTTTACGGACATATGCCGCCGCCGTAATGGAAACAACCAGTATGTCCGCCATCTCCTTTGCCTGCTCCAAATGGATGACATGCCCCGGATGCACCAGGTCAAATACCCCATGGCATAACGCAACGGTCTTTCCTTCCCTTGCCAGTTCCGGCTTGATTTCCGTGCGGAATTGTTCTTTTGCCACAATTTTTAATTGTCCTTTTGCCGCAATTTCTGCTTCCTTTTTTCCCATGCCGTCAAAATCCTTTATTTTCCCAAATATTTAAACCAGTCCTGTGTTGCTTCCCCTATGCTGTCAGGCGTCCATACCGGCGCTTTCCGCCAGTATTCGATGTTGTCCAAAACCTTACGCACTCCTTCTTCAAAAGTGACTTTGGCCCTCCAGCCAAGCGCCCCTTCTATCTTCGCGGTATCCGCAAAGGTACAGTCCGGTTCCCCCGGTCGTTTCGGGATATGGGTTACTTCCCCGCCCAGCAGTTCGCAAAGCCGGTTCACCGAATAAGTCCCTCCGCTGCCCACGTTAAAGGTATCCTGTACCACGTCCGACACCGCCGCCGTATAAAAAGCATCCGCAATGTCCGTCACATAAGTAAAATCCCTGGTCTGGTTCCCGTCGCCCACCACGGTAAAAGGCTTACCGGCAAGTTTCTGCGCCAAAAACACGCCGAATACCGCCCCGTATGTCCCCGATGTCCTGGAACGCGTCCCATATACGTTAAACAGCCGGAGCGTTACGACAGGAAGTCCGTACACCTGTCCCCAATGGAGCACGGTTTCCTCCCCCAGCCGCTTCGTCAGCGCATAAGGGTACTGCGGACGGATCTGTGCCGTTTCCTTCGTCGGGTATTCATCGGGAATCCCGTAGCAGGACGAGGATGCCGCGTACACGAGTTTCCGTATACCGGCATTTTTCGCACATTCCACCACATTGTAGGTACCGAGCACGTTTGACGAATAATATTCCCAGGGTTTTTGGATGGACGGAACGATATCCGCCAATGCCGCAAAATGGAATACGTAATCCACCCCCTGGAATACGGGCTCTATCTCCTCCCTGTTCCTGATATCCATGTGATGGATGGTCAGATTGGGATTGTCCTTTTGATGGTCAAGGTTTTCCGGCCTCCCTGTTGTCCAGTTATCAATAACCCTGACCGTATGTCCTTCCGCCAGCAGCCGGTCTACCATATGCGAACCGATAAAACCGCAGCCTCCCGTTACTAATGAAACTACATCTGAAACCATATCTTTTTCCTCCCTTTTCTGCTCCGAATATCCACCGGAACCTTTTTTACAGGATTCCCGGCACATCCCTTAAATCGCGGAATACGTAATCCGGCTCCACCGCAAACTCTAACCCTGCCGTCCCGTAACCGGATTCCAGCAGAATAGTCCGTATGCCGGCGTTTTTTCCCGTCAGGATATCGCTTGCCCTGTCACCGACCATCCAGGATTTATCCATGTCAACCGTAAAATCTTTCCGTGCCGCTTCCAGCATTCCCATGGAAGGTTTGCGGCATGTACATATCCCTGCATACCCTTCCATGCATCCCTCCGGGTGGTGCGGGCAGTAATAAACGGCATCCACACCGGTTTGCCGTATCAGACGGTCATTCATTTCACCCAGCGTTTCTTCGGTAAACAGTCCTTTTGCTATACCGCCCTGATTGGTGACCACAATCGCAATGAAACCTTTCTCCCTTATCCGCCGGACACATTCCCGGGCATATGGGAATATTTCCATATCTTCCGGTGAAACCACATATCCTTTTTCTTTGGTGAGCACCCCGTCCCTGTCCAGGAACACGGCGGGTTTTCCTTTTGCCAGCATACTATATGTTTACCCCGTCCCTTTCCATCATTAAGTCCACAATCTGCTGGAGCATCAGGTTATGGATGGATTCCACGATGCCGTACCGCTTACTTGGGACATAGACATTCACGCTCCCCTGCCGTTTTGCCCGGTTATCCGGTTCAAATCCGGTAAACGTAATGATATCGGCACCTTTCCTTTTTGCCACATCAAGGACATTGACGATGTTTTGGGAATTGCCTGAACTGCTGATGGCAACTACCAAGTCATTCCCATGCAGCAGGAATTCCAACGGTTTGGAAAAAATATATTCATACCCGTAATCATTCCCCATGCAGGTCGTCACGGCATTATCGTATAGACTGTATGTATTCATACCGCCGTTTTTCATGAAATCCGCCGTCATATGGCTCGCAATTGCGCTGCTTCCCCCGTTTCCCACGAAGAATAGGCGGGAACGGTCCCGTTTATGTCCGGTAAACGTATCCAGCAGAAAGCGGATTCCCTCGTCATAATCTGTACATTTGCGGGAAGTCCCCTGCCAGATTTCCGTATGTTCCAACGTCTGCATCAATTCCCTGATATACGAATCCTTAAATGCCCCCCCCATTGTATTTACACCTCTACATTCTGCAGCATCACCGGTTTCCCCGTCACTTTATAAATTCTTGCCACGCTGCTGCCGTCGCCGTAATACGCATCACTGAGCGCCACCGCCCGGTCCATGTCCGCGCTGTCGTCATAAATTCCCCAGCCTTCTTCCCGGTACCGGATAACCATTTTTTCATATTCCGTCCATAGCTGCGGAAGCATACTTTGGATGGTTGCCTGAATGAGCGGATGCGGACGCCACAGGAGGGCAATTTCCTTTTGGTTTTCCCGGAATGCGCGGAATACCCGTCCCATCTTTTCCAGCATCTTTTCCTTGCTTGTGAGCAGCGAACCAATGCTGGTGTTATAAAAAATTATTTTCTTCCAGGTTCCGTCGGGTTTTTGAATGATTTCCATCCATTCGTCCGGTATGTCCAAATCTTCTTTCCTGGTGTTAACCGCTTTGTCAATCTTAGGGGAGCCAAGCCCTAAGATTTTCTCCTCCCAGCCGCTCCTGCTTTCCTCCCCAAACGTTTCCGTCAAAACCTTGATGTAGACCTTGCGCATATTTTCTGACTGTACGACCACTTTATCTGCATGGAATACGGCAGGCGTCAGGCAGTAATGTTTCATCCCCTCTATGTCGGCATCATCCGCCAAATCCCTTTCATCCAAAACAAAGTAAGGAATATAGATTAAGCGGTCCGTAACCTTTTTCAGCTTCTCCGAATAGAAAAACGGATGTATGCTTGTTACCAGATTACAATTATCATATGGATTATGTATGAATATCATATCCGGGTGATGTGCGCCGAAATCAAAAGTCTCGTAAGCGGTAACCGGCACATATGACGGATACTGATCCCCTTCATAGTGCATCTGCCCAAACGTACCGTCCGGTTTCCTGTCATAATAGGGAATCGGGATGACATAGGCATCGCAGTCAGGATCTTCTTTTGCAGCCCTCCAAACGCTTTCCAGGGAATCCCACATGGATGCCTTATAAGGGAGAAACACGGCTTCCCTGCGCACTTTAATATCATTCCGTATGCTGTTTTCCGCCGGAAGGAGGGATTTACGCAGTTTTTTGTGCGCCTTGTCCGCATCCATCCCCTGCTCCGTCATTTCCTGGTGGACCTGGTAAACACGCTCGCAGTATTGCTCCAAAAGCGGGATGGCAGGCGCAGTATCACCTTCCACCTGCTCAATCAGGTTTCCCAGTTCGACAGCGCCTTCCTGGCACTGTACCAGCAGGTCTGCGGCGGCGGTAATGTTTTTGCCGGCGATTGCTTTCCGGATTTCGTCATGTGCCTGTCCGAGCAGCTTGATAAATTCTTCCGCCTGCTCTTTTTGTGCTTTCCTCATGTGCATCTCCTCTTAATTCATGACAATTCTTTCTGTGTGCAAGGGACCAGGTAAACCCGGATGCAAACCATCCCCTGCACATGCAGCAACTGCCATGAAGGTTGTTGGCTTATGGCAATTATAACAGTTCATAAATAATATCCTCTATGGATACAATAGGGGCAGAAATCCTTTTTTGCAGCCGTTCTTCGATTTCCCCGTATTCACATATGGGTGTAACGATAACGGCATCCACGTCAGGCAGGGAATCCCCCATCCCGTAACATACCATATCCCCCGATAAGATTCCGTCTTTTCTTTGGTCTATGATATATTTTACCTGTATGTCCGCATAGGATAACTGCGTGATAACATGTCTTCCAATATTTCCGTATCCATATACCGCAACCTCTTTCATGTCCCTTTCCTTAAAATATGTCCCAATGCCTTCCCCTCTTTCCGACAGAATCAGCCAGTTGTCAAACAGTTGGCTGTATTTCCTGTTTTTATCCTCCCCGCTTTTTGGTGAATCCTTGTATTTATGGAAAACGAAGCCGCATACCGTCCCTGCCAAAAACGCCAATCCGCATTTTATCAAATTTTTATCCATAGTCATCTCCTTATTTTGCCGGTTCCCAGCATTGCCTGTTATTCATAAGTATGCCTTTGTTAATGATATTTAGCGAATGGAACTTTTGCCCGCGGCTCCTTTTTATAACCTGTACAAAAATATCGATTTGTGACAGGCATCCCACAAATCCGTCACATGCCGCAAGCGTATGGGCATCTTTTAATACCTCGATTCCCAATAAATAATTATTGTTTTTCCTTCGGTTCCGCTCAAACGCCACGGATTTATTGCTGACCGCCCTCATGGTATTCCGGTAGTAAACAAGCGGTACCTGTATCTTATCCCTTAATTCCTTTAAGCACCTTGCATCGTCCGTTGCAACAAAAACCTGTTCGTAATGGTGTTTTCCGATTTCTTCTTTTATGGCATCCAAATATTCGTCCACGGTCACCGGAACCGGATGGTTATGGAACTCCTTATAAAAATCAGTCCCACGTATGTGTACCCCCAAAGTACGCTTCCCCTTTAATGCCATCCTTATATTTTTTTCCATGTATGCGGATGTCCGGTCATTGAAACGGATGTATTTCCCGTATATCTCCGACATCCTTTCTATATAAGTTTCTTCCGCCAAATAGGAAAGCGGTTTCCGGTTATACTCCAGTTCCACCCTTTCGGCATGCAAGAACCTGTTCCCTACCAGATTTAGGTTCCTAACGGAAACGGGCGGCAGGAATGCAATCGGCTGTTCAAAATAATATTCAAACGGATTATCCGTTCCGAGGAAAAAACCTTTTTCCGCATACAGAATATCCCTGTCGTATTTAATATAAGGTATCATTCCATTTTCATCGGCATAACAGCAATAATCCACAACCATACGCAAAAGTGCAAAAAAACCGGATACACTTCCGTTAATCTTTATATAATAAACTGCCTGCCCGCCGGATTTTTGGAAGCGGTAATCCAGATATCCTTTTTTCAACCGCAGAAATATGTTTTCCATAACCGTTTTTCACCCTTTTCTTTTCCTGTCTTTCCTGTCTTCATTTATTTTTTCCTCAAATGGAACAGCCCGAACCGTGTTCCTTCTGACCGCATGTCTTCATCATATTTGTGCAAATCTATGTTATACTCAATGTATCCTCCATAAGTACATGAATACTCGATTAAATCAAACTGTGGAAAATTGTCCGAAATGGTAGACGCATAAAAAATCCTGTGCGCATTAAACTCCAAATGCTCCCTGCCTACCGGTACGGACAAATAAACATTACCGCCCTTTTTCATTTTCCGTCCTATGGCGTCAAAACACTTATAACAGGCATCCGGGTCTATACGGTCACCATACCGCCCCAATCCGAAATGCTCCAGGGAACAAAGCGCGGAAAGGCTTTCCATGCTGTTATCCCCAATCCCCTCTAAATCCGTGGCATCGGCGTGGATAAATTCCAAACCGTCTACCGTCCGGTCTAATGGACGTATGTCTATTAAATTCACATGATTCATAAAAGTCAGCAGATGTGCCACAAAACCATCCACCCTCGATCCGATATCATAGTGTTCCGCCGGGGATTCCTTATATATTTTCCGCGCTGCCCACAAATCCTGCCAAAAATAGCTTCCTATGCTTCCGGCACCCGCCGCCTTATCCGTATATATGGGCTTGTTATATTCTTCCATAATCCGCATCGTGGGGTGCGTGTTTAACTCTGCGTACCGCTTTGCGTCTTCTTCCACCCATGCCCGGTCAATCTGCCCGAATTCCACGCAAACCCTGTCATACCATCCCTGTTTTAGAATTTTCTTTGCCAGCCCTAAGTTATTTTCCGTATCAATTTCCTGCGGGATGGGATACATGAAACAGACGTTCTGCAGCCCAATTCCATTTCTGAGACAGCAGTCATGGATTTGTTTCCCATAATGATTACATATTAAAATCGCATCATAACCGTTCGGAAGTTCCGATGGGCTGTAAACAGGTTTTCCTTTATAAAAATCCTTTGATTTCTCCGTTTCAATATAACCCGAAATCTGTTCTTCGTAAACTTTCTCGCCAATGTTCGCCGTTGCGATTCCGGTACCCCATACCAATATTTCCATATTCATTCCTTCCGCTTTTTTCAGCTGCCAGCTTCTTCCACTTGGTTTTGCTGCTTTTCCACCAATGTGATGCAATCCAAATCTTTTTTTCCCCAATCGATTACCCGTTGTTCCAAAACAGTCAATCCTGCACGGTTTGCCAAATACGCAAATAACTGTTTACTCATATAATTTCTTCCGCCTGTTCCCGTCAAAAAAGTAATCCGATAATCTTCCGTATTATTGGAATGATGAAACAGCGCCTTTCCGCCAACGGACAAAATTCTGTATGTTTCTTTCAAATATTGAAACACATCCATCATTTCAAAATGAACCATGGCATCATAAGTAAACAATGCGGTTTGTGATTCCGATTCTATCCCGCTTAAATCATATCCATTATTTACATAGTATGATATTTTATCGTACCCCTGAAAACGCTGTTTACAAAAATCAATATTTTTCTCCAGTATATCAACCAGTGTTATTTCTTTTGCCCCGTCTATGTATTGCGGCACATGCCTGCCCTTTCCGCAGGCCAACTCCACAACCTTTTCAATGTTCAATTTTTTAAAATACCCCATGAACGGACTTTCCGGAGACCAAAATGCCTGGATTCCTTCTATACTCTCTGCCGCATCAAAATAGCTGTCCATTCGATTTTGATGGTAATCCGCAATGATTTCCCTGTTTTTCTTAACGACATCCGTCTGACTGCAAAGTATATCTTCCACGGTCAATACTCTGTTTCCACGGTTTTGAAGCATATTTCTGACTTCCATTCTTTGGGTGCAATCGGCAATGGTAACAACAAAAACATATTCGCTGCTGTTAATCCCATCCAATGGGAATATCTTTATGGATTTACTCCCCTTTTTGTTGGAATCACAGAATCCGGCGATTTCAATATTATTTTCCTGTAATACTTCCGCGATTTTTATCCCTCTCTGACCGGCTCCGTACAAAATAATTTTCATTTTCGATTCTCCTTCATTTTTGCGTTTTTTAACTTAATCCATCCCAATCTGACATCTCGTATGTCCTTGGACACCTTTCCATATCAATTTCTTTTTCCCTTTTCAGCCACTATCATGTTCCCAAAACATAGGGTCTCACTGGATCCCATATCTTTTCCAGATAACTTTCCCATGATATCCATGGTCTTTACAATAGCCTCTGTTTCCACATCATTCAATTCATAATTACAATAACGTTTTGCCATATGTTCTAACCGGAATAATTCCTGGGATAAATACTTAAAATAATTTCCGTTTTTTGTAAACTCCACCAATTTAAAACCATAACAATCCAAGTGTTTCCTATACCAATATTCACTGAATCCATTATAATAAAAATATGGTGCCATATGGGTCAGACAACAGAAGGGGGCTGTCAAAATTAGTTTTCCATCCGGTTTTAATACCCTTGCAAACTCTTTGATTGCCAAAATTGGGTTCTCCAAGTGTTCAAACACTTCCGTACACAGAACAATATCTATGGATTCTTTTTCCAATGG
Organism: uncultured Kineothrix sp.; assembly: GCA_910587275.1. Lineage (GTDB taxonomy): Bacteria > Bacillota > Clostridia > Lachnospirales > Lachnospiraceae > Kineothrix. The sequence continues at coordinate 19,020 of CAJUMD010000030.1, forward strand.
CATATCAATAATATCACATTGAATGCTTAATCCCGAATAATCCCATGATTCGCTCTGTAACCCTATATCCATTTCATCCGGAATATATTTCCCAAAATCCTGCGCGATATATTTTAAATGACTGCAATAGGGCTTGTATTTCTGCTCTCCTGCCCCGGCATCCAGCAAAACCTTGCCACCCGGTATCTTTCCCAACTGTTCGATTACCCACTGATCCCGGACTTCGCTATTTCTGAAATCGCCCAAAACATCATACAAAGATATAATTTTATCTTCCGCATCACTTCCCAGTAAACTAAGCAATTTTCCCTTTATTTCCGCAAAATACTTTGTGCTTGTTACATATATGTAATCATAGTGGTATTTTTCTATATCTTCCGGTACAATATACCCCCCCCAGGCATTTCAGCAACGTTCCGGGCGTCACAGTAACCAATAATTTCAAATTTGTTCTCAATATACCGTTTTGTCTGCCGATACATTTTTCCAAGTCCGTATACAATTATCTTTTTCTTATTTTCCATTTGCCTTTTCCACCTACATCTTAATCCATCCGTCACACCAAATGTCCGGTGTATCCCGACCGGCCAGCCATCTTTCCGGCGCTACGACTATTTTTCTCTGATTTTTATTCAGCCATGCCCCCCACCAACTAAAAGAACTATTGGCAATAATATTGTGTGAACAGCAGGACATCAGGCACATATCATACCAGCCTTCATAGTGTTCAAACATATTTGGCTCTATATAAATGGCATCTTTTAATTTGTAATTCTCCTTAACCCACGAAATATCATCGGAAAAGAATATAAAATGGGGATTTTCCATATTTCCTATAAAAAAATCAATGGCTTTGTTATAATACATACTTTCACTCAGATTCCCATATAATCCCGTTTCCTGCAAATAATCACCCCTGCGGATATGTATTGACACGGATTGATGATCCATAAGAAATCGGTTACGCCAATTTCCGAGTTCCGCTTCACCATATGTAAAGATAAAATTTTCCAATAACACCTGTTCCACTATTGCGGCATATTCTTTTGACTGCCAATATCCTTTCACCGCCGCATTCCGAAGCAGAAATAACCTTTCATCAAATGCCGCTCCCTCTTTTTCCCTGAAATATAAACACAAAAACGGCAAACGGTAATTCAAAAAAGCAATCCAGTCATTCTTCTTACGTATTTTTAAATAGCGGGAATACCTTTTAGTGAAGATATCATTTTCGTCTTTTTTCAATTCTATTTTTGGAAAAACTTTTTCCAATTCAAACCCAGCATGTACTTTTTCTTTCTGATAAAACGAAATATTTGCCTTTACCTTGGATTTTCCATACCTTTCCATCGATTGGTATAATGCATACTGAAACATCTGATTTCCAAGTCCTCCCTGGAAATATATAACATTCACCAGTCCATCTCCTTCCAGTCCGTCACCTGACTGGAAAACTAAGTTGCGGTTTGGTCCAAACCATCTTATCCGTTTCCACGCCAAGCACCGCTAATTCTTCCCTTATTTCCACAGCCACATGGGAATCTTTTACTGCTATAAGAATCATGTCATACTCCAATTCTGTCAACCGGTCCCGTGGAATACATAAAGGATAACAAACATTTTGAAAGTTTTTATCTGTCCATGCCACTACACTGCATTGTTTTGCTGCCAGCAGCTGGCTGATGTAATTCCTGCCCACAAGCCCGGCGCCATACACCACGAGTTTTTTTCCCACAAAGATACCAATATCCGGAATCATATATTTTACGGTTCCCAATCCAAACTGATTCACCTGATTCATGCAGTTTACCATTCGGGAAAAAAAATATTTCCCCATATGCTTATCCATCCTATTGTCACATCCATACTCTATCCAGATGTTAATAAGTTCATGGCACAAATTGCTCTCCTGCCAAAATCTGCCCACACTCCATTGATTGGAAATAGATTCCTCCCGTATCAAATAATGGTATTCTGCATTCGGTGTTAAGATGAATTGATTACTTTCCAATATGCATCGACAAAATGCAAGCATATCCTCCCCATAGGATAGCTCATCCGGTACATGCATATAACATTTTTTTATAAAATCCGCCTTGAACAATTTTGACCATATACTTGGCGTCCATAATTCACTTTCTCCGCCTGTATGGAGCACATGCTCCTTAAGAAAGGGTATTTTATCTTCTTCCCCGTTTATTTTCCGCATGGCCGGAGCATATGTCATTTTTCCATCTTCCCTTTCTTCCACAAAACCACCATGCACAAAATCTGCGTCTGTCTTAAGTAATTCTGATAATAACTTCTCATAAAATCCTGATTCTATATAATCGTCCCCATCAACGAATCCGATATAATCCCCTTCCGCCAATTCCAAACCAGCCTTTCTTGCTGTCACCAATCCCCCGTTAGGCTTATGTACCACCCGAATCCTCACATCCCTGCGGGCAAAATCCTCACAAATCTGTCCGGAATTATCCGTGGAACCGTCATCCACTAACAAAATCTGCAAATAGGGATAAGACTGGGTAATGATACTTTCCAAACAATGCCTTATATATTTTTCAATATTATAAACCGGTACCAGCACACTAATTAACGGTCTCTTTTCCCCTAAGCCATCCACCATATCCATCCCTTCCGGCCCACGCCGCTTTTCTATTCCGATAATTCCTCCAATACTTCATCAAACAAATCTTCAATCTGCCTGATATACTCTCCCAATGCAAACCTTTGGATGGAAGTGCGGCATTCCTGTACCATCTGTTCCCTGTCTGCGTTAAGCAGCTCCAATATGGCATCCGCCGCTTCCCCGTCCGTCTCCGTCACTCTGCCGCACCGCTGTCCGTTTGCCAGTATCCTTGCCCCGCCGATAACGGAAGACACGAAAGGCTTATCAAGCGCCACGCTTTCCAAAAGCGCCATCGGGAAACCTTCCGCCAGGGAAAACATACAGCTTATGTCGCATTGGGTAATCACCGGAAACGGGTTGGCATGATACCCCAACAGATGGACATGCCCGCAGATTCCCTTTTCTTCCGCCGCTCTTTTTACATCTTCTTCCAAACTGCCATATCCAAGATAATATAAATGAACATCCGTCCTTTTCCGGTAAACCTTTTCAAAAACGTCCAAAAGACGTAAAGGATTTTTATTCGCATCCAGTCTTCCGATGGACAGCAAAGCCGGATGCCGCATTTGGATTTCGGTTGGTTCTTCCGCTTTTTTCCTAACCTTTTCTATGTCAATCCCATTATACAGAATCCGTAACCTTTCCTTATGTTCCGGGAACAAATCCACTAAGGACTGTGTGGTAATATCACTGATGGAAACAATTCTGTCCGCCTTGTAAAAGGCTTCCGCCTGCAGTTTTCTTTCCTCTGCCATGCCGGGTTGTGCCAAATTGTAAACATCTCCGTGAATCCAGGCGATATTCTTTTTCCCCTTTGGCAGCAGAAAGGTCGGTTTCAGGTAATTAAAAGAGACATACAAATCATAATCCTGCGGGATATACTCCTGAATAACCCTGTCCCATTCATGGTACACATAGTACATTCTGGATTTTCTGTCGGGTGCATCTGCCTTTACATAATGCGGATATATCTTGATATTACTGTTTACCGGTTCCTCCTTAATGGAATCATGTATGATCTCCATAATACCGATTTCATACTTATTGGCATCCAAGTGGTTTACAATTTGGGTCAGCAGGGATTCCGCCCCGCCCCCCGCCGAAAAACAATTGATAATAAAAAATACTTTTTTCATTGGAATATCCAACCTTTCCGTATTGTTTCCAAATCACATACCGTAATCCGGCTTCGGATTTTTCCAAACATAGCTTCTTTTCCACAGACATCCTCCATAGGTTGTCCGTTTCCGTCATATACCTGCACCGTCCCGTCCGCATAAACAATCATCCGGCATCCATCCGTAAACAGAAAACATTCAAATGCCTGCAAATAGGTTTCTTTTCCAATCATCTTATAAAGGTAGCGGAAATCCGGGTTATATAATTCCGAACGCCCTATTTTAATATAATCCATGTCCGGCCGGCGATACGTCTGTTTTGACAAAAGGCAGAGTATCATATTGTTCAGTTCCATCAGGGAAATGAGCCCGTCATCTGTCCCTGCTCCCATCTCCGGCGAACGGAGTACAAAAGGAATTCTGGTCCAGCCCTCGGAACAGGTATATTCCAAGTCACCGATTTCCTGCAGCTTCGTATCATAGTCCAAAACAAGATTCCCGTGGTCTGCATAAAGCACCATCCTGCACGACATAGGACGAAGCATCGGTTCCAGGACATCATCCAAATAACGGATGGCATCCTTGTGCTGTCTGGCATAATCCGCCCGCAGATGTCCGCCTTTCACCGGAAGAAAATCAAACAGCATTGCCGTCCCCTCCGACATAAGCACTTCTTCCGTATAAGGATTGGAAAACGTGAAATGGCTTTCATACAGTTCATGGACATAAAACAATCCCGGCTCCGCTTCGCATGCATCCAGGATAAACTGCCACAGCTTCTCCGTCACGGTCATAAATTGCTGCCTGTAATGAATCTTCCTGCCTTCAACATAATGTTCACCGTCTCCGTAAACATAAATCTCCCTGTCCTGACTTTCCGCTTCGGAAACAAAACGGCAGCAGCCGCTTTCCACATAGTTTTTCTCATAGTACCGGGTTCTGAAATCACTGTTTTCACTGTAAACAGGAACCAGCCCTTCAAAAGTGGATGTGGAATAGGAATAGGCATTCGTATACCGGTATCCCGTTTCCTTTATCAGTCGTTCCATTTTCGGCATACCTTTTTCTGACAGGTCAGAATGCCTTAATCCGTCCAAACAGAACATAAGCACATGATTCCCTGACAGGGATGCGGCTGCTTTTTTCTGCAATTCATAAAGACTCTCAATCCTGGAAAGCATATCTTCTGCCGTCCGTTCATCTTCCTGTTCGCTATATCCGTTCTTTTCCCATTCCCCTTTCCATTCCCTTAACTTTACCGCAGCCGTCCGGAAATCCTTAATATGGAGATATTTCGTTATGAGTTCCAGATAAAGCTCCTTCTGTGTTTGTTTGTCAACCGCATTCCTGATTTCCCGCTGCAGCCGGTTGATCTCCTTATAATGCTGGTATGGATGATTGGAATAATAATAATCCGCCTGTACCTTAATCCCCTGTTTTTCCAGTTCGTCATAAATATCAAGTACCAGGAGAGTCGGATGTTTTTCCTTTAGGCTCTGTTTCAGCTCCTTACGGAATTTATAAGAAGACAGGATAACGGCATCAATTCCGTTTTCTTCTATCGTATTTCCCTGATCTTTTAACAGAATAAACCCGTTTTCTTCTTCCGATTCCGCATAATTGTCTATGATATACCTGACCTTTTTCAGTTCATACATAAAATCGGCCATAAGCATTTTCGTATGCCCGCCATTACAGTATATTCCCGGATTCTTGGCATGTTCCAGGAAATCCCGCAGGAACTGTTTGATAACCAGGCTGATATTCCCGGCATCCAGCGGTGGTTCCAAACGGTATTCCGAAAACAGACTTTCATACCCCTTCTTAAGTTCCTCACCTATCCCGTTCATGCCCCAATGCACCTCTCAATCCTTCCGGCAATTTCTTTGTTCACCAGTTCATTCAAATGGGAAGGAACTGCCCCATATTCATACTGTCTATCCGTAAAGTAATAGCCGCACTCAGATGCTTCCACAACTTTAATATTCCTGCAATGCTTCTGGAAATAGTCATAATAGTGTGCCAGTATCCCGTTCATCCTGCGGATTTCCTCTATATTTCCAAAAAACTCCTGCCTTTGGATATCCCCCACTTTTTCCGCCAGATAATTTTTTACTAATATAATTCCCATACCGGGATATTCCTGTTCCAAACGCCGGATAAAACGCAGCGCACTTTCCTCCCATAACCGGATACGCCGTTCGTCATAGGCAGAAATCGTCTGTCCACCGGTTTCTTCCGTAACTTCTACCCTTTCTATGTCGGCTCCGTCAAAGGCATCACTCTTGGTCAGATACCCATTTCCGCATTTTACGACTCCAAAGCGCTCCTCAATCAAATCCATAATCACGTAATCAGGACGGACTTCCTTAAGAATATCCCAAAAAGCATTCCCCACTTCCCGCTCTATCATCATCTCCCGGTACCGTACCTTATGGGAAACCTTCCTGTTTTCCCCGACCGGGTTCATAAGGGCAATCAGGCTGCTGAAATTGAATCTGCCATAAGGATCATGCAGGTATTTTGCATACCATAAGATTCTGTTTAAGTTAAATCCACCCCATGTCAGGTATTTTATTTCCCCTTCCTTTAAAGAATCCGCGTTCAGGGAATCCGGCAAAATCCTTGTTTTCGGAAAATACTCCGCTAAAAACCCGTAATAATTTTCCGACAAGGTCTTATAATCTTCTGCACTCATCCTGCAAAAAAATGCCGACATCAGGGTTGTCATTTTATATTTAATCATCCGCTCCAAACAATCCCCATATGTAATATCCATTCCCCGTTCGCGGAAATTTTCCATTAAATATTCAAATGCCTTTATGCCAACTGCCTTTTTTTCTTTCCCTTTCTTTGGAGCCGTTGTAAGCGAACCTTCCCGGAATCGCCGGTAATAATACAGTGCTTCTTTTACATTCCCGATTTTGTCCGCCTTTGCCATCAGCATGGAATAAACCGGAAAGGCTTCACTATGGCAGTCCTTAAAACAAAACCGGTTCTGCAACCAAAATTCCCTGCGGACCAATAAATTCCAAATTGCCCCATATCCATATATCATATGCTCTTCGCGGCTGTAATCCATGTTTACCGAACCATGACAGGAACAATATGTTTTCGTATGGCTATTATTGTTATATCTCCAAACATCACATTCTGCTAAGTCTGCATCACATTCTTTCACTTTGGCATACATTTTTTCCAAAAAAGTAGGTTCCACCCAATCATCGGCATCCAAAAAAGACAGATACTCCCCTTCTGCTTCCTGAATCCCCCGGTTCCTCGCCAATGACGGACCCTCGTTTTCCTTATGAATCACCCGAATACGGTTATCCATCCTTGCCCAATCATCACATTTCAATCCAGAACCATCCGTGGAACCGTCATCCACAAGCAATACCTCAAAATTGGCAAACGTCTGACCGACCACGGACTCCATGCACTGATCCAGCCACTTGGCAACATTATAAACAGGAATAATAATACTGACCGCTATTTCCCGTTTTTTTTCCCGTTTTTCCTCATGTTGTCCCATAGATGTCCATATACCTCCGTTGTATGCCTTCCAAAATGTCTAAATCCTTTTTTGTAAAACCATACCGTGCCAGTGTTTCCCCTGACATCATTGCCCCGTTTTCGTGGATTTCCTGTACCGTCAGCCTGTCCGGATATATATCGCAACAAATACTTTCCTGCCCCAAATATGCCGCCACCGCCATCCTGTGGTCACCATCTATCACTTCGTAACTGCTGTTAACGGTAACCGGAAACTGTCTGCGGTATCCGAATTGCTTCCAGTCTTCCAACAACCCCTTGAATTGTTCCAACCGCTTTCCGGCCGTATCAATCCCGCAATGCAGCATTTGGGCATTTATGTAATACCGGAACCCATATCCGTTCTTTCCCTCATGCTGTTCGATTGCTGCCAAACGGACGGCAAGACGTAAATCCTTCCGATAGCCTTCCAAAAGCCTTCCGACACTGATTTCCACATTCCTATGTAAAGGCTCTCCCAGCATCCATTCGTATAAACGGGGATAAACCCATACATACTGACTGGTCATTTTTTTGACGGTATGCTCTATTTCATCCTTAACGGATTCATGCACCGCAAGACATACCACAGTCTGTTCATCCATACATACCCCATGAATGCCATATACCGGTATTCCTTCAAAAAAAACCTTTTCTTCTGGATTGCTTGTCGTTACACAGCATTGGATGTTATTCTGTAAATGATGCATCCGCAAAACCCGGTGAAACATATGCGCCACATATCCGGTTCCGTATATTATGATTTTTTTGTTCCTGAACGCTTCAGGATTCCCCATGGCTCTCAAAAATATCCACCACTCTCTGCCTCGTTTCGATGGTAAACTGACTGGTCAGCCGGAATATACCGGATTTTTCGATTAATTCATGCCAAAACGGTACAAGATATATGATGCGGATTTTTCTCTTTTTCCTTTGGTAACTGCCGCATATGGCATCCACACACCTTTGCAGGATAGTACTGTTAAACGGAAAAAAGAAATAAAACCAATTATATCCGTCAAGTTCTTCTTTCAGTTCACCGGCATCACCATAGATTAACTCCGTACTTTTCTCCAACCCTAAACTGCTAATATTTTCTTTCAGCATTTCATAAATATCAGGGGAATACTCCACACCTCCCGCTTTATGGAATCCATAGTCCAAAAAGGAAACCAAGGCGCCGCCTTTTCCGCATCCGAAATCAAAAATGGCATCTTCCGGCTGCGGAATGCAATGACATCTGTCCAATACCGGAAAAATTTCCTTTTGTGTGGTCACCCGGTATGTCGAACCCCTTGTTCCTGCCTGTTCAAATTCTTTTTGCTCGATTGCCGTAAGAAAATTGCATCCGTATTTCCATTCCAACCATTCCAAAAACTGAATGTCCCTCTTTCCCGTCTTCCTCTTTTTCAAAGTGTCCGCCACAGCCAAATCCGGCTCCCAGTACACATTATCCCCATAAACCGCGTCATAAAAATCAAAATAAGTTTCCCCTTTCCGGTATCCGTTTTCCTCCATAAGAACCGTTACTTCCTCATCAACCGGTTCCGCCAGCCAAACAACAGCATGTTTCACATCCTTGTAATCAAAAGAAAATAAGGATTTACGGAAAATCTCCTGATCATATGCCTGGCTAAGATGCATGTCCATGGAAACAACATAATCCACTTCAATACCGTGATAATACGATGCATACCACTTTAAAAACCTTCCCGTATACCCGTAACCATACAAAACAACTCTTTTATGCATTGCCAAAACCATGATATCGTCCAAAACTCTTCTAAATTCGTCCAAAATATTCAGCATACCCTTACTCCTCTATCCTTTTCATGCAATAAATAAACCACTTTCCTTAAAGCGTGTTTGAACATTCATTCCCACAGGCAAGCGCCCTTTTTAATTGGAACAACACCCGCTCCATAACATCCTTGGGTGCCACGGTTATCCGCAGACGCAACGAATCCTGATCCGTAAATAAGCGTACCAAAATATTGTTTTCTTCCATAAATGCCCTGACCTGCCCTGCATCCGCACCTTCCAAACGCAAAAATACAAAATTGGAACCCGACCGGAATGCTTTTACCTGCCCGATCCGGTTACATTCCTCCAAAAACCAGTCCCGCACGGTAACGGTCTCCTCTTTCATTTTTTTATAATATTCCGTGTCATTAATGGCTGCGAGCGCTATCTTGCGGCTAATTCCGCATACACGGAACAGGGGAAGATCCAAACCGATGGTCCTGCGCAACGGATAGCTGCACAATCCATATCCGATACGGATATTGGCGAGTCCGTAAAATTTGGAAAAGGTTCTTGTAATTACAACATTACTATATCTCGTAATAATCTTCTTTTCAAATTCATTCGTATCATCCCCATATCCCCAATAGGCTTCATCAATTAATATGACGGAATCCTTGTTGCACTCAATTACCCGCTCCATATCTTCCTGACTGATTTCACACCCGGTCGGCATATGGGGTGAAGTCAGTACGATAATTTTTGGATGGTATCTTTCTGCTTTTTCAAGCAGATCACTTAAATCGTAACCGTAACCGTTTTCCTCCTCACGGATTCCATAAGTAAAGCAGTCCGCAAACTTTGCATCCGCAACACTTTTATAATAGCTCCAGCCGGGGGATGAAATGAGCACGGTATCTTTTTCATTCAACAGGATACTGAATATCGATTTAATTACTTCGGAAGAACCATTATGCATAAATATATTATTGGTGGATATTCCGATAGAAGCCGACAGAGCATCCGCCAAATAGTCTTTATTGGACAGATCATAGAGGTATAAGTCTTCCATACTAATATTTTTTAAGACATCCAAACATTTTGGCGATGGCTGGAACAGGTTTTCATTCAGATGGAGCCTGCCGCTTAACTGCTCCGTCGGCACGGAATGATAAGATTTCACATCCGCATATTTGGAAAAAGTCTGGATAACCGTATTATTACTGTCCAAATTTTCACGGATGAACTGTGCAAAACCAGCATCGTATTCCTTGATTTCCTCCAGCGTATCAAACTCCAAAATACTGCGGCCGGGGCGTTCCACCTTTTTCAGCTTCAGCTCTCCGATATGCCTGATATGAAAATCATCCATCAACATATTGCGCGTCGGAAGCTGATCCCACTCATCCTCCATCCGCCGGCAGAATGTTTCCGAAAAAGAAGCGTTAAAAAAAGCATCTCCTATGGTATACCAAGCCTTTGCCCCACCCCTGTGAATATCCGTAATATACCCGTCCCCATCCACTTCCGTTACACAAAACTCATCGCAGTAATCTTCCGAATAAACACAGGAATAATAGGAATCATAAACATACCGGTGAAAGACATTTTCCTCATAATAATTGTCGGAACAAAGGATATAGGAATTCCCCATATATTGTCTGGCTGCATATAAAGAGGCCATATTATTATATTTATCGTAATCCTGGTTATGTACCAGAATGACACCGTACTTATCCTTAAGGTATCCGAATTTTTCACTCATAAAACCCGTAACAACTATGATTTCCCCGATACCGGCTTCCAGCAACTGTTCAATTTCACGCTCAATCAGGATTTCCCCCCTGACCCGGAATAAACCTTTCGGCATAATATTAGACAGGGGCATACACCTTGCACTGTAACCGGCCGCCATAATAATGGCATTGTCTACTTTAAATGGTTTTAAACGTTCTTTTTCCCCATCGGATAAACCGCCGCCTTCCGCAAGTTTCCTTAGTTTAAGAAATTCCAGTTCGTCCATTTTCTCCTAAAACCTTTCCATGCAGTTGTCTGCATCTGATATTTGAATATCCCCAAAACTGATATACGTTGAAGTATGCCTGGGAACCCGTTCCTGTTTTGGCGGTAATGTCATATAATTCTCATCGAACAGGTATCGCAGATATCCGTCATAATCGGCGGGCGCAAAAAATTTGCTGCCTTCAAACTCCAGCTCACAGAATTCATCCATCCATTTTCTCAAATAGCCCCACGCCTCCTGCTTATACCCCCATGCAGGTGTCCGCACGAAACGTGTTTTTTTCTTGCTGTACTGGTAGGCCAGCCGTTCAAATTCCCCGCATGACACTTTCCTTGGAAACAAACGAAGAAACCGGTAACACAGTCTTTTCAACCGGTTTGGGTCATGAACCGCCCCTACCGGTGAATATGCTATTTTCCGTGCCATAAAGCACCTGAAATTATATACTGCTTTCGGCACTGCGGATTCCGGCATATTATCACATGGAAAAATATCTATGAAAATGCCTCTTTTCATGGAAAGCATTTCTTGGTTTTTCCTGCAAAAATAGGTTCCTTTCCGGAGTATTCTGGCATATCCCCACCGGTATCCCGGGTCCGTTTTATAAGTCTGCAGGAAATATTTTTCCGGATCAAGCTGTGTTTTGCATATCCTGCAGAATTTATCATAATCCTTGCGCAGCATGCGCACATCAATATCGTCATCCCACGGAATAAAACCTTTATGCCGGACTGCACCAAGCAGCGTCCCGCCGTCCAATTCGTAACGAATACCGTTTTTCCGGCAAAGCCTGTCCAGTTCCCGCAGCATATCCAACTCGACCAGTTGGATTTTCCTTATCATTTTAGGGGTATATTCCACGGAATTCATGGTTCTTCCACCCCCCTGTTCTCCTGTTCTAAAAATTTCTCCATAATTTCCGCCATTACAACAGACTCCCCGCGCGTCAGTTTAAATTCGCTTTTGTCAATGCCATTTATGGTGTTTAGGAAATCCTTTATTTCATACCGAAGTCCTTCCCCTAAAAAGCGCTCGGAATATTTATCCACCTGCCCCGGGTCTTCATAATGGACTTCAAAATACGTTGTTTTCCACCAAGGAGCTTCCGCCACAATATAACCTTGCGTCCCCGCAACCAAAAGCCGCCCTTCCGATTTCACGCCAAGCCCACAGGTGGCTGTTGCAATCCCCTTTTCATATACCAGTGAAGCCTTTGTAAAAATATCCAGGCCATTTTGTCCTCGTATGACGTCAAAACGTATATCTTTATATTCTTTCCCAAATAGTTTAATAACCGGCAATAGGCAGTAGCTTCCGAGTTCCGTAAAGCTGCCGCCATATTTACAATCCGTCAGTTCCCTGCTTGTCTTATCTTCCAGTTTTGTAAAACAGACATCCACATACTGGATACTTCCAATCATTCCACTGCATGCGATTCCCAGCAGTTTCTCAAATCCGGGGCAATATGCGGTTTTAATTGCCTCACACAATACCAGTCCGTGTTCCTTAGCGTACAAAAAAAAATCCTCTGCCTGTTTCTTCCTAAGAACCATCGGTTTCTCACATAAAACATGTTTCCCGTGCTCCAATGCCGATTTTATGTATTCACAGTGATATTGGTGAGGCACTGCAATGTATACGGCATCTATGTCTTGGTAAAACGCATCCCGGTCATCATAACATTCAATTTCCCACTTTTCGGCAAACTGTTTGGCACTCTCAAAATTTGGGTTATATACGCCCTGTACACTGATTCCGCTTACCAGTTTTACTTCCGGCACAAAACGGTTTGCAATCCTTCCGGTTCCGATAATCCCAATTTTTTGAATCCGTTTATTCTGTTCCCGCAGCATTGTACTGGAAATATTCTTGGTCCTTTCCAAATAAACCACTTTACAATAGTCTTTCATATAGTCAAACATACCTGTCCAATCGGAACCGACAGTAAAAATATCTATATGGTGTTTTTGGACATCACTGACTTTTTGTCCGGTGGCGTCTTCAATAATGATTTCATCGGCAAACCCTGTTTTCCGCACATTTTCAATCCGTGTGACCAATGAGTCCACCACATTTAGTTTTCCCCGTTCCATATCATATTTTTCGGTCGTTACCCCTACGATCAAATAATCGCCGAGAGCCTTTGCCCTTTGGAGTAACCGATAATGACCTTCATGAAAGAGATCAAACGTTCCATATGTAATTACTTTTATCATTGCATCTTCCCTTTCACAAAATCAGTCATTTCCATATGTTATATATCATATGGATTATGTAAATAAAGAACTTACCATAAATATCTTCCATACCGCATATATCTTACTACAATTACCGAAAGAAATCAAGCCGCTTTTTCAGGACCCATGTTTTGGATGCAACCGTTCAACCTGAAATGTCATGATTTTTCCCGCTATCTTTTTTCTGCGATTATTTCCAATAAATTTCCATCAGTTCTTCCGTTTCCCCGTCACCTTTCCCGTATTTTTCCATAAATGCTTTTTTCACTTCCGCCCTTGAGAGCCCAAGCTCTTTTGCGAAAACAATAGCGCCCTTTAATTCTCCTTTTAATTCCCCTTTTAATTCCCCTTTCAATTCCCCCTCCATGAACCCTTCCAGCCTGCTTTCTTCCCGCATTTCCTGTATTGCAAGACACATATCCACCGACTCCTTTCCTTCTGCGATCCGTATCCTGGAATTCGTTGCCGCATTCATGATTTCAACTGCACCCCGCTCCACGTTTCGATATCTCGGTTCCGTCCGGATAACCTTATCCAGTTTCTCCTTGTCATCCGAATATTCAATATACCTCATGATTTCCCTCATACTGGTTTGGAATTCATCAATTTCCTTATCCGCCAAGCCCTTTGGGGTTATTAGGTTAATCCGATAATCCGCACCATACGGAA
>CAJUMD010000031.1 GCA_910587275.1 uncultured Kineothrix sp.
CCTGGCTTTTGCGTCCGCACTCACCCACGAACATAACATTTCAGGCTGAACTGTTGTCATTTTTGCGCTGCGACCAAGAAGATTTTATTGAACCCACTACGCAATTATGATACTATAATCAATAGTATGTTTAAAATTAGGAACAGCCCGCGCAGAAATGCGTATGCGGGCGAAGGGAGTTCATTATGTTACGGAGGAATATGGTATTATTGTGCGGAATCTGTGCGCTTGGAATGGCACTTGGCGGATGCGGGAAAGCATCGCCGCTGGATGCGAAAAATCCGGTGACCATCGACGTATGGACTTATTATAACGGAGACCAGCTTACGGCATTTGACGGGCTGGTGGGGGAATTTAACGAAACGGTGGGGAAGGAGGAGGGCATTATCGTAAAGGGTTACAGCCAGGGTTCCGTGAACGATTTGGAGACGAACGTGCTTGCCGCTGTGAAAGGGGAAGTGGGTGCGGACGAGATACCGAATATTTTTGCAGCATATGCGGATACGGCATACGCGGTGGACCAGATGGGACAGGTGGTGGATTTAAAGGATTACCTGACCGAAGATGAAATCGCCGCTTACATAGACAGTTATGCGAAGGAAGGGGATTTTAGCGGAAACGGGGAGATGAAGATATTCCCCACGGCTAAATCCACGGAGATTCTTGTACTGAATAAGACGGACTGGGATGTCTTTGCGGCGGAAACCGGGGCGTCATATGGGGATTTGGCGGATATGGACGGTTTGGTGGAAACTGCGAAACGTTATTATGAATGGACGGATGCCAAGACGCCCGATGTGCCGGATGACGGGAAGGCACTGTTTGGCAGGGATGCCATGGCGAATTATATGCTGATTGGCAGCAGGCAGATGGGGACGGAGATATTCCGGGTGTCGGAAGGGAAAATGAGCCTGGATTTCGGGAAGGAAACCGTGCGCAGCCTGTGGGATGCTTATTACGTGCCTTTTGTAAAGGGATATTTTGCGGCGACGGGACGGTTCCGCAGCGACGATATCAAGACGGGAAATATCATCGCTTTCGTCGGTTCCTCATCGGGAATTTCGTTTTTGCCGGAAGAGGTCAACATCAGCGATACGGAAAGCTATCCCATTGAGGTGGAGGTGCTTCCCTGTCCGAAATTTGCGGGGGAAGATGCGGATTATGCCGTGCAGCAGGGCGCCGGTATGGTGGTGACGAAGGGGAGCGAGGCGGAAGTCTATGCTTCCGTGGAATTTCTGAAATGGTTTACCGCGGATGAGCGTAACATGAAGTTTTCCGTCAATTCGGGGTATCTTCCGGTAACGAAGACGGCAAACGACATTACGGCAATCAGGAACTGCGGGGCGGCAATCAGTCCCAATATGGACAAGATGCTTTCCGTGGCGGTGGATACGGTAAACGGGAACAGGATGTATACGACAAAAGCGTTTGAAACCGGGACAAAGGCGCGCAACATACTGGAATATGCCATGGCGGACCGCGCGGCGGCAGACCGTGAAACCGTGGTTTCCAGACTGGCATCGGGGATGGGGCTGGATGAAGCGGCGGCGGATTTTGTGTCGGATGAATATTTTGACGCATGGTATGAAGAAACGTTAAGCCAGTTACAGGCTTTTGAAAACTAAGGAGGCTATCATGTCCGGTCAGATCAGGCAGAACAGTCAGAACATTCCAAAGAGTCCAAACAGACCAAAGAGTCCCAAAAAGAACAGAACGGTTTTCCGGGTGATGGTGCTCCCGCTGTTGAGTATCCTGGCGGTGGAAATGTGCGTGCTGGCCGGGAGCCTGGTGTTTGGCGGCGTCATGAATAAACTGAACCAGAATGCGCGGGATATGCTGGCACAGCAGGTAGAGAACAGGGGCAATTACCTCGTAAACGATATGATTGGCAACTGGTCCAATTTAAACCTGCTTTCGGAGGAAATCAATGCCATTGTGGATAGAAATCTGACGTGGGGGAATTTTTCCCTGATGGATTTAAAGGGGAACGCGCAGGCATGTGAAGCGCTGCTTGGGGAAATAAGGCCGGAACTGATTGATACCATGTACAACAAACAGGTGTCCGGGATATTCCTTGTGCTGAACCCCTGCGGACCGGGGGAGACGCCGGATTCCCTTTCCGGTATTTATCTGCGGGATTTGGACCCGACTTCCACGCCCTCCCAGCGCAATGAAGATATTCTGACGGAACGTGCGCCCGTGGAAGTGGTGCGTTCGGGACGGATTGCCACGGATACGGGATGGCAGCCGGTATTTACGGAAGAAGATATGGCGCAGCCCTTTTACCAAAAGCCGTTTCAGGCGGCGCACGCGGACGGGGGGAGGCTGGATGCGGAGGAATACGGCTATTGGACGACGGAACCGTATTGCCTGGCAGGGGATAACCGCCGCGCCATTTCCTATTCGGTGCCGCTCATCCTGGATGACGGAAGGATATACGGCGTACTTGGCGTCGAACTTTTGGAGGATTATATGCAGTCGCTGCTTCCCTGCGGGGAACTGATGGAGAACGAAAGGGGTTCCTATCTGCTGGCGGTGGGGCAGAAAGGGGAGTGCGGGTTAAAGCAGGTGCTGTTTTCCGGAGAATCCATGACGGCGGAGACGGTGGAGGAGCTTTCGTTTGCCCTGACGGAAACGGAAGGCAGGGAAGCCCGGGACGGAAGCGGAAAATATTACGGGGCGGTGAAACCTTTGGTGGTGTACAGCAACAATGCCCCTTTCGATTCGGATAGATGGTATCTGTTGGGAATCGGCGCGCAGGAGAACCTGTTTGCCTTTTCACGGCAGATACAGGCGATTCTGTCCGCAGCTTTTGTGCTGACGCTTGCCATCGGGCTGGTGGGGGTTCTTTTGGTCAGCTACCGGCTTTCCAAACCCATCCAGTTGCTTTCGCAGGAGGTAGAGAAGGCGAAGCGGAGCAATGTCTGGCCGGTGCTGCCCGATACGGGAATCCGGGAGATTGACCAGTTTTCCGGCGCCATCACCGAACTGCAGCGTGAGGTGGCGGATTCCTCCACGCGTTTTCTGCAGATTATGGACATGGCGAGCGTGGATATGGCGGGGTACGAGATTAAGGAAGGAAGCGAGCGCGTTTTCGTAACGGATAATTTTTTCCCGCTGCTTGGCAGGGAAGGCGTGGATACGGCAGTGCTTAAGGCGGGGGAATTCCGGCGAATTCAGAAGGAAAGTATGCAGGGACTGGAGCATAACGGATCCGGGGACGGCAGTGTGGTTTACTAGGTTCCGCTGCCGGACGGGGCGGTGCGTTACCTGCGCTTTGAGGAAATGCAGGAAGGAAAGCGCCATGTGGGTTTGTTGGAGGATGTGACTACTTCCACGCTGGAACGGATGCGCGTGGAGCGCGAGAGGGATTGTGACGGTCTGACGAAGCTGTATGCACGGCGCGGGTTCCGCCGGGTAGCGGATGCCCTGTTCCTAAAACCGGACGAGTTGAAAACGGCAGCGCTTTTGATGATTGATTTGGATAATTTAAAGACTACTAACGACAAGTTCGGGCATAATTTCGGGGATTTATATATCCAGACCGCAGGCAGGTGCTTTTTGGAGAATACGCCGGCAAATACCATTTGTGCCCGTATTTCCGGGGATGAATTTCTGTTGCTGTTTTACGGTTATGGGAACCGGGAAGAAATCCGGGAGAAGATAAGGAACCTGTACCGCGCCATCGGGGAAGTGGAATTTGTCCTTCCCAACGGAAACAACATGGGGCTTAGCGCTTCCGGCGGCGTGGCATGGTATCCGGAGGACAGTGAAGATTTGTCCGATTTGATGAAGTTTTCCGATTTTGCCATGTACCAGGTGAAGCGTTCCAAGAAAGGAATGCTGGCGGAATTTAATGCGGAGGATTACCGGGAGAAGATGTTCCAGAACCAAAGCCGGCTGGAATTTAACCAAATGCTGGAAAGCCGGAAGATAAAGTATCATTTCCAGCCGATTTTCCATGCGGTGACGGGCGAACCTTATGCGTATGAGGCGCTGATGCGGGCGGATTATCCCACGCTGCGTTCGCCGGAAACGGTGCTGCGTCTCGCGCGGGAAGCAGGGCGGATGCATGAGATGGAATACCTGACCCTGTTTTGCTCCGGGGAATGCTATACGGAGCTGCTGGAGCGGGGCGAAGTATCGGAGCAGGCGTATTTGTTCGTCAATTCCATTGCCAATGTGCGTATGACGGAGGAAGAAGAACGGGAATACCATGTGCGCTTTGCCAGGATACAGCCGCAGGTGGTCATCGAGATTACGGAAGTCGAGCAGTTGGACATGAAGATGGTGGAAGGGAAGAAAAGTGTGGAAGGTTGTTCCGGCATGTTTGCGCTGGACGATTACGGGAGCGGATACAACAGTGAAATTAATCTGTTGGAATTAAAGCCGCATTTTGTCAAGGTGGACATTACGATTGTCCGGGATATCGACAAGGATGCCAATAAGCAGCAGGTAGTATCCAATATCGTGGAATATGCGCACAAACGGGGCATGATGGTAATTATGGAAGGGCTGGAGACGGCGGCGGAAGTAGGGAAATCGCTGGAACTTGGGGCGGACCTTCTCCAAGGGTATTTCCTCGCCCGTCCGGGGGAAGTGCCGCCTGCCATAAATGAGGAAGCCGCACGGTTAATCCGCGCGTATTGGGAAGAACGGAAATAGGAATGCGTAAACGGGAATGATGAAACAAGTAAGCAGATGAGCAAAGGAAGTGCCGTCCATGGTATCGATTAAAGATGTTGCGAAACGCGCGGGAGTTGCGATTTCCACGGTTTCCAAAGTATTGAATAACTACCCGAATGTAAGTGAGGAAACGAAAAGAAAAGTGAATCAGGCGGTGGCGGAACTGGATTTTGTACCGAATTCCGTGGCGGCGGCGCTGTCCTCGAAGCAGTCGGGGCGGGTGGCGTTACTCCTTAAGATGAATACGAAAACGCAGGCAATTGATGAAATTGACATGCAGTATTTATCGGGGGCAATCCATAAGGCAACGGAGCTTGGGCTTGACGTGATTACGTTTTTCTTTTCCATGTTTGAAGGGAAGTCGGCGGAGGAAGTGACCAGGTACCTGCTTTCCCAAAGTATCCATGGAATCATCCTGTACGGGATGTCCAAGGAGGATAAGGTGCTGCATAAGATTATTGAATCCCAGGTATTCAAGACCGTGGTGGTGGATGCTCCCGTGTTTAACGGGAATACTTCCTCGGTTTGGGTCAACCAGGAACAGGCGCAGTATGACGTGGCGCGTAAGACCGTGGAGGAAAATAAGGGCAGGAGCATCCTGTACATTGCCGGAAAAAAGAACGGGTATGTGAGCGAGGAACGGTTAAAGGGAATCCGGCGGCTGGCACGGGAGAAGGGGTTAAAGCTGCTTGTCCGCAACGGGGAATTTTCCGAGCTGCGGGCAAGGAATATTACGTTCCAAAATGCAAAGAATAAGGATGTGGTGGTGTGCGCTTCCGATTTAATGGCAATCGGTGCGATGCGGGCATTAATGGAAATGGATATTTTCCGGCCCGTCTGCGGTTTTGACGGCATCACGTTAATGGGGTACGCGGGAAAGCAGATGAATACGGTCAGGCAGGATTTTGCGGGCGTTTCCGCAGCGGCGGTGGAGGAACTGCACCGGCTGATGGAAGGGGGCGAAGGCAGGAACCATGTGTTGGATTACCAGATTGTCAGGATGAAATATATGGATATTATCTGTTAATTTTTCACAAAATAAATAGAAAAAAATGTATAATTTGACAGTTGCGGAAAACGTTTTCCTATGGTAATTTATATACAGGGAAAATGATATAGGAAAAGTAAACCGGAAAAAAGAATCAGAAAAAAAGAAACAAAAAAACAGGAAAATAAAACAAAAAAGGAAAAGTGAGGTAAAAGTATGGTACAGCAAACGAACATGCAGCGTGATGTATTGGTTCTGAATCTGGAACAGCAGTTGGATGAAGTGGCCACAGAGATTTTCCAAAAGAAAGTGGAAGATTTGGACGACCATGAAGTGTATTTTGTGGTATTGGAACTGACCAAGAGGCTGATGAATGTTTCCGAGCAAATTAACGGGGAAAAGAAGATTTACTATATTTCCGCGGAGTTCCTAATCGGTAAACTGCTTTCCAACAACCTGATTAATTTGGGCGTATACGATAAGGTTGCTTCCATCCTTGCAGCGAAGGGCAAAGACCTTGCCAAAATCGAGGAGGCCGAGCCGGAACCGTCCTTGGGGAACGGCGGGCTTGGAAGGCTTGCGGCATGTTTTTTGGATTCCATCGCTACGCTGGGACTGCCGGGGGAAGGCATTGGGTTAAATTACCATTACGGGCTGTTTAAGCAGGTATTTAAGGATAAATTGCAGAAAGCGGAGAAGAACGACTGGATTGAGGAGCGTTCCTGGCTGACAAAAACGGACGTTACGTTTGACGTTTATTTCGGTAAGAAGAAAGTAACCTCAAGGTTGTACGATATCGATGTGGTAGGTTATGACAACGGCGTGAATAAGCTGCGCCTGTTTGACATCGAGTCCTTGGATGAAAGCATCGTAAAGAAGGGCATTGATTTTGATAAGGAAGATATTGAAAAGAACCTGACGCTGTTCTTATATCCGGATGATTCCGATGAAGCGGGACATTTGCTCCGTATTTACCAGCAGTATTTCATGGTAAGCAATGCGGCACAGCTTATCCTGCGTGAAATGAAGGAGAAGAAATACGACCTGCGTAAAATGTACGATCATGCGGTCATCCAGATTAACGATACCCATCCGACCATGGTGATTCCCGAACTGATCCGGATTCTTGTGGACGAGAAGGCATTTACCATGGACGAGGCAATAGAGGTGGTAAGCAAGACCTGTGCATACACCAACCATACGATTTTGGCGGAAGCGCTGGAAAAATGGCCGTTAAAATATTTGGAGAAAGTGGTTCCCCAGTTAGTACCGATTATCAAGGAGCTGGATAAGAGAATCCGTGCAAAATATAAAGATCCCAAAGTACAGATTATCGATGAGGACGACAGGGTACACATGGCGCACATTGATATCCACTATGGATTCTCCGTAAACGGTGTTGCGGCAATCCATACGGAAATCTTAAAGGATACCGAGCTGAATGCTTTTTACAAGCTGTATCCCGAAAAGTTCAACAATAAGACAAACGGCATCACGTTCCGCAGATGGCTGCTTTCCTGTAACCGCGAGCTGGCTGCTTTCCTGTCACAGACCATCGGCGACAGCTTCAAGAAGGATGCGGATAAGCTGGAGAAACTGCTGGAATTTGCAGACAACCAGGAAGTGCTGGATAAACTGGCGGAAATTAAAATGAACCGGAAAAAGGATTTGGCGGCTTATGTGAAGGATGCGGAAGGCGTTACCTTAAATCCCGATTCCATTTTCGACATTCAGGTTAAGAGGCTGCATGAGTATAAGCGTCAGCAGATGAACGCCCTTTACATTATCCATAAATATTTGGAAATCAAGGGTGGCAAGAAGCCTTCTACGCCGCTTACGTTTATCTTCGGCGCAAAGGCGGCACCGGCGTATGTCATTGCACAGGATATCATCCACCTGCTGCTTACGTTACAGGAAATCATCAATAAGGATCCTGAGGTAAGTCCGTACATGACGCTGCTCATGGTGGAAAACTATAATGTAAGCTACGCAGAGAGGCTGATTCCCGCATGTGACATTTCCGAGCAGATTTCCCTGGCTTCCAAGGAAGCATCCGGTACCGGCAACATGAAATTCATGTTAAACGGTGCGGTAACGCTTGGAACCTCCGACGGTGCCAATGTGGAAATCCATGAGCTGGTGGGCGACGATAATATTTATATCTTTGGTGAGAAATCCGAGGCGGTGATTGCGCATTATGCGGAAGAAGATTATGTTTCCAAGGATTATTATGAAAAGAGTCCGGTAATCAAGGAAGCCGTGGACTTCATTATCAGCAAGGAAATGCTCAAAGCCGGGCATAAGGAAAATCTGGAAAGACTGTATAAGGAACTTCTGAACAAAGACTGGTTCATGACCCTGCTGGATTTGGAAGATTATATCGAAACCAAGGACCGGATGTTCAAGGATTATGAAGACAGGCAGAAGTGGAAGAAGATGATGCTCGTGAACATCGCAAAAGCCGGATTCTTCTCCTCTGACCGGACGATTGCGGAGTATAACAGGGATATTTGGAAATTGAAATAAGAACGGCACGAAACGGGGATTTATGGAGGCTTGGCAGTGGAAAATGCCAAGCCTTTTGCCCGTTTGCCGTTCGCAGAAATTCTTGGCAGATTGCAGGTGAAAATGCCGGATTCAGTAGCTATGAAGCCGAAGGCTGAATAGTTACATATTTTTCAAAATATCTATCTTCTTCCTATTGTGATTCAAATCCTAAAATGCTACAATAAAAACACTGCCTGCCATGCCCTTTGGGGAAGACAGGCAGAGAAATACAAAAGAATGGGATTTGATGAGAATGACAGCTTTTACGGAATTGGAATTCCTGTTTCGTTTTTTCCCGGCATTTCTTGCCGTCTATTATATAACACCCGTAAAATATAGGAATACCGCACTGTTGTTTGGAAGCATTGTTTTTTATGCCGTAGGGGAGCCGTATTTTGTCCTGCTCCTGCTTGCGGCGGTTTGGCTGAATTATGCGGTTGCGTCAAAAATAAATTATTACAGGAATGAGCATAGGGTGAAGGAAAAGTGTGTGCTTTGGCTGGGTGTGGGCATGGCTTTGGACGTGGGGCTGCTGACGGCGTTTAAGCTGTCGGGCGCCTTTTTCGGGACGGCTATTCTTCCGTTGGGGCTAAGTTTTTACGTCTTTAAGATGATTTCATTCCAGGCGGACGTCTGCCGGGGGGAAATCAAGGAAATGCCGACTTTTAAACGGACGGCGGTGTATTTTACCATGTTTCCCCAGTTGGTATCGGGTCCCATTATGCGCTATAACGAAGGGAGTTTTTCGTCGGAAGGGCGGGAATATTCCTGGGAAAAACTGGAGGAAGGGCTTTGGTATTTCGTCATAGGGCTTGGGACGAAGGTGCTGTTGGCGGACCGGCTGGCGATTCTTTGGAAGGATATCAGTGTCATCGGATACGAGAGCATTTCCACGCCGTTAGCATGGCTGGGTGCGGCAGGTTTTTCCATGGAGCTTTATTTTGACTTTTGGGGGTATTCCCTGATGGCATCGGGAATCTGCGTGATGCTGGGAATGCCTTTTATCGAAAATTTTGACCATCCTTATGCGTCAAAAAGCATCGGGGAGTTTTGGCGGCGGTGGCACATGACGCTTGGGAAGTTTTTCCGTGATTACGTGTATATTCCCCTTGGGGGCAGCAGGGAAGGGGACAGCAGGACGGTGCGGAATCTGCTGGCGGTTTGGCTGCTGACGGGTTTTTGGCATGGCGGCAGCCTGAACTTCATTCTTTGGGGAATGGTGCTGTTTGTACTGATTGTGGTGGAGAAACTTTGGCTTTCCGGGGTATTCCGTATAGTCCCGTTTTTGGGAAGGTGCTATGTGCTTTTGCTGATTCCGGTTACGTGGGTATTTTTCGCGATTACGGATTTGGAACAGTTAAGCATTTACCTGGGACGGATGTTCCCGTTTTTCGAGGAAGGGATTGCGGTGAATACCAATGACGTGGTGAAATACCTGCACATGTACCGGGTTTACCTTGTGGCAGGCGTGGTATGGTGTGTGCCCGCCGTGTACCGCTTTTTTGAAAAACACAGGAAAAACCCGGTGGCGGTAGTGCTGACGGTTTTGGTTTTCTGGCTGTCGGTTTACTGTGTGGTAAGCATGGGGAATAACCCGTTTGCCTATTTAAAATTTTAGGAACCGGAAGGAATCGGAATTTTGGATAGTGCAGTATGTTACCGGGAAAATACAAAAGCAGGAGGCAGGTGGAAACGAATGGATAAAGGGAAGGAAATACTGGAATGGATAAGAAAATGCCCGGTTTTTCTGCTGCTTGTGGTGAGCGGACTGCTTTTTACGGCAGTGGGGGCTGCCGGAAGATTTTCCCTGTACGGGGGATATGAGTGGAACCCGTGGAACAGGCCGTTTTTGGCATTAATGATGGAGGGGCTGGACCAGGGGGTGACACCTTTGGACGTGTGCAGTGCCATTGTGCCTGCCTGGAACGGTACGGACGGGGATGCGGCGCAGGGTACCGGACAGAGCCTGGATGATTTTGCGGAAGCGGAGGCTGCAGTGGAGACTGGTTTGGAAGCCGTGGAGGAAACGGCGGCAGATACCGGAACCGCATCTGCCGCGGACGGCACAGCGCAGGGTGCGGATGCGGTGGACCCCGGGGATGCCATTGTGGCAGGGCAGGAAGCGGAAACGGACGAGACTGTAACTTATGATTTTCACGAAGTAACGGAAGATTATTTTAACGATGCGGTATTTATCGGTGATTCCAGAACCGTGGGGTTGTTTGAATACGGCGGGCTGGAGGAGCGGGCGGACTTTTTTGCGAAGATATCGCTTACGATATACGATGTATTTACCGCACCGGTGGCAGAGGATGAGGAAACGGGCGGGAAAATCACGGTGGAGGATGCGCTGAAAAAGAAACAGTACGGCAAAGTATATTTGATGCTTGGAATCAATGAACTCGGAACGGGGAATACCGAATATTTCATGGAGCATTATACCGCGGCGGTGGAGAAAATCAGGGAGCTCCAGCCCGATGCCGTTATCTTCGTGCAGGGAATCATGCGGGTAACGGGGGAAAAGGATGAAAGCGACCCGATTTTCAACAATACCAATATAAACGATAAAAATGAGGCGATTGCGGCACTGGCGGATAACCGGAATATTTTCTACATTGATGTCAATGAGGTGGTGTGTGATGAAAACGGGAATCTGGTGCATGAGTACACGATTGACGAAATCCACCTGAAGGCAAAGTATTATGAAATATGGAAGCAGTTTTTATTGGAACACGGGATTGTGAAAGGGTGAGTACTGCTGCTCGGTCTTACTGCGGGCTTTCGAGGACGATTCCATGGGCAATGCCCGGTACGGTCTGCCCCTCGTTAAAGCTGGTCTTGCTCAGGAGGGCTCCCGTGGGAACGAAAAGGACCCGCTTCCACTCCCCTTCTTCAATTTTCTTTAGAATGTAAGCGGACAGCGTTACCGCGCTGCATCCGCATCCGCTTCCGCCCGCATGGGTATCCTGTGCCTTTGCGTCATAAATTTCGATACCGCAGTCCATATGCTGACCGGCAATATCGGCTCCGCGTTCGTTCAGCAGATCAATCAGAGCGTGCTGTCCCACCGTTCCCAAGTCGCCGGTGATGATTTTGTCATAGTCTGACGGCTGCCTGCCAAAGTCCTTTAAATTTTGGTAAATGGTATCGCAGGCGGCGGGCGCCATACATGCGCCCATGTTCATGGAATCCTTTAATCCAAAATCCATGATTTTTCCCGTGGTTATGCCGGTAATCCGTGCCCGTGCTTTTTTCCCCGGTGCGTCTCCAAGGATGAAAGCGCCGCTTCCCGTAACGGTCCACGAAGCCGACAGGGGGCGCTGGTTGCCGTATCCTAAGGGAAAACGGAATTCTTTTTCCGCGCTGGCAAAATGGCTGGAGGTCACGCAGACCACATGTTTGGCATAACCGGCGTTTACCGCCATTGTTCCCATGCTTAACGACAGACCGCAGGTGGAACATGCGCCGTACAAGCCGATTAGCGGTATTTCATAGCTTGCAAGCCCGAAACTGCTGGCGATGGACTGTCCGAGAAGGTCTCCGGCAAACAGGTAGCGGATGTCCTCCTTTTTTAACCCGGCTTTTCCCAACGCAAGGTAAACCGCGTCTTTCTGCAGGCTGCTTTCTGCCTCCTCCCAGGAATCACACCCGAACATATCGTCCTGTCCAACCATGTCGAACAGGCTTCCTAACGGTCCCTGCCCCTCTTTCGTTCCCACTACGCTTGCGCTTTCCATGATATAAACGGGATTTTTGATTTCCACACTCTGTTTTCCCAAGGCATATTTTCCATCCATTTCCTGACCCATATGGCTTCCATGCTCCTTTCCGTTTTTTCCATTCGTAGTATAGTAGTATTCTGCATTTAAAAAATTTTATTCCCGGAAAGGCTCCAAAAATATTCTTTTTCATCAAGATTGTGGTATACTGTTGGGAGAATGGAGAGTGATGGCAAATGGGGCATACAGCCTTGGAACAGGATAAAGGACACTTGTTTCGTAACCGGGATTTGTGGAAACTTTTGGTTCCGCTGGTTATCGAGCAGTTTTTGGCTTCCCTGATGGGAATTATTGATGCAATGATGGTGAGCAATATCGGCTCTGCCGCCATTTCGGCGGTGTCCCTGGTGGATTCCATTAATGTATTGGTTATTCAGGCTTTTTCCGCCCTTGCGGCGGGAGGAACCATACTTTGCTCCCAATTTATCGGCAGCGGGGACGAAAAAGGGGCAAAACGGGCGGCAGAGCAGGTGGTGTTTCTCGTTGCCGCCGTATCGGTTTTCATTACGGCTTTTTGTCTGTTGTTCCGTACCGGACTGCTGCGGCTGGTGTTCGGGGCGGTGGAGCCGGCAATCATGGAAGCGTCGGAAACTTATTTTTTCTATACATCGCTTTCTTTTCCCTTTATCGCCCTGTATGGGGCGGGATCTTCGATTCTGCGCGCACAGGCGGATTCCAAACGTCCCATGTTTATTTCGGTGGTTTCCAACTGTCTGAACGTGGGCGGTAATGCGGTCCTGATTTGGGGATTCCATATGGGTGTGGCAGGGGCGGCGGTTTCCACCCTCGTTTCGCGCATTTTCTGTGCCCTGACGGTATATGCGGTACTGCGCAGGCAGGACCGGAAAATCGTGATTAGGGATTATTGGAAGATACGTCCAACGTGGGCGCTGATTCGAAAGGTCTTAAGCATCGGCATTCCGTCCGGTATTGAGAATAGTATGTTCCAGTTCGGTAAACTGGCGATACAGTCCACGGTGTCCACATTGGGGACCGTGGCGATTGCCGCGCAGGCGATGACGAATATCCTGGAAGGTCTGAGCGGAGTTACCGCCATGGGAATCGGCATTGGTCTCATGACGGTGGTGGGACAGTGCATTGGAGCCGGAAGGCGTGATGAGGCTGTTTATTATATCAAAAAGCTGTCCCTGGCGGCGGAGGCGGTGGTCACGGTAAGCTGCCTTGTGGTGTTTGCCCTGACGAAGCCGGTTACCGTTTTGGGCGGAATGGAAGCGGAAAGCGCCGCCATGTGTTTTACCATGATGGCAGTCATTACCGTCGTAAAACCTTTGGCATGGACGATGTGTTTCATTCCGGCAGACGGTATGAGGGCGGCAGGGGATGTGCGTTTTACCATGGTGGTTTCCTGTGTCAGCATGTGGCTTTGCCGTGTGAGTCTCAGCATGTTTTTATGCCGTGTCATGGGATTCGGTCCCATGGGTGTGTGGATTGGGATGTTTGCGGACTGGACGGTGCGGGGCATTGCGTTCGGGCTGCGTTTCCGGAGCCGGAAGTGGCTGGCGGCAGGGGTTTTGGTGGACCGAGGGAACACGTAGGAAAAGTTGCATTTTTTAAGGTTCGGCGTTATAATGGGAAAGAAAAAGTTACGGGTGCCGGAGGTTGCTATGGAAGATGCTGGGATGGATTTGGAAGAATTGGGGATGCGGGTTACGGAAGAAGAAAGGAAC
Source organism: uncultured Kineothrix sp. (assembly GCA_910587275.1). Classification (GTDB taxonomy): domain Bacteria; phylum Bacillota; class Clostridia; order Lachnospirales; family Lachnospiraceae; genus Kineothrix. The sequence goes on from CAJUMD010000031.1 coordinate 13,689, forward strand.
CGCATCATTGAAGGAATGTTTGGCAGGACGTTTGACGGAACGGTGGACTTTGCCGACTTTGACGACAGTGAAATCATCAATGCGGCGAAGCGTGAAGTAGCGAAGGAGGAGATTCTTGCTTATGCCATCCGCCGGATTAAGGAGGAATTTCATCTTTTGGATGATGGGGAAGCGCTTCTTAGGTGGGATGATTATAAATTAAAACATGGTTTGACGGAATAGGGGAGGGGCGAAAGCATGAATACGATGTTCCAGAAAATAGAATACTGCCTGAAATATAAAGATGAGGTGGTATTTAAGTTCAACATAGAGCAGAAGACCATTACCATGGTAAATCCGAACCTGCTGCCGATTTCTTTACAGAATAAGCCGGTTTCCTTTGATTTGGTGCAGAAATTCTGTTCCGACCGGATTTTAACATTAAACAGGGGATACTGCAAGGAAATCCTGACGGCGTGCGGGATTGAGGACCAAAATGACATTAACATATGCATTATGTGCCGGGCATTGAGCTTTCGGGACAATTACTGGATTTCCAGGACAAATAAAAAGGAAACCTGGGAACATGTGAACTTGTATAAAAATAATTTTTCCTCGGATATTTCCCACATAGCCCTTACGGGGAATATGGGAAATGCCGACAGCAGCAACCCCATAGGGGACAAGATTTTTACGGGGGAACTGACGGGGAAAGGTACGAAGGCGAAGTGCTATTACCGGAGCGGCGATAAGGTGGTGATGATTAAAAACGAGACGAAGCCGGAAATTCTATCCGAAGTCATCACGTATTATATTGCGCAGGCGCTGGGAATCGCCTGTTCCAAATATGAAATCCGTAATATTTTCGGCAAGGAATGTTCGGTATGTGAGATTATGACCTGTGAGGAGAGGGAATTGATTCCGTGCAGGGATATTCTTTCTTATTATAATACGAACCAGATGAATTACCAGGGGGATTATTACGCGTTCTTCATGGCGCTGGATCCCCTGAACTTTATACGGATGCAGATTCTTGATTATGTGGTGTTAAATACGGACCGGAACAGGGATAATTTCGGGATTTTGGCGTATAACGGGAAGATGCTGGGGTTATATCCGCTGTTTGACCATGATTCCTGCTTTAAGGGGAAAAGCCCGAACGGGAATTATTTCCCTACGGGTATTACGTTCAGCAAAACGCTTGACCTTCTGAAAACGACGTATGGAAGGTTTTACCATACCGTGAATATCGAACGGTTTCAGGAAATTATCAACGGTAATAAGTTTAAGGAGATTTTCTTAAAATGCAAATCGGCGGAAGAATATGAAGGGATGCTGCGGAGGGCGCAGAATTTATAGCGCTGTGCGGCCGGTGCACCGTTTTAACGGCATGTTACATAATCTGGATTTGGAACGGTGCGCGCAGAAGGGCGATGAACAGGGCAATCTGTAAAAGAAGGATGGCCGGCATCCCGTAAACGAAATACCAGCGCCTTGTTTTGTGGCGGAAAGCATACATGCCTGTGATGCAGCCGATGCTTCCGCCGATGATTGCCGTGATGAACAAAGTGGATTCCGGAATCCGCCACAGGTGTTTCTTCGCCTTGTGTTTATCCAATCCCATAAGGAACAGCCCGGCAAGGTTCACTGCCGCGAAATATGTAATTAGCAGGGTAATGACATCCATACGTGCTGCTCCTTTCGTATCTGTCTGCATCTTTCGGTTTCAGGTATCTTTTCACGTTGTATCTTTCTTATTTTCCGCTTTTTTCCGCTTCCTTCATTTTCATGGCACGTACTTTGCTGGAGAGACCGAACAGGTTAATGAAGCCTTCCGCATCGTGGTGGTCGTACAAATCGCCGGTGGTAAAGGATGCGATGCTTTCATTGTAAAGGGAGTAAGGGGAAGTGGTTCCGGCTTTGATGATGTTGCCTTTGTAGAGCTTGAATTTTACTTCGCCCGTTACGTATTTCTGTGTGGATTCAACAAATGCCTGCACTGCTTCCCGGAGGGGCGTAAACCATTTTCCCTCGTAAACGATCTGCGCCAGTTTATTGCCCATGTCGGCTTTTAATGCATAGGTGTCGCGGTCGAGGATCAGTTCCTCCAACTGCTGGTGTGCCTCGTAAAGGATGGTACCGCCCGGTGTTTCATATACGCCGCGGGATTTCATGCCTACCACACGGTTTTCCACGATGTCCACGATGCCGATGCCGTGTTTGCCGCCAAGGGCATTGAGCTCACGGATGATGTCGGAAACCTTCATTTCTTTGCCGTTTACCGAAGTGGGAACTCCTTTTTCAAACGTCATGGTCACGTATTCGCCTTCATCGGGAGCCTTTTCGGGAGTGGTCCCGAGTACCAGGAGGTGTTCAAAATTCGGTTCGCTTGCGGGATCTTCCAGTTCCAGTCCTTCATGGCTGATGTGCCACAGGTTTCTGTCACGGCTGTAAGAGGAATCCGCGGAGAACGGCAGGTCGATGCCGTGCGCCTTGCAGTATTCGATTTCGGATTCGCGGGAATCCAGCGTCCATTTGTCGTTTCTCCATGCGGCAATGATTTTTAAGTCGGGGGCAAGCGCCTTAATGCCCAGTTCGAAGCGGATTTGGTCGTTGCCTTTGCCGGTTGCGCCGTGGCAGATAGCGGAAGCCCCTTCTTTACGGGCGATTTCCACCAGCCTCTTGGCGATGACGGGTCTTGCCATGGAAGTGCCGAGCAGGTATTTGTTTTCGTATACGGCATGTGCCTGTACGCAGGGAACAATGTATTCCTCACAGAATTCATCGGTGACATCTTCGATATAGAGTTTTTCCGCACCGCAGAATTTCGCCCTTTCCTCAAGACCGTCCAGTTCCTCCCCCTGTCCGCAGTCCACGCAGACACAGATGACTTCATAATCGAAATTTTCTTTCAGCCACGGGATGATTGCCGTGGTATCAAGCCCACCGGAGTAGGCAAGGATTACTTTTTCCTTCATGATTGAATGCCTCCAGTTTTTTCTTAGATTTTCCAAAGAGTAAAATTTTGGTTGCTTTTTCTTCTCCAAACAATATACATCATTTGGACGCTGATTGCAAGGGGAAATTTATGCATAAATAATGGATGTGCAAACAGAATTTTGCATAAAATTAAATATATATTGAATATTATGCATTACTGGTGTATAGTTATACAGATATGGGATTCCGGTTTTGGAATGCTGCGCCAGGATTTGTACCAAATGGGCGGGGCACGGGCTGCCGTTCTGTCAAAAACCGCAGAAAAAGGTTGAGATTTTCCGCCCGGCGTAGTATGATTTAGTACACATAACTACATATGAAAGATGCGGTTGAAAGCCGCGGTACGGAAAGAGAAAAACAGGGTGCGGCGGGAAATGCCAAAGGGAATGCCGTGTGGAAATATTGGAAGGAAGGATACGGAAAAGGGATGAAAACAAGGATTTTTATTGACGGAAGCGAGGGAACGACGGGACTGCGGATTTTTGAGCGGTTTGGAGGGAGGGACGATATCGAAATCCTCCCCATCCGCGCGGAGTTAAGGAAAGATGCGGCGGAAAGGAAAAGGCTTATCAATGAGGCGGACGTCGTATTCCTGTGCCTGCCGGACGCGGCGGCGAAGGAGTCCGTGGGACTGGTGGAAAATGGGGACGTGACGGTTATCGATGCTTCCACGGCACACCGGACGGAGGAAGGATGGGCTTACGGGTTCCCGGAACTGTCGGCGGCGCACCGGGAAGCGGTGAGAAGTTCCAAACGGATTGCGGTTCCGGGTTGTTATGCTTCCGGTTTTATTGCGGCGGTGTATCCCCTGATGGCAGGAGGAATTCTGCCCAGGGATTATCCGGTGTCGGCATTTGCCATGTCGGGATACAGCGGGGCGGGGAAGAAGACCATAGCGGTGTATGAATCCGGGGAACGGGATAGGGAGCTGGATGCGCCGAGGGAATATGCTTTGTCGCAGAACCATAAACATTTAAATGAAATGAAGAAGATTACGGGGTTGGCGAGGACGCCGCTCTTTTCCCCGGTTATCTGTGATTATTACAGCGGTATGCTTTTAACGGTTCCGCTTTATACGGACCTGCTGGCGGGAAGCCATACGCCGGAAGGAGTCCATGCTTTTTTGGAAAATTATTATGCGGGGGAGAGGTTCATCCGTGTGATGCCTTTTGGGAAAGAAGCGGAGTATAACGGTTTCCTCGCGGGGAATTCCTGCGCGGGCTGGGACGGCATGGAGATTTATGTGACGGGAAATGAGGAACGGGTGCTGGTGAGCACGCGCTTTGACAATTTGGGAAAAGGCGCCTCGGGAGCGGCAATCCAATGCCTGAACCTTGTGTTGGGCTGTGACGAGTGGAAGGGATTGCATGTGTGACGGACGGGATGCAGGGAATGGAAGGAAACGGAGAAAAGAAACATATGGTACGGACGATGACAATCGAAGATTATGAAGGGGTATATGCTCTGTGGATGGGGATTAAAGGCTTTGCCATGCGCAGCATTGACGATTCCCGGACGGGCGTGGAACGATTTTTAAGGCGCAATCCCGATACCAGCGTGGTAGCGGTGGAAGACGGGAAAATTGTAGGGGCGATTCTCTGCGGGCATGACGGCAGGAGGGGGTGCATGTACCATGTATGCGTCCATGCGGATTACCGGATGAAAGGAATCGGCAGGTCGATGGTGGTGTATGCCATGGAAGCGCTGAAAAAAGAAAAGATCAGTAAAATATCGCTCATTGCCTTTACGGCAAACGATACCGGTAATGCATTTTGGAACCGGATTGGATGGACGAAACGGGAAGATTTGAATTATTATGATTTTGTACTCAATACAGAGAACATTGTGGCGTTTAATCAATAAAAGGGATGGCATGGGAACATATTCGGATGCGGGAGGAGACCTTTGATGCGGGGAAAAAAGAAAGTCATACAGCAGGTGGTATACGGTTTTGTTTTACTGGTGGCAGTCCTGGTGGTGTTCCAATGGTATGCGGTGCAGAACAGAAAGCGTATGGAGGAACGGAACAAAAACTATGCGGCGGATTCGGCAACGCTGACGGTTGCCAAGATTAACGAGGATTTGAACGATGCGCTGGATTTGATTAAAACATATGCGTATTTCATGGAAAAAGGCATGAACGCGCCGGTGATGGAAGCGCAGACACTAAAAGAGCTGGCGGGCAATTCGATGTTTGATACCCTGCTGTTTACGGATGCGGATGGTACGGATTATGCCGCCGACGGACGGACCTCTGATGTGACGGACCGCAGCTTCTATATGGACGGGATGCGCGGGGAAAGCGGAATATCCGTTGTCTCCGATCCCCATTTCTATAATGAAACGATGGTATGTTTCTATACGCCCCTTCACATGGAGGGGGATACCGTCGGGGTGCTCAGGGGGGCATACCTGGCGGAAGAATATCTGAAGAATATGCTTACCACAACTTATTTCGGCGAGAAAGCGGAAGTGTACCTTTGTATGCCGGACGGAACGGTGATTGCGGGTTCCGTGGAAGGGACGGATAAGGAAAACCTGTTGGAAACACTGCAGGCGGACGGGGTCATCGACGCCGATACGGCAAAACAGGCAGAGGACGTATTCCTAAACGGAGGCACAGGCGCTTTCCTTTGCAGCCCCGAAAGCAAGACGGACAATATCTGTGTGATGTATCTTCCGGACCATGCGTATGTCCTTGTGCAGTTATTTCCAAAAGCGGTGACGCAGCGGATGATACGGGCGGAGAACCTTGTGGGCATCCGTTTGGAAGTCATGCTGTTTGCCCTGTTTGCCGTTTACGTTATCATACTGATTGTCCGCGCCGGACGGGAAAAGAAGCTGCTGCAGCAGGAAAACAGGGAAATGGGCTATATCATTAACGGGGTCAATACGCTGTTTACCCGTTTTACCATGGTGGATTTTGAAGCGGACACTTACCAGTATTTGGCGGGGACGGTACCGGAAAGCAAAGGTCTTGCCGCAAGCGGGGGATACGGGGATTTTGCGAGGCATTTGTGTGCACTGATTGCGGAAGGGGAGGAACGGCAGGAATTTGAAAAAGAGGTCCGCAGGGAGGCAGTCATTGCGGCATTGGAAAACCAGGATGATGTGCGTCTGGAGTGCCATGTTCTGCGTGGGAAGAAGGAAGATTGGGAACATCTGAATATTATCTGTCTGGAGCGGAAAGAAGGCAGGGCATGCAAGGTTCTGTTCATCCGCCAGAACACTACGGAAATGAAGGAAAAGGAACTGCGCATCCAGGCGGAAATGTCCTTGGCAAGCCGTAAAGAACGGCAGTACCGGATTGCGGTTACGTCCAATGCATTCTGCACATTTGAATTTAACCTGACCAAGGACCGGATTGAGCAGGATGTGGTGCGTACCGTAAACGGGCAGCAGGTATCCATGCTGCAGAAGTCAGGGCTGGATGTACCGTGTAAGGCATCCGGGTGTTTCCGCAGCTGGCAGCAGTTTGTATTGCCGGAATCCATGGAAACTTATACTACCATTGTGGATGTCAGGTATTTAAAAGAGCGTTATGAACAGGGGGATAAGGAGGTCATTGCGGAATATTGGGGGAAGGCAGCGGGAGAAGACCCGATGTGCGTCCGCCAGTCCTTCCTTATGACACGTGACGATGATACGGGCGATATTATGGTCATGGTCGTGTCAAAAGAGATTACCGAACAGGTGAAGAAGCAGAGGGAACAGACGCAGGCACTGCAGGATGCACTGATGCAGGCGCAGCATGCCAACCGTGCAAAGACCACGTTCCTTTCCAACATGTCCCATGATATCCGCACGCCCATGAATGCAATTATCGGATTTACTACCATTGCGGTCAGTCATATTGATAACAAGGATCAGGTCAGAGACTGCCTGCAGAAAGTGCTTTCGTCCAGCAACCATCTGCTCAGCCTGATTAACGATATTCTTGACATGAGCAGGATTGAAAGCGGAAAGGTACAGATTAAGGAGCAGGAGTGCAATATTTCTGAGCTGATGCACAATTTGGTGAACATTATCCAGCCCCAGGTGAAGGCAAAGCAGTTGGAGCTTTTTATTGACACCTTTGAGGTTGCCAATGAGGATGTGATTGCGGATGCCCTGAAATTAAACCAGATATTTATTAACTTGCTGAGCAATGCGGTAAAATATACGCCGGCGGGGGGAACCATCACGTTCCGCATTATGCAGAAAACCACGTTCCGTCATGGGTACGGTGATTATACGTTTATAATCAAGGATAACGGTATCGGTATGTCCGGGGAATTTGTGGAACATATCTTTGAGCCGTTTGAGCGGGAAGTAACCACCACCCAAAGCGGTATCCAGGGGACGGGGCTTGGCATGGCGATTACGAAGAACATCGTGGAAATGATGGGTGGAACGATTTCCGTGGAAAGCGAACTCGGAAAGGGAAGCACCTTTACGGTGGAACTTTCACTGAAACTCCAGGATGTGGAGAAAAACGCGGCACAGATACAGGAACTGAAAGGGCTGCGTGCGTTGGTTGTGGACGATGATTTCCATGTCTGCGACAGCGTGAGCAAGATGTTAAAGCAGATCGGGATGCGTGCCGAGTGGACGACGTCCGGCAGGGAAGCCGCATACCGCGCCCAAATTGCCCATGAGGAGGGGGATTCTTACCATACCTACATCATCGACTGGCAAATGCCGGAAACGAGCGGTGTGGAAACGGCACGGAGAATCCGCAAGGCGGTGGGTGAGGAAGCGCCCATCATTATCCTGACGGCATATGACTGGACGGATATTGAGACAGAAGCGAGGGAGGCGGGTGTAACCGCATTCTGTGCGAAACCGCTGTTCATGTCGGATTTGAAATCCGCGCTGTTAGCCGCCAATAACCTGCTGGAAAAAGAGGATAAGGCGGCGGCATGGACCCTGGCTGATTTCAGCGGCAAACGAATCCTGCTGGTAGAGGATATCGAGCTGAACCGGGAGATTGCGGAAGTCATTCTGACGGAGACCGGATTCCTTGTGGAGACTGCGCCGGATGGGACGGATGCGGTGGACATGGTGAGGAAGTCGGAGGAGAATTATTACGATGCGGTGCTGATGGATGTGCAGATGCCGATTATGAACGGCTATGAGGCAACAAGGACCATTCGGAACCTGCCGAGGAAGGATGTGAGGAATCTGCCGATTATCGCCATGACAGCGAACGCGCTGGAGGAGGATAAAGAGGCGGCGTTAAAGAACGGGATGAATGCCCACATTGCAAAACCGTTGGACGTGGACGTCTTTATACAGGTACTTGGGCATTACCTGAAATAAACAGCTAAAAAGCGGGCAGGGGAAATGGTTCCCTGTCCGCTTTTTAGCTGCCTGCGGCGGGGGCGCTGCCCCCGGGCAGGAATTTGTGCAGGACGGATGGTCAGTTTGTGTGCGGTATTTTTTTGTCTGTGTGCAGGATATGGTTGATGAGCCATCCAAGCAGGAACTCCAAAAGTTCCTGCAGGTATTCCTGGGGATCATTGTCGATTTTCTCCAGATTTATGTTTTCCAGTTTGTCAACGAAAGCCTCGTGGGCACGTTTCTGTGCGGCAAGTCCTTCGTAGCGGATGCTTTCCATGTATTCTTCCTCATCGCTGAAATGTTCGATGGTGTATGCTTTCAGCTCGTTTAAGATATCCATGATTTTGTCGTAGCCCGAGGATGCATCATAGGATTTCACCAGCCGGTTTGCCCGGTCAACGATGCGGAACAGTTCTTTGTGTTCACGGTCAACCAGTTCGATGCCGACGAGGTATTCGTCCGTAAATTCGCAGGGGTTTTCCTTCACCATCCATTCTTCCAGGGGAGGGAGCTTCCCGATTAGGATATCACTGCTTAAAATGTGGCGGTAAAGCCATTTGGCAAGGAAGCTGACCAAGTCGGTAAGGACCTGCTGCTGTTCTTCCAGCCCGTCGATGTTGATGAGGTCAAATTCCAGGATTTTCTCCCGGAAAAAGGCGTGCTGCGGGCGTTGGAGAATGAGCTCCGGGTCGCATATTTTTGCCATGTATTCTTCTTCGTGGGCAAAATGCTGTTCGGCATAATGGTCAAGCTCCGCAAGGATATCCTTTAAGCGCTGGTAATAATCGCTGTGGTAATCCGTGGTGACAAGGATATAGGCCCTGTTCAGGATGTCGAACAGGTATTTGTGTTCCTCGTCCACCTGCTCAATGCCTATTTTACAGTCGTCGGTAAATTCAAACATTGGAATCATCCCTTCTTTTTAAAAATTGATTAAATTGATTCATTTGATAATATAAAGTTATTTATGAACAGTTCCCAGAGCATTTTTCAAACACACTCTAAGCAGCACGCCAGGGTGGTGCTGTCTGAACGATAGATATTATATCATATGCGGCCGGAAATAAAAATGGGGAAAACCAAATACACGGAAATCAATTTCCGCTCTTTCTTGACATGTATGTAACAGTATGGTAAATTAAGAAAAAATGAAGGAGAACATGGAAATGCAGAACTTACGGCACAGCATGAATGACAGGTACATGTATTACGGACGTATCGTTCGGTAACGGCAGCCCGGCGGGGTGCGCGGTTACGGAACATAGGTCTGTAATGTCCGTGCATGTCAGTCGGTGAGGTAGGTTTTGGGTTTTCCCATGCTTTAGATAGACGGTAGAAAGAGAAAACCGGCATCCTGATGATAGGCACTGGACATATTGCATGTTCGGTGTTTTTTTATGCACATGGCACAACGGTTCGGAAAGGTATGGGTATTTTATGAGACTGTCAGATGGAACGGAAATTCGGGTAAGACCGTATCAGGAAAAGGATACGGAGGAAATTGTCAGACTGATTGTGAGGAATTTTAAGGAAGTAAATGTCAGGGATTATGGAGTGGAAGCCATGGAAAAATTGGCTGCCAGCCATGATGTGGAATGGTTCCGGGGAGTGGCGGGTTATGCGAATGTGCATGTGTTTTGGCAGGAAGAACGGATTGTGGGAGTCGGTTCCATTTCCAGTTTTTGGGGGAGCCTGACGGAAAGTATACTGCTGACCATTTTTGTGCTGCCGGAATTGCATGGACAGGGAATCGGAAGTTTCATTGTAGATACGCTCGAAGCGGATGAACTGTTCCTGCGGGCGGAGAGGATAGAGATTCCGGCATCCGTCACGGCGGCGGAATTTTACAGGAAAAAGGGATATGAGTATAAAAACGGGAAAAAAGAGCTGGATGGGGAGAATCTGTATCGGATGGAGAAATTCAGGAATAATGTAAAATTGGTTCGGGCAGGCATGGAGGATGCGGAACGGATTCATGGAATGCAGATAGAGGCGTTTGCACAACTTTTGGACAAATACCAGGATTTTGACACGAATCCGGGAAACGAGGATTTGGAAAAAATAAAAATGCGCCTGGCGCAGAAGTTTACGTTTTTTTATGTGATTTGCCTTGGAAACCGGGAAGTCGGGGCAATCCGTGTGGTGGATAAAAAGGGGGAGGGGAAAAAGAAACGAATTTCCCCGCTCTTTGTCCTTCCCGCCTTCTGTGGCAGGGGAATCGCCCAAAAGGCAATCGCGCTGTGTGAGGAAATCCATGGCGGGGAAGACTGGGAACTGGAAACCATCTTACAGGAGGAAAAAAACTGTCATTTATATGAAAAAATGGGTTATATCAGAACGGGGAAGACAGAGGTGGTGAATGAAAAACTGACGTTGGTGTCATATGAAAAGTGAGTTGTAACAGTTCAATCATAAGAAATACCAGCATTCTTTATACCCGGCACGGGCGGGAGTTTGTTTAGTGGTCAAATTGCATGTCCCGGATTTTCCGTGCTTCGTTTCCGGTGGGAATTTCTTGGCAGAATGCGGATATCCCAGGGAAACCGTGCAAGGATGCACGGTTTAGCCCGATGCGGCAAGGATGCCGCTTGAGGGCGTCCCGCAGCCTGTGAAAACTTACGCCATTCTGCTTAGAAACTCCCAGCCGGAAAAAGTGCACGGAAAACCGGGACATGCAATTTGACCACTAAACAAACTCCCGCCCGTGCGTTCGCCCCATTCACCAAAACGGTTGACTTTTCGGTGAAAAAGGATAATAATAAATTAGAAAAAAAGAAAAACACAGACTGCGAAAGAGGGAGTGAAGGAGATGGATAAGATGAGCATCGATTGGGAGAATCTAGGCTTTGGCTATATTGAGACGGATAAAAGGTATGTTTCCAATTATAAGGATGGAGCATGGGACGGCGGCGTGCTGACGGAGGATTCCATGGTGACGGTCAGCGAGTGTGCGGGCGTGCTCCAGTATGCGCAGACGGTTTTTGAGGGGTTAAAGGCATATACGACACAGGACGGGCGTATCGTTACATTCCGCCCGGATTTGAATGCATCCCGTATGGTGGATTCCGCCATACGGCTGGAGATGCCGGTATTCCCGGAGAAGCGTTTTGTGGATGCGGTGGTGCAGACGGTAGCTGCCAATCGGATGTATGTTCCGCCTTACGGTTCGGGCGCGACCCTTTACCTGCGGCCTTACATGTTCGGTACGAATCCGGTCATCGGCGTGAAGCCCGCGGATGAATACCAATTCCGCATTTTTGCTACACCGGTGGGGCCATATTTTAAGGGCGGCGTGAAACCCCTGACCATTTGTGTCAGCGATTTTGACCGTGCGGCGCCGCACGGGACGGGACATATCAAGGCGGGGCTTAATTACGCCATGAGCCTTTATGCCATCCAGACTGCCCACAGGAACGGGTTTGATGAGAATATGTATTTGGATGCAGCCACCAGGACGAAGGTGGAGGAAACGGGCGGGGCAAATTTCCTGTTCGTGACAAAGGACGGCAAGGTGGTAACGCCGAAGTCTGACAGCATCCTTCCTTCCATTACCAGGCGTTCGCTGGTGTATGTGGCGAAGGAATATCTTGGACTGGAAGTGGAAGAAAGGGAAGTACTGCTTGAGGAAGTAAAGGATTTTGCGGAATGTGGGCTTTGCGGGACCGCGGCCGTTATTTCCCCGGTAGGGAAGATCGTCGATCACGGAAAAGAAATCTGTCTTCCCAGCGGCATGACCGATATGGGGCCGGTGACGAAACGGCTGTATGAAACGCTGACGGGAATCCAAATGGGCAGGATTAAGGCGCCGGAGGGCTGGATTGTGGAGATTGCATAAGCCGGACGGAAAAGGTGCCGGTATAGAAAACGGTATAAAAAAGGAAGAAGGAACCGTTCCATGGGACGGTTCCTTCTTCCTTTTTATTGTTTTTTTAACGGAAATCCACCATCATGCCCAAGACATGTGCCGCATATTGGGAAAACAGGTCCCGGTTCATCTTCCGCTCTTCGGTCAGTTCAAAAAACATTTCCTTTTCATTATAATTTCTCTTGAAAAACGGCTCAAAGAGGACATCCCATTGGGGAAGGTAGCTGGACAGTTTGCGGGTGTAGCAGTTGGCGGCAGACGCCTGTACGCGGTGGTCCTTGTCCACATAAGAAGCGACGGATTTATGCATCGCCATGTCTTCCTCGGGGAGATAGTAATAGTTTTTGTAATTGGAATAAAAATATTTCATTTCTTCCTCATATAAGGGGACGCGCAGGCTGCCTTCCCCGCCTTCGCCCCGGAAATAGCAGCTCCTTGCCGAACAGGAAAAGGGCTTGGGGAGGGGGGAGGGGAGAGCCAGTTTCATAATCAGTTCCTGGTGCTGTGTCCCGTCGATGTCCCGGTAATAATTTGCCTGAACTTTTTTCGGGTGCAGCGGGGCATTGAACAGGTCATAATATGCCAAAACGGGAAGTACCCGCAGCATTCCTTTCAGGTCGTCCGAGTTGTGGACGGTAAGTGCCTGCAGGGCAAAATCAGTGGGATTTTTCACATAATCGTGGTATACGCTGATGAGTTCGCCGCCGCTGCAGGTGTCTTCCCGTTCAATTCCAAGGAACTGCTCCATGGTCTTTAACTTGCAGTTTGGCAGATGCAGGCAGGATTTATAGGGGGAAAGCCGGCGGTAAAGGTCGATTCCCGTATGGCGGTCAAAATGATAAGGCAGGCTGTGCTGCTGGCATTTTTGGAGCAGGTAGGGCAGGTCAAAATTATTGCCGTTAAAATGTACCAAATGGGTGAAATTCGCGGCAAAACGGAAAAAGGAAGATAATACCTGGGCTTCCTCTTCGTAATGGTTGGCAAACCATTGTTTAATACACCATTTACCGTCCTTATAATAAGCGGTCCCAATCAGGTACAGGCAGGAACTCCTGGCGGTAAATCCGGTGGTTTCGATGTCAAGAAACAATATTTTATCTAAAGGTGCGGTTTTTTCCAAAGGATAATCCAGGTTGGGTAAATGTATCGTTTGTCGTAAGGTTCTCACGGTTTTTCCTATCCTTTCCAAAATATATTTTAATCCGTAACGTTCTTTGTATATCATAACATGTTTTTTCATTTTTCAGTAGTATTTTTTGTAGAAAAATAGTATATTGTTTATAGAGAAAAATTACCGTTCCGGCAGAAGGAAAACTGGCGGGCGGAAGTTTAAGAAAGAAGGGTGGAAAATGGCAAAATTAACATTTGTGGGCGGGATACATCCTTTTGACGGAAAGGACATGTCGAAGGATAAGCCGATTAAGGAAGTGCTGCCCAAAGGGGATTTGGTGTATCCCCTCTCCCAGCATATCGGTGCGCCCGCAACGCCAATTGTGGCAAAGGGGGACCACGTATTGACGGGTCAGAAGATTGCGGAGGCTTCCGGTTTCGTGTCTGCGCCGATTTATGCGACGGTTTCCGGGACGGTGAAGGCGATTGAGCCAAGACGTGTGGTGACCGGAGACAATGTCATGAGCATTGTGGTGGAAAATGACGGGCTGTACGGCGAAGTCCTGTATTCCGGCGTGGATTCCCTGGAAGAACTCTCCAGGGAGCAGATTATAAACCGGGTAAAAGAAGCCGGGGTCGTCGGCATGGGCGGCGCAGGATTTCCCACGTTTATCAAGCTCTCGCCGAAGGAACCGGAGAAAATCGAGTACATCATCGCTAACTGCGCGGAGTGCGAACCGTACCTGACGTCCGATTACCGGAGGATTTTGGAGGAGCCGGAGAAACTGGTGGAAGGCATGAAAATCATGCTGCACCTGTTTCCCAATGCACAGGGGATACTGGCGGTGGAGGACAACAAACCGGACTGCATCGAGCTGTTGAAAAAGCTGACGAAAGAAGATGCGTGCATCAGCGTCAAGGCGCTGAAGACCAAATATCCGCAGGGGGCGGAGCGGCAGATTATTTATGCGACGACGGGACGCAGCATTAATTCCACGATGCTGCCTGCGGATGCGGGCTGTATCGTGGACAATGTGGATACCATCGTGGCAATCTATCATGCGGTGATGCTGGGGAAACCGTTGATGTACCGTATCGTGACGGTGACGGGGGACGCCATTGCCGATCCGAGGAATTTCATCGTACGCATCGGTACCAATTACCATGAGTTGGTGGAGGAAGCGGGAGGTTTTAAGGAGCCTCCGGTGAAAATCGTATCCGGCGGGCCGATGATGGGCTTTGGTATTTTCGATTTGGATGTTCCGACAACGAAAACGGCATCCGCACTTTTGTGCATGACACAGGACGACGTGTCGCGGATGGAACCGAGCGCCTGCATTAACTGCGGCAAATGCGTGGAGGTATGTCCGGGCAGGGTCGTGCCGCGAAGATTGGCGGATTATGCGGAGCATTACAATGAGGAAGCGTTTCTTGCCGAGAATGGCATGGAATGCTGCGAATGCGGCTGCTGCAGCTTTGTATGTCCGGCGAAGCGTCCGCTGACGCAGACCATTAAGTCCATGCGTAAGATGCAGTTGGCGAAACGGAAAAAGAAATAGGGAGGTACAGGACAGTGAGTGATTTGATGAAGGTGTCATCCAATCCCCATGTGCGGTCCAAAGTGACCACCAGCAGCATAATGCTGGCGGTGGTAATTGCGCTGCTTCCGGCGGCAGGCTTTGGCATTTACAATTTCGGGCTGGATGCGCTGATCTTAATCGTGGTGACGGTGGCAACCACTGTTGGCACGGAATATGCTTATGGGAAACTGATGAACCGGAAACCGACCATCGGCGACTATTCAGCGGTGGTGACGGGACTTCTGCTGGCGTTAAACCTGCCGTCCAGTGCCCCCTGGTGGATTGGGGTAATCGGCGGCGTGTTCGCTATATTAGTGGTGAAGATGCTGTTTGGCGGACTTGGGCAGAATTTCATGAATCCGGCATTGGCGGCGCGGTGTTTCCTTTTGGTTTCCTTTACGTCGATTATGACGAATTTTGACTGCGATACCTATACGGGGGCGACACCTCTTGCCGCCCTGAAAAGCGGGGAGGGCGTGGATATCCTGAAAATGGTAGTGGGAAGGACATCCGGGACCATCGGGGAGACTTCCATGATTGCAATTGTGGTCGGTGCCTGTTTCCTGGTGCTGCTTGGTGTCATTGACCTGCGGATTCCGGGCAGTTACATAGTGACGTTTGTCCTTTTTCTATGCCTGTTTGGCGGTCACGGTGTGGATGTTGCCTTTATCAGCGCCCATCTGGCAGGCGGCGGTCTGATGCTGGGGGCGTTTTTCATGGCGACGGATTATGTGACGAGGCCGATAACAAAAGCGGGACAGTATGTTTTCGGTATCCTGTTAGGTATCCTGACGGGTATTTTCCGTATTTTCGGACCTTCCGCGGAAGGGGTTTCCTATGCGATTATCATCGGCAACCTTTTGGTACCGTTAATCGAGAAAGCGACCCTTCCGAAAGCATTCGGAACCAAAGGAGGGAAGCGCGCATGAACAGTGACGTAAAAAATATGGTAAAGGATTCGCTTGTTTTGTTTGTCATTACTCTGATTGCGGGGCTTGTCCTGGGCGTGGTATACCAGGTGACAAAAGACCCGATTGCGGCGCAGCAGGAAAAGGCAAAGCAGGAGGCATGTAAGGAGGTATTTGCGGACGCGGCATCTTTCCGCGTATGGACGGCGGACGGCTCCGGTGCGTCTGCGGAGGGGGATGCGGTGAATACGCCGCAGGATGCATCCTGGACGGAACTTGGCTTTGGCGGCGTGGATATCGGGGAAGTGCTTGCCGCAGAGGATGACGGCGGGAATGTACTCGGATATGTGGTTACGGTAAACGACCATGAAGGTTACGGCGGCGATATCCGGTTTATGATGGGGATACGCAGCGACGGGACTTTGAACGGGATATCCCTGCTTGCCATTTCGGAAACGGCAGGTCTTGGTATGCGTGCGGAGGAAGTGTTAAAACCCCAGTTTGCGGGAAAGAATGCGGAGAGCTTTGAGTATGTGAAAGGCAATGCAGCAGGGGAAGGACAGATTGACGCCATCAGCGGCGCCACAATTACCACCCATGCGGTAACGAACGGCGTCAATGCCGGGCTGCATTATTTCCATACGGTGTTGGGAGGAGGAAACGGCAATGAGTAAGAATGGCAAGGAAGGCAGTTATGGCGGCAGTTCCGTGGAACGGCTGTATAACGGGCTGGTAAAGGAAAATCCCACCTTCGTTCTGATGCTTGGCATGTGCCCCACGCTTGCCGTAACCACTTCGGCAATGAACGGGCTTGGGATGGGACTGACTACCATGGTGGTACTGGCGTTGAGCAACATGATTATTTCGCTGCTGCGGGGAATCATTCCCGATAAGGTGAGGATTCCGGCGTTTATTGTGGTCATCGCTTCTTTTGTGACGATGGTGGAGCTTTTGTTGGAGGGATTCCTTCCGGCGCTTTACGATGCGTTGGGACTGTATATTCCCCTGATTGTGGTAAACTGTATCATTTTAGGCAGGGCGGAAGCCTATGCTTCCAAAAATCCGGTCATCCCGTCCCTGTTTGACGGCATTGGCATGGGGCTTGGTTTTTCTTTTGCCCTGACCTGTATCGGCGCGGTGCGCGAGTTAATCGGTGCGGGGGAAATCTTCGGGCTGCATATCATGCCGGATTCCTATGTACCCTGCGCTATTTTCATCATGGCGCCCGGAGCGTTTTTCGTACTGGCGGCACTGACCGCTATCCAGAATAAAATACGGATAAACGGTGAGAAAAAGGGCCGTGATATGTCAAAGATACAGTCCGGCTGCAACGAGGATTGTATGAACTGCGGCGAAAAGGGATGCAGCCACAGATTTTACGGAGCTTCCGGCAGTCCAGAGAAGGAAAGCGGGAACGGACGGAGCGGAAAGAAAGCGGAAGCGGTAAAAGCGGACGGAAAGGGGCGTGAATAATATGGTGAAGGAGTTGTTGGTAATCTTAATCAGTTCCTCGCTGGTAAACAATGTTGTGCTGAGCCAGTTTTTGGGACTGTGTCCTTTCCTCGGCGTATCGAAAAAGACGAATACGGCGGCAGGCATGGGCGCTGCGGTTATCTTTGTCATTACGCTGGCATCGGCGGTGGCGGGGGTCATTTATAAATACGTTTTGGAGAAGCTAGGCATTACTTATCTTCAGACCATTGTGTTTATCCTGGTGATAGCGGCGTTGGTACAGTTCGTGGAAATGTTCCTTAAGAAATTCATGCCTTCGCTGTATCAGGCGCTTGGCGTATATCTGCCGCTCATTACGACAAACTGTGCGGTACTCGGAATTGCCCTTACGAACGTACAGAAGAAATACGGTATCCTGACAGGTATCGTCAACGGGTTTGCGACGGCGGTGGGATTTACCGTATCCATCGTGATACTTGCCGGTATCCGTGAGAAAATGGAATATAATGAGATACCCGAATCCTTTAAGGGAATGCCCATCGTGCTTGTTACGGCAGGACTGATGGCGATTGCGTTCTGCGGATTTTCGGGACTGTTGTAGGAGGTGGATGGGATGAGCGTAACAGGAGTGGTGACAGCCACCGCCATTGTGGGAGGCGTGGGACTTTTTATCGGATTGTTCCTTGGTCTTGCCGCCATTAAATTCAAGGTGGAAGTGGATGAGAAGGAAGAAGCGGTTTTGGGCGCGCTGCCCGGCAACAATTGCGGCGGCTGCGGTTTTCCGGGTTGTTCCGGTCTGGCTGCGGCTATCGCGAAGGGCGAAGCGCCGGTCAATGCCTGTCCGGTGGGCGGCGAGCCGGTGGGAAAGGTGATTGCCGGAATCATGGGTGTGGAAGCGGAGGAAACGGTGCGGAAGGTTGCTTTCGTGAAATGCCAGGGCGATTGTGAGAAGACAAAGCTGGATTACGAATACCATGGCATCGAGGACTGCCGGATGCTGGCGTTCGTGCCGAACGGAGGTGCGAAGGCATGTAATTACGGCTGTTTGGGATTCGGAAGCTGTGTGGATGTATGTCCTTTTGACGCAATCCATGTGGTAAACGGGGTTGCGGTGGTAGATAAGGAGGCATGCAAAGCGTGCGGCAAGTGCGTGGAAATCTGCCCGAAACATTTGATTGAGCTGATTCCTTATGATGCGAAGTATGCGGTGGCATGCAGCTCGAAGGAAAAGGGTCCCGTGGTGATGAAGGAGTGCACGGCAGGATGCATCGGATGCCAGCTCTGCAAGAAGAACTGTCCTTCGGAAGCGGTGGAAGTGTCGGAGTTTTTGGCGAAGATTGATTATGATAAGTGCAGCGGGTGCGGAACCTGCGCGGAGAAATGCCCGAAGAAATCAATTGTGGGGTGTTAGGAAGGTGTCATATTGGGCGGGGGAATGCAGGGCGTTTCCCCGTTTGTATTTTGCACAGCCTCATGCAGAAGAAGTGCCGCTATGCGGTGCGCGGTGTGCGAGTAAGGGAAATTTCCTTATGCAACTGCTTTGCACGGGTGGGAATGAATGATAACATGGGATGTATTTGAATAAGTTTTAGTAAGTAATATGAATACATGGGAACACAGGGTGTATGTAGGGGGAATATAGATGGGAAGGGTGTGGGTACGGACGCACGGGCGGGAGTTCTTTGCGGGGCGTCGGCCGCGGGATTGCCTGTCACGGTTTTCCGTGCACTTTTTCCGGCGGTTTTTTCTAAACAGAATGGGTAGGTTTTTACAGGCTGCGGGACGCCCTCTATCGGCATCCATGCCGAATCGGGCTAAATCGGGCATCCATGCCCGATT
>CAJUMD010000032.1 GCA_910587275.1 uncultured Kineothrix sp.
CTAAGAAACTCCCGCCGGAAACGAAGCACGGAAAATCCGGGACAGGCACTCCGGCTGCCGCCGTCCCGCAAAAAACTTCCGCACATGCGTCCGCCACCTATTATAACATGCACCCCTTCACACCACTACCCGTCCATACACCTCCATTTGGCTCAGCGCCGGAAACGGCGACGGGTCGTCCGCCTTAATCAAATCGCCCAAACGCACCCACGTAATTCTTTTTTTCTCAAATGTGAGTACATGGGGCAGGCTGCTTTTTTCCAAATCCCATACAGTCTCGGAACCGTCGGAAAAAGACAGCTTCACCTGCTTCCACCAGTTGTCATGGGGGAAATCCGAACGGGTATACAAAACCACTTTGTCCGCTTCCACTTCCCTCCCGAAATCCACGGTCATTTCCGCATCATCCTGCATGTTAATGCCCCAGGATTCATAAGGCCATTCCCCGTGGGAGCGGTTCTCACATACGCCGTCGATGGCATTGCGCGCCGCAAACACCGATTCCCCCCTCGTCTCCACATTGGCATACGCATGGGGAAAGCATCCCGTATCGCCATGCTGGTCACAGATATTAAGCGCCAGGTTCCGGTAAGCCCCGACCTCGTCCTCCCTCGCCGTCCGGGCATACAGGTAATGCCGGTTTCCGTAAAACGCTTTCGGCGAATAACAAATCCGTTTTTCCCCGAAAGGAATCCCATAGGATACGTTTCCGGTAATATAGCAAAACGCTGCCCCCAGCGCATCGTCCACCTGCCAAAATACATGCAGGTTCTTTTCCGAAGTTTCCAGCACGATACGGTCGCCTTCCTGATATTCCGCCGTACAGACAAGGCTCACGTAATCCTCCCCGCTGCTCACGCAAACCGTTTTTCCGTTTTTATCCAACACTTTTAATGCCAAAATTGCCATAAATCCAACCCAATCCTTTCTAAATCTAAGAAACTGTTAAAGAATTCATCTTTACGCTTCTTCCCCATTCCACCCGTATTTCGGAAACACCATCCAAACCAAAATCAGGGAATGGACATAAGCGACGGTCCCCGCACCCAAAAGCAGCACCGGCCAGAACACGAACACGCCTACTGCCAATACGCAGACCGCCGTAACCGCCATTAACAGCACCCAGGAAAAATTCTTGATGCAGACCATAAACGCCATGAAAAACAGATTTCCCACCTTCGTATCCAGCCGTGCTTCCAAGGGGAACACAAGCACCGCCACAAACAGCCAAAATACCGTAAACACTAAAAACAGCCAAAAGGCAAAAACCCCCGCCCGCGATTCCATATGATAAAAAAAATACAAATCCGCACCAAGGAAACCGCCTGCGGCAAGCATGATGAGCCAAACTGCGGTTGACTGCGCAAAGTTGTCCTTAAAAGCCTTTAAGAACGATTTCCCCAAATAGCCTTCCCCGTTTTTTGCCATTTTTAACGACACATAATAAAGTGCGGAAGTGGAAGCGCCCACTGTCACCACCGGCAGGCAACACACTGCCCAAAGCACTGTCAGGAAGAACACATCCGCCACCCTGCCCATAAACCTCCATACCGGATTATCATAACTAAACAGCTTTGCCATTTCCCAAGCCCCTTCCTGTCTCCATCCGCCTTTCCAGGCGGCGTCTGTCCTGCCGGCGCACTCCTTCCGCCGCCTGTTTTACCACGTACGATGGTATCCCGCCTTTACTTCCGTAACGATTTCATTCCTGCCCTTGTGAATCCGGTAACGGACAGCCGGAATCCGTGTCATCGGATGCAGCAGATTCGTGTTGGGATCGGCAATGATGATTTCCCCTCTGCCATCCCCCTGTACCGCAATCACCTGACAGATACTGTAACCGTTCTCCACCCATGCCTTGTTGTCTTCCTCTGCCAGTTTCTCTCCCGGCACATCGATTTCCACCGCAAAACCACAGTCACAGGCTTCACACTCCCTGTCGCTTTCTATGATATGCTTGCGGATATGCCCGTGTCTGGTAGGTACAATTACGGTTTCCACCGAAATTCCCTCATAGGGTCTCCATTCCGATGTCACGTCCGTTTCCGACACATGGAACTTATCACAAATCCGCCTTACATACACATAACCGTTCACCAAAAAAGCCAGCATACTGTCCGGCGCAGCCTCATGCAGTTCACAGGTTGATTTTGCCACGTTAAAGGCAAACCTGGTATCATAGGCAAATTTCCCGTACTTCGCGGGCGTCTGCCCATGGCCGGCAGGACTGTACCTGCCCGGCACATATGCCGTGGTATGGTTTTCGTAACGGCGGATTAACATATCCGCACAGGGAAGCGCCAACTGCTCTTTTAACTCCGGCATGGGCTGCGCCTTTGCACTCCAAAACGGGTGGTCATCCGGCAGCATCAGCACCGCAAAAGTTTTAAGCGCCCAATACGGCGACCCCGGTCCGTTATAACGCTCCCCCATCACCAAATCGGGATAACCGTACCCGATGGTCAGGATGCCGTTCCGATCAAAAACAGGCTTCTTCATCCAGTCGCACAGATGCCGGACGATTAACCCTTTCATGACGCCCACGGGAAAAGGTTCCACACCGGCCATCAGGCAGGCACAGAAAAAACTCACCTGGGAAAAACGGTAAGTCAGGGAGCGCCCGAACGGCAGCGCCGCCCCGTTTTCGTCAAACCAGTAAATAAACTGCTTCGCAAACAATGCCGCTCTTTCTTTATATAACCGGCTGCGCTCCGCATCTTCTTCCTCCATCACTTTGGCATAAAACAGACTGTAAAAATGAATGGCAAAAGACACATAATAATCCTTCTGCCCCGAATCCCCGTCCTGGTACCATCCGTCGCCCAAATAAAAAGTATCCGCACCCTTTAAATAAGTCTCCAGCTTTTTAGCGTCATACTTTCTTCCCAGCTTCTTAAGGGCTGTATTCACCAATACCGCAAATAAAATCCAGTTACAGACCGGCAGCTCATACCGGTTAATCCCGTACAGCCAATCCGCCAGATCGTCCTTCTCTTTTTCCGTCAAAGGCTCCCACACCTTCTCCGGCGCCAAAATCAGTCCGTAGGAAATCGCCGCCATTTCCACAAACCTTTGGTCAAAGGCATGGAAACCGCCCCAATATTCCTTACTGTCCGGATTCGTCCCTTCCGCCAGGCCCTTCCGGTAAATTTCCTCAAAGGCAGGCGCGCTCCCGCCGCCTGCCCACAAAGGAACCAACCCCCATAACGGCCGTGAAAACGCTTCCAGCCGGATAGCCTTTTGGTCATAATTAGTCGCCGTAACCCCCAATACCAGTTCCGCTTTTCCTTCACTGTAATACGGAAGCAGCGGATTCAGTATCTCCATTAACAAATCCTGAAAATCTTTCTTACTGTCCAATTTTCCTTCCCAATCCGTCCGCATCACCCCGGCTCCTCCTTTCCTACCAATACAATACCCAGTCTTTCTGCAGTCTCGTCAGCGCCTCCATGTAGAAATAGTCACCCCATGAGTTGCATTCGTCCACCCCGTAGTGGTTGCAGGTATTATAAGGGGAATGGTTGGAATATGTGCTGTGCAGCACCAGACCGTTGGACTCCCCGGCATCTTTTACCGCATAATTGTCATACACCGACTTCATGAGCTGCAGGGCATATTTTTTGTAAACCGCCGCATCCTCCGCTCCCATGGATTTTATCATTTCCAACATGCCGCACGCCGCAATGGAAGCGGAAGAAGAATCCCTTGGCTGGTCGTCCCCGTCCGTAAATTCCAAATCCCAAAACGGAACCATGTCCTTTGGCAGATGCTCCAAAAAGTACTGGGTCACATGTTTAAAATAATCAACGTATTCTTCCCGTCCGGTATACTTATAAGCCAGCGCGCATCCGTAGATTCCCCACGCCTGCCCCCTCGCCCATGCGGAACCGTCGCGGTATCCCTGGCAGGTGGCTCCGTGGTCGGGAGCGCCCGTTTCCATATCGAAGAAAAACGTATGCCATGTGGAGTAATCCTCACGGATGACGTTCTTCACCGCCGTATGGATATGTTTCTCCGCAATCTCCCTGTATTTACCGTCCCCGGTTTCTTCCGATGCCCAATATAACAGCGGCAGGTTTAACAGACAGTCAATAATCAGGCGGTAATTCTCCGGCGCGTCCATGGGTCCCCATGCCTGGATAAATTCCCCCACCGGATGGTAACGCGTAATCAACTGGTCCGCCGCCTTTATGGCAGCCTCCCGTCCTTTCCTGCTTCCGACCAGCTTATATCCCGCCACGCAGGACGGGGAATAAAGGAACCCCATATCATGGTGGTCCACCTCGATTTTTTTGTCTATACGGTTTAAGAAGCTGTCAATCTGGATCTCCCCGGCTTCCCTAAGCTGCCCTGCCGCCGCTTCCCCGGTCTCCCCCAGCCCCTTCATATATTCATACGCCAGCCAGATTTCCCCTGTCCAAAAGCCCGTCGTCCAGTAATTATTCTCAATCGGATGGTAAAAACCGTTCTCACTGTAAGCCTTTTGGAACCTGTGCGTAAATTCCGGCAGGTTCCGCACTACCTGCTCCGCCGAAAAACCCAGGGCGCAATCCACTTCTTCCCCGGTTATCACCGGCATATTTTCAAACAACATCTTTTTTCCTCCCATACGGTATCCCCCTTTCTCCATCTTATCCCTTTAACCCGGTGGACGCAACACCTTCCACAAAGTATTTCTGTAAGCAGAGGAATACGAGAATCACCGGCACCAGCGATACCACCGACCCTGCCATAATTAAACCGTATTCCGCGGAATACTGGCCGATAAACATTTTCAGCCCCAACTGGATGGTCTTCTTCGTCTCCGTCCTTAAGTAAATCAAGGGGCCAAGGTAATCGTTCCACGTATTCACGAACGTAAAAATGGTCAGCGTGGACAGTGCGGGTTTCGACAGCGGCAGCATGATTTTCGCGTAAATCCGGTATTCGCTCATGCCGTCAATCCTTGCCGCTTCGCACAAGTCGTTGGGGATTCCTTCATAAAACTGCTTCATTAAGAATACGCCGAATGCGGAAAATGCCTGTAAACAAATCATTGCCAGCAGCTTATCGTTCAATCCCATTCCCCGCATCATGATGAACTGGGGCACCATGTATACCTGCCAGGGCATTGCGATGGTTGCAATATAGGCGAGGAATAAGGCATTTTTGTGCTTAAATTCCAGTTTTGCAAAAGAATATGCCGCAAAGCTGGATGTCAGAAGCTGCAAAAATGTCACCACAATGGTCAGGATAACCGTATTCTCCACAAATTTCAGCAAAGGAATCTTCGTCCAAATGTTTATGTAATTGTCCCACTTCGGCTGTTCCGGAATCCATACGAACGGATCCATCAGGAATACTTCCCGGTTCGACTTAATGGATGCGGAAAGCATCCACAGGAAGGGAACAATCATACATGCCGTAATAATCAGCAGCACGGCATATACGCCTACTTTACCGGCTATCTCGGCTTTTCTTTTTGACTTAAACTTCTTATTGGTTTCGTTATTGTTTGTATTACCCATCTTAGTTCCTCCTTTCCCGTTATCCCTATTCGCCTAATTTCTTCTCGTACCTGAACTGAATCAGCGTCACCACGAGAACCATCAGGAACAGTACCATCGCGATTGCACTGGAATATCCGAGATCCCAATAGTTAAACGCGTTTTGGTAGATGTAATAAACAAGGACGGTTGCCGAGGTACTCAGTTTGCCGTCGCCGCCGCCTGCCAGCATGACGGCAATATCATAAACCTTAAAACAGTTAATGGTCAGCATGACCACAACGAAAAATGTAGTGGAACGGAGCTGCGGCCAGGTAATGTAGCAAAATTTCTGCCATGTGGTGGCGCCGTCAAGGCTCCCCGCCTCATAAAGCTCTGCGGAAATCCCCTGTAAACCCGCAAGGTAAATCACCATATAATAGCCCATGTACTTCCATACGCTGAACAGAATCAGGGTAAACAGCACCAATCCTCCGCTGAACCATTTAGGCAGCTCGTTTTGGGGAACTTTAAAAAGGGTTAAGAGCAGATAGTTCACCGGACCCTTGGAAGGATGGAAAATCATGCTCCATACTGCGGTAATCGCCACCAGCGACGCCACATAAGGAAAGAAGGCCACGGTACGGAAAAACCCACGCGCCACAATTTTCTGGTTCAGTACAATCGCAAGCGCCAGGGACGCAATCATGGTAAGCGGCACCGTACCGATTACGTATATAATCGTATTCTTTAATGCTGCCACAAAGAACGTGTCCCCCACCAGTTTCTTAAAATTCGCCAAGCCCACAAACGATGCCGCATTGCTTCCGTCCCAATCCATGAAAGCCAGCATAAAGGCAAAAATAATGGGAATCAGGGTAAATACGGCAAAGCCGATAAAGTTGGGCGCAATAAACGAATAAGCGACAATATCCCTCTTTGTTTCCCTGCTTATTTTCCGGTTGTTCCTGATTGCCGTAACTTTTCTTTGTATGCCGTCCCTTTTGGCAATCAGCTTTTTCTTTTTCTCAATATCGTTTTCCGCACGAATCAGACGCATCAGCTCTGCGGAATCCGTTTCCAGTTTTTTTACCTGAGCCGCTTTTTTTTCATCCATTCTCTCACTCCTGCCCTTTCCTAATCTTTATGTCCGGTACCGGACTTTTCCCTCCTGTTTCATCCGGCGGCACGGTTTTGCCGGATATTTTGGGGCTGGCGGTTTTCCCTGCCAGCCCCGTATTTCACTGCACATTCTGTTCTGTCATCGTTTTGGACGCTTCCTTACTGTCCCAGCACTTTGCCTACTTCCTCATTCATTGCCGCGATACCTTCGTCCACGGTCATTTCACGGTTCATAATGGACTTATGGTAAGTATCGAGGATATCGTTGATTTCGGATACATTCTCCGCATAAGGAACTTCCAGGTACAGGTTGGATACGTTCAGCGCTTCTTTGCTCTCCGCATCCGAAGGGAAACCTTCCAATCCTGCAATAATGCCTGCTACTTCATCAGTCATGAGCGCCGGGAAGTTACCTGTTTGTGCCATAACCTTCGCGCCTTCCGCACCGGATACCCACTCCACAAAATCAAATGCCGCATCCTTATTTGCGGATACGCTGGTTACCGCAAGACCGGTAATCGTACCAAGGGTGGAACCTGCTTCCACACCGTCTGCGTGGGGATATTTTACGATGCCCCAGTTTCCGCAGAGGGAAGAATCATATTCGCCGCTCTGAAGGCTTGCAATCAGAGTGGAGATATACCAGGAACCCATGTTCAGCATCGCCACGTCGCCGCCGGAGAATGCTGCGGAATAATGCAGTCCTTCTGCGCTCAAATCCGCATAGTTCCTGCAGATGGTATCATCTTCCTGCTTTAATACCATTTCATAATAAGGTTTGAAATAATCATAAGTACCGTCCAGGATGGAATGCTTTCCGTCCAGTACGCCGAACAACTGTACCGCACTCCTCCAGGTATGGTAATGGGTACCGTATACCTGTGCGCCGAACGTGGGATCCGCCACCTGCCTTGCCAAAGCGTCATATTCCTCAAAGGTCATATCGTTGGTCGGGTAAGCAACGCCCGCATTGTCAAAAATGTCCTTGTTATAGAACACTACCCAGAAATCATTACGGAAAGGAAGCTCGTACAGGCTGCCGTTTACCGTAACCTGTTTGTCCACGCCGCCGTACTGTCCCAAATCGATACCTGCTTCGGAAATGTAGCTGTCAAGAGGTTCCAATGTATTTTTGGAAACCAGCGTTGCATATCCCGGCACATCCTTAATCGTAACCACGTCAAAGTCGGAACCGCTTCCCGACAACTCCGTTGCCAGCACCGTCATATAATCCGTGGAACCCAAATCCGTCATTTCAATGGTCACATTGGGATTTGCCGCTTCATAACCGTCTTTCAAAGCCTGCCAGTAAGGGGTAATGTCCTTATCCCAAATAGCCCATTTTAACGTAACCGCTTCGCCTTCTGCGGCAGGAGCCGTCTCGCCTGCATCAGCCGTGTCGTTTGCTTCCGGTTCTGCCGGGGTTTCCGCAGGAGCCGCATCCGTTGCCGGAGCTTCTGCCGCAGGCGCCTCTGCCGCCGGTTCGGAGCCGGAACCGCCGCATCCTGCCAGCACGGATGCCAACATGGTAGCTGCCAGTAAAACACTTACAAGTTTTTTCTTCATTCTAACTTCCTCCCTTTTCTTTCAATTTGCACTTGGCAATTTTATTATATGGTTTCCTGCCTTTGGTGAACATGAAAAATTTTAATTTTTTATTCATAATTATTTCACCTTTTGGAATCCACGGCAAAAAAGATGTACTTTTTTTGAAAAACATGTCTTTTTTATCTTTGTTTCCAACTTTCCGCACTTTTCCTTTCCACCCAAACGTACCTTATGTTAGAATATATGCCATGGGCGGACAAACCATACCGCCCAAAATACAGTTTGGCGGACAGTATCATCCATAAGTCATTCAGAGGAAAGGTGTGAATATTCCCGTGAAAAAATTTTTCCATACCATCCGTGCGCGGATTTTATTATGCACCATCTCCATGATACTGCTGATCAGCATTATCATAACTGCCGTCAGCTATTTTATCGTATCTTACAACCTCAGGCAGAACATGATACAGACTTCGGAAATCAGGCTTTCTTTTTTATGTTCCTCCATTGATTCCAATATCAATAACGTAAAGGGGTTCATTGACTCCTGCCAGAAAAGCAATAAAATCAGCAAATTTGCCATGGGGGAAAACGTACCAAACAGTCTCGCCAAACGGGAAGCCCACGACTTCATTACGGAAATTTACGCTTCCAACAGTTCCTTGTCCTCACAGATTATCCGTGCGGTCATCATCGGAAAGTCCAGAAAGGACATCATCCAAGTCGTGGAAGCCGTTAATTCCAATATTGCCGTTTCCTCGGAAGCGGTGCTGTCCCTTCCCTATTTTGGCACACTCTATGAAAACACCGGTGAAATAGCCACGGAAATACTGCCCGATCCCTTTTTCACCACAAAAACACTACCCGTCATTCCCATGCTCCACACCATCCAGCATCCTTACCGCGCAGGTGAAATCGGGTATATTTTTACGGAAATGTCCACCTCCGTCATCACGTCCCCCATGCGGGATGCGCTGTCGGACACGGACGACCGCCTTTATTTCCGCATAGGGGATTCTTTTTACCGGTATGCGGAGCAAAACCTGCTGCTGTGCGAAAACGGATTTGAGTCGTTGGAAAACCTGTCAAACATTGCATTAAGCCGGGATACGGAGATACAGAAGGTCTTCGACCGGGAGGAACAGAAAACTTACCTTATGGTTACGCGCCCTTTGGGTACGCGCAACTTATATGTGGCGGAATGCTTGGACGAACATACCCTTTCACGGGATACTTTCTCCACCTTCCTCATTGTCACCGTAGTCATCCTGACCGCTTCCGCTTTTCTTGGCATCCTGCTTTTCTGCTACCTGTCAAAGACGGTTAACGTACCGGTACGACAGTTACAGGTGCGCATGAAGCGGATTGCGGGCGGCGACTTTTCCAGGGACCCGTCCACGGAGTGGGAACATGAATTAGGGGATATCGGCAAGAACATCAACGACCTGTCGGAAAACGTGCTTTCCCTGATGAACCAGAGAATTGAGGCCGAACGGCAGAAAAAGGATTATGAATACCGGATGCTGCAAAGCCAGATTAATCCCCATTTTTTGTACAATACATTAAATTCCATTAAATGGATGGCAACCATACAGAATGCCACGGGAATCGCGGAAATGACCACCGCCCTCTCCCGCCTGTTAAAAGATATTTCCAAGGGAACCACGAACCTCGTTCCCATATCCCATGAAATATCCCTGATCAAAGACTATTTTACCATACAGCAGTACCGGTACGGCGGGACCATCACTTTATCCTTTGACATCGAGGACGAAGCGCTGACCGGATGCCGCATCCTGAAATTTACGCTGCAGCCCATTGTGGAAAATGCCATTTTCCACGGTATCGAGCCGAAAGGAAATACCGGAGCCATTACCATACACATATACCAGGACGAACATACGGATGTCCATATTGACGTGACCGACGACGGCATCGGTATGGAAGACGAAGTCGCCGCCCATCTGCTGGACAGCGATTCTTCCGCCGGTTCTTCCTTCTTTAAGGAAATCGGCGTCAGCAACGTCCATAAACGGCTGCAGTATGAATTCGGGAGCGCCTACGGGCTGCATATCGCCAGCAAAACAGGGGAATTCACCACGGTTTCCATATTACTGCCTTTTCAGGCAGGGGAGGTAGCGCATGATTAACTTACTGATAGCAGATGATGAACCTTTAATTCAGGCAGGCATCAAATCCATGATTAACTGGGAAGAATACAACATCCGCCTCATAGGAACCGCCGCCAACGGTGCGGCCGCCTATGAAATGATAAAGGAATATGCCCCCGAAATCGTTATCACGGACATAAAGATGCCGGTGATGAGCGGTTTGGAGCTTGCCAGAAAATGCCACGAGGAAGAAAGGCTGCTGCCCATATTTATCATTCTCACCAGTTACGAGGAATTCCAGTTTGTCAAGGAAGCGCTGACCTACCAGGTCGTCGACTATCTGGTGAAGCTGGAGCTGACGCCCCAGGTACTTGGCGGGGCATTAAAGCGCGCCATCGGCAAAGTCTCTGAATTACAGGCATCCACGCAGGTATCGGAACCGGCTTACGGCAATATTTATTTCTTAAAGGAGCAGTTTTTTACCCGCCTTGTCCTGAACCTGTTTGAATCCGAACAACAGTTCCGGTTACAGGCGGACAACCTGAACATCAATTTTACTTTTCCCGCCTTTGCCGCCTGCTATGTGGAAATCCGCAGCGGAAAGCTGGGCAGTATGAGCGCGGAGAAACAGCTTAACCTGTACTCCAACAGCCTGCAGATGGCTAAGGAGCTGACATCCAAATACGTCCCCTGCCATGTACTTTCCCTGGATACCAAGCATTTCTGCATCCTGTTCTTTTTGGACGGGGAACACGCTGCCGATTACCGGGGGGTTATCCAGAAAGCCGTGGAACAGGTGTCCGCCATGCTGTTTAACTATTACAGCGTAACCATTCATGCAACCGTCGGGGCGCCCGTCACCACGCCGTTACAGATTGCTTCCTCCTACCAGGATGCCAAGCAGGCATTTTCACGCGTTACCCATGAAAATCCCATCCTGTTTTTTGAGGATATCCCTGCCAGTGAACCGTTAAAGAACGTATTCAACATTTCTTTATTTAAGGAAGACATCCGTAAAGCCTATGCGGAATATGACGGAAAAGCGCTTTACGACATTTTCACCTCCGTCATGGAATTATTTGAAAACCAGTCCGCCCACTACGTACAGGCGCTGGATGCAGCCGGAAATATTTTATACCTTTCCCTTTCCCTGTTAAACGACGGGGAACAGACCGTCTCGGAAATTTTCCGGGACAGAAACAACGGCTACCGCTCCCTTTATGAGCTGACCAACGTGGAGCAGATTATGGAATGGCTGAAACAGTTCCGGGACGGTCTGTGCGACAGCTTCGCCGCCCATAATAAAGATTACAAAAACCATATTGTTACCAGTGTAAAGAAATACATACAGGAACACATCAAGGAAAAACTCACCTTAAACCAGGTGGCGGAGGTCTTTAACATCAGTCCCAATTATTTAAGCGTGCTTTTTTCCAAATACAACGATACCGGGTTTACGGACTACATAAACCACAGCAAAATAGAAGCCGCAAAAGAAATGATGTCGGGCGGGGATTACAAGATTTACGAAATCTCCGATGTGCTGGGATTTGAAAGCGCCTTTTATTTCAGCCGGGTTTTCAAGAAGATTACCGGCGTCTCCCCCAGGGACTACATGAATAAAAACATTTAATCCAACAAAATTGTACAGGTAATCATAATATTTTTCATTTGCAATGATATCCCATCCCTTTATACTAAAACCAGAAAAGGATTTTGCTTTTCTGGTTTTATGCTTTTTGAAGAAAGGATTCCATACTTATGTTTCATGAGATTGCACAGAATTATCAAGGACATTTATCCGCTTTTACCCCATATGCCCCCATTACGGACCGGATTGCATGGGATTCCCTGGCGGAAGACTGGAAAAAAGAAGCCCTCTGTTTAGGGGAATCTTATTTGGGATGCGTTTACCCCCATCTGTCCGCTACGGATTTCATGGATTTCCTGCACACCGGGAACCGCACCCGTTATGAAGATAAACTGTTTGCCAAACGCCATGCGTTAAATGCTTTGGTTTTGGCGGAATGCGTGGAAAACAAGGGCAGGTTTTTGGACGACATCATCAACGGCATTTTTTCCGTTTGTGAGGAAAGCGCCTGGCAGCTTCCCGCGCATAACAGTTACATCCGGGATACCCCACAGCTTCCCCTGCCGGACCTGACGGACCCGGTTTTGGACCTGTTCGCCTGTGAAACCGGCTCCGTATTGGCATCCGTGCATTACCTGCTGCAAAAAACGCTGGACGGCATCAGCCCTTTTATCACAAAACGCATCCGTCATGAACTGGAGCACCGCATCCTCCGCCCGTACCTTGACAGGCATTTCTGGTGGATGGGCAACGGAAAGGAGCCGATGAACAACTGGACCATCTGGTGCACACAGAATGTCCTGCTCTCCCTGTTCCTTACGGATTTCCCGGACGAAGCGGCAAAATCCGCGGTATTTCACAAAGCATGTCAAAGCGCCGACTTTTTTTTAGCGGAATACGGGCAGGACGGCTGCTGCGACGAAGGCGCGCAGTATTACCGCCATGCGGGATTATGCCTGTTTAACGTCATGGAAATACTGAATGCCGTAACGGACGGTGCTTTTGTTTCTCTGTACCGGGAGGAAAAAATTAAGAACATTGCCTCCTATATCCTGAACGTCCATATCGGGGACAAATATTATGTAAACTTTGCGGACTGCTCGCCCGTTGCCGGCAGAGCGGGGGTACGGGAATTTTTGTTTGCGGAACGCACCGGAAACGAAAGCATGATGCGTTTCGCCGCACAGGACTTCCATGCCGGAGGAACTGACTCCCTGCTCCTTCCATCGGAAAATAACCTTTTTTACCGGCTGCAGAACGCTTTTACCACCCGCCGGATTACACAGTACCGCACCTCCCACCCGGCGCCTGCCGGGCGCCCCGACATTTTCTATCCCAGCGCCGGCGTATTCCTGGCAAGGGACGGCGCCCTTACTTTGGCGGTCAAGGCGGGAGACAACGGGGACAGCCACAACCATAACGATACGGGGAGCTTTACCGTCTATAAAAACAACCTGCCGATGTTCATTGACGTGGGCGTAGAAAGCTATACGAAGAAAACATTTTCCCCCCGGCGTTACGAGATATGGACCATGCAGTCCGCCTACCATAACCTGCCCACCGTAAACGGCTTCCAGCAAAAAGACGGAGAATGCTACGGCGCTAAGGATGTCGTCTGCCATATGGGGGATACCCTCTGCGACATCGACATGGACATCTCCGGCGCATACCCGGCGGAATCCGGCCTGACTGCCTACCGGCGCAGAGCCGCCCTTTACAAAGGAAAGGAAATCCTCATCCATGACCGTTTTTCCTTTGCACACACCGGCGGTATGGGGGGAAACGCCGCAGGGACGGAAACGGAAACCAATCCCCCTTCCGTAATATTAAGCCTTATGACTTATGAAAAACCCCTTCCGGCTCCGTCTGCCGGCGGACTGTGTTTCCAAATCGGAACTTTAGGCACCCTCACCGCAGAAAGCGGGAGCCATTCCGTGCACAGCGGCAACATGGAAAATACCGCAAATACCGAAACCAATAAAATTAAAATAGAAGGAATCGAAGAAATCCCTGTTACGGACCCACGCCTGAAAACCGCATGGGAACACAATATCTATCGTATTCTGCTGCGCATAACCGGAGGAGAGGTGACGCTGCGCATTTCATGATTGACCTTAATCGGGCGCGGGGCGAGCAGGGAAGACTTTTCCTACTTGCCGCGGACGCCGTGTGCCGCATAGCGGCATAGTTCCTCTGCACGGGGCAGTGCGTAAAAAAGGCTGTCGGTTTTTTTCCGACAGCCGACCCTTATCCTGTTTTATTCTCGTCGCCACCCTTTAAATGGCAACTTCCATAGACTCCCCGCAAATGAAACCTTTAATCTTGTCATGAAACTCCTCCAGCTCCGCTTCGTCATCCGTATGCACCCGCAGTTCTAACACCTGGTGAAGCCCGAAACCCAATATCCCAAGTATCGACTTGGCGTCAATCACCCGTCTTTCACACTGTAAATCAACGTTAAACGGGAAATTTTCAATAGACAGTACAAACTTTTGGGCTTCTTCCATTGAATGAAACATAACTCTGACCGATTCCATATGCCCTTCTCTCCTTTCATAAAATTAATCTAAACTTTAAGGAAACAGTAAAGAAAAACTTTACTCCTGTTCTTCCATTTTATCATGGAACTTTGGAAAAACATATGGGTATTTTTACCCAAAAATCATTAACTTTTTGTAAATATAGTATAGAGCGTGTTTGGGAATCCACGGCAGGGGAAGCACTTCACATCCCCAATTCCGCATTTCATGGCAATCTTATTGTTTAAGCCAAGGGAAAGTGGTACAATACTATTTTTCAGGAGGTGGTCCCATGATTCGTATTGCAATCTGCGATGACGAAAAAAATATGTCTGACAATATCCGGGCAATGGTATCCGCTTTTTTCCGCCGAGAAAATATGGAAACCGTCATACTGCAGTTTTCATGCGGAAAGGAACTGTTGGATTGTGACAAAAACATCGACATTTTATTCCTGGATATCCAAATGAAAGATATGGACGGCATGGAAACCGCAAGGAGACTGCGGGAACGCAGGTTTCAGGGTTTTCTTATTTTTATTACCATCCTAAAGGAAATGGTATTCCAATCTTTTGAGGTACAGGCATATGATTACCTGCTAAAACCCATTGACGGAAAACAGTTCCAAAAAACTATGGAGCGCCTGCTTGCTTCCATACGGAATAACGGCAAAACCAATCTGCTAATCCAAAAAGGCTACGAAAGCAGCATTATTTCTTTTGGGGATATCATCTTTTGTGAAATTATTGACCGGAAAGTATATCTCCATTTATTATCGTCTGAGGTTATTGATTATTATGACCGTATCGAACACCTGGAAACCAAGCTGGACGGCAGATTCTTCCGGTGCCACAGAAGTTTCCTTATTAATATGCAGCATTTAAAAAGTTACAAAAATGCAACAGCATATATGGAAGGCGGAAAAGAGATACCCGTGTCGCGTCTGCGGAGCAAGGAATTCTCTCAGGTGGTTTTACGGTATATGAAAAACAGGATATGAAATACCGGAATACGTTATATCCGGGAACAGGAGCCTATAAAATGACAGACGCTATGGATTTTTTCAATACTTATATCATGGGAAGCATTCAAATGCTTACCGGATTTTACTTCTTTACTCGATTTTTGCAGAAAAAATTAAGTCTTCCCTATTATTTCCTGTTTTCGTTTTTGGTGATTCTCCTCATCAAACTGATTCCCGGCGGCAGCATAGCGGAATTCCTTGCATATACCCTGCTGCTGACGGCAAGCGGAATTTTCCCATGCCGCGTCGATTGGAAATCTTCCCTGTTATACGCCGCGCTGACAGTTGAAATCATGCAGTTAAGCTATGGGGTCGTCAATTCCCTTTTGGGTATTTTGTATCCCCTGATGTCCTCCTTTCACCGGCAAGCAGCAGGCATCGCATTGATGCTGGCAGGAAATACGGCTTTGCTGCTGGCGGCATTGTGCTGCCACATGGCATACCGGTATTTTTCCTGTTATGATACGGTTTATGAAACGGTAAAGAAACAATATATGCTTATAACCTTAACGCCAATCTTAATGATATTTCTTATGGGAAGGTATATTAATTTCGTCTCCTATGGCAATACCGTTGACACAAACGGCAGCGGAATCTTTTTATACACAAAATCCAATCACTGTCTGATATTCGGGATACAGCTTTTTGGCATGGCAAGCCTGTTCTGTATTATGTTTTCTTACAAGAAAATCTTATTGAATTTCCGTTTAAACACGGAACTTTCCCTGCTGGAGCAGGAAGAACATTCCCTGAACCGGTATGTGGAGGAAGCAAAATCCCATTATGAAAAAACAAAATCCTTCCGCCATGATATAAAAAACCACATTACCGTGGTAAAAAAACTTCTGCAAAACGGAAAATCCGTGCAGGCGCTTAATTACCTTAAGGATATGGAAGAAATGACGGATGAGCTGTCTTTTCCGTACAGCACCAATCATCCGGTAGCGGATATCCTAATCGGAAATAAACTGGGCATGGCAAAAAGCATGGGCATCGATGTCCGCTGCACCCTGTGCCTACCTTATCCCTGCTCTGTACGGGACATTGATTTCTGCATCATTCTGTCCAATGCCCTGGACAATGCCATCCAGGCATGTAAAAACATGGATGACCACACGGAAAAATATATCCATGTAACGGGACGCATCCAAGGGGATTTTCTTTTACTGGAAATTGAGAACAGTTTCCGGGGAAACAGTCTGCCCAAAAAAGGAATCGGACTGTCCAATATCAAAACGGTAGCGGAAAAATACCACGGCGCCGTAAGTACCATAACCCGGGGAACGTCATTCCTTCTCAGCGTACTGCTCATTTTTCCCCCAACATCCATTGATTCCCCGCAAAAATTATGATAAAATAAAATGAAGCATATACAAAAAAACTAAAACAGGAAAACCGGAAAAAACAGATGGGAAACTCGAAACGCTTGTTCATCAGGTTCAGAAATTATATAACGGCAGTCATATGTTCCGCAGGCATCGCCGCCTGCATCGGTTTCCTGCTCTACCACACCGGAATTTATTTACAGGGAAGCGCCATTTACGCACAGCTATACAAACTGGATGAAGTTATGGATTCCATGCAGCAGGGAACGCTGTTTCCACTGTATGCCAGGCATTGGTACAACGGTTATGAGATTTTCCGTTATTCCCCGCCTGCCGCTTACCTGTGCATCGGGATGATTTCCCGCATGTTCCGCACGGACATACATACCAGTATCTGTATTTTTTACGGCATTACGGCATTCGTGGCACAGATGGGGTTTTTCCTCTTTGGCATCCGACAGAAAAAAATGGCGGCGGCTTTTTTGACGGGAACCGCATTCTTTTTCCTGCCTTCCACGGTTTCCGCTGCGGTATTGCAGGGCAGTTTTGACATCGTTATGTGTATGGGTATGCTACCGGTGCTTTTGTTTTTCGTCTACGATTTTGTCCGATGGAAAAACAGGCTTGCCATGCTGCCGTTTTCCATATTATTCTGCCTGTTTACCTTGACCAATTATATTATGGCAATTGCGTTCGGTTTGGTGCTGTTACTTTCCCTGTTCCTGTATGCGCTTGCCGTGAAATCATGGAAATTTACTATGGCAGCAGCCGGTAATCTCCTGCTCCTTTATGCCGTAACGGGTTATTTCCTCTACCCGGCACTGTCGGGCGGACTGCTTACCAGAAGCTATTCCCTCCAGGGCAATTGGGAACTTCCTACCGGGATATCCTTTCTTGTCATCACCGTCCTGGGACTGCTTACCGCAAACAGGACACGCATGGCAGGTTTTCTGCTCACCATGACAGGGATACTGCTTTCCCTGCCTTTTGCGGAGCCGGTCATGAAACTGGTGCCGTCGGTGGTATTGCAGAAAACTTATTGGTACCTGCTCATCCTTACCGTCATACTGATGGTTACGCTGCTCTG
Organism: uncultured Kineothrix sp.; assembly: GCA_910587275.1. Classification (GTDB taxonomy): domain Bacteria; phylum Bacillota; class Clostridia; order Lachnospirales; family Lachnospiraceae; genus Kineothrix. The sequence continues at coordinate 17,793 of CAJUMD010000032.1, forward strand.
CTGGGAAAGGCTGCGTTTTGTGTTTCTCCTTCTCATGCTGGGGGCGATGGTCGGGGAAAATGTGCCGGCAATGACCGCTCTGCGGGACGGGACTGCCGTACTGGAACAAGACCGTGAAATGGTGGAAGAATATCTTTTGGAAGAAGCGGCATCTTGCACGGACAACCGTTTGGCCTTAATGGACCAAACTACCCTTGGGGCTTTCCCTCACTGGTATTTCACCCGTCAGGGTATCGATACCATGTATGGCTGGGATTTTGAAAATGCCCTGACCGTATGGAATCAAATGTATTTAAACGAGGCATTTGCCGACGGTTTTTATGATTATATGTTTGACCGGCTGCTCTTATACGGCAATGACGTGGCGGTCGTCTTAAAAGAACTGCTGCCGGAGGAAGGCTCCTACAATACCCTGTTAGCAGCGGCTTCCCGCAACGGATACACCGTCAGGACCGAAAATGACCATGCGGTGGTCTTTAAGGCGGAAGCGGTTACCGGCAGTTACGGCATCCTCACGCGGTACAAAAATCTTGCCATCGGTGACAACGCATCTTACATCGCCTATATCTATCCGTCCTTCGGATATGGAAGAAGCAATTGTTTGGAGGATTATACGGTGGAAGAACTGCAGCGCTATCACAAACTGTACCTTTCCGGCTTTACCTACCGCGAAAAGGAAAAAGCGGAAAACATGTTAAAGGAGCTTTCCAGGAAAGGCACCGAAATATACATTGACATGCAGCATATACCCGTAAATGCCCTGACGGGCAAAAACGAATTTATGGGAACTTACGCACAATATGTGCAGTTTACGGAAGACTTTCCCGTGCTGCAGAACGACAACGGCAACCAGTTTAAGCTGGACTTTAAAGCAGGAGGATACGGAGTATGGGATACGGTCTACGTTTCCGGCTGTGAGGAAGTCTTAAAGGAAACCGTATACGACAACAAAAGCCACCTGACCTATTTGGGAAGAAACAACGATCCAAACGTCACGTTTATGGGATTTAACCTGGTGTATTATTATCTGATTACGCATAACCAGGATTTATACCGCTTTATCAATGAAGCCATGGGGCTGTCCTCCGAAGACCTGCACCAGCCGGTCATTGTCCCTGTCACCGTGGACAGGGAACCTTCGCAGATTACGGTACATACACAGGAAGACGGGGTAAACTGCAACATTGCCTGTGTGGATACGCTGCAGCCGGACCGGATTGTTTCCACACAGGAAAACCTGTGGGTGGTCAACCAGGGGGACACCGTATTCCGCATTGCGGGCACAGGGCGAACAGAAGGCATCATCCTAACGGTATTGGGCTGTATCGCCATGGGCATTCTTTGGATTTCCATATACGTCCTTTTGGATAAAGACGGGGAAACCAATTAATTTTTTCTATACATTAAACAACCTCACGGCAGTTGCCAGACAGCCGCGCTTGTGCGGATATATGGCTCGCTGCCCATGGGAATAAAACGGAGGAAAAGGGTATGATTAGAAAGAGCAAAAAACAATTTCTTGTGCTGCTGATGTCCGCAACGCTGATTGGTTCCAATATCAGCCTTGCATACGCGACGGAAGCAACCGATGCAAAAGCTGCCGCTGCAGACACCGCAGCGCCGTCCGATTCCGGTACGGATACTTCCGGCACGGAAAATCCGGCTTCGGAATCCACCGGAAACAATTCCGCTTCGGAAAGCTCCGGCGCGCAGCAGACTCCTTCCACACCGGAGGCATCCGCACCGGAACCATCCGCACCGGATTCATCCGGCGTCACTGCGCCGGCGCCGTCCGCACCGTCCACCGATGCGTCCGCTCCGTCCACGGAAAACAGTGCGCCAGACAACACGGTAAAGCCGGACACGGAACAAAGTACAGATACGAATAAGCCGGACGGCACGCCGGATAACGGCACTGACAGCAGTACCGATAAAAACCAGGGCACAGGCCAAACGGATAAAACGGACACAAACAGTACCGGTACAGACAAAACCGACACCGACAAGACGGAGACAGATAAACCGGATAAAACAGAAACGGACAAATCCGAAACAGAAAAACCCGGCAATGCCGGAAACACCACACAGACCGGTGAAACAAACACTGCCGGCAATGCCGCGGGAACCGGCACATTAACCACCCCGGACGGTCAGGACAAAGATTCCATGGACACGGACAGCGTAACGGACAAAACCCCGAACGCCGAAGTTTCCGGTACCGACGATACAGGAACAGTGCCCGGCGCGACACCGGAACCCCCCGTAAATCCAGGTACTGCGGGAACAGCCGCAGGAACCGGCACGGACGCTGCCGAAACGGAAGGGGATGTACTGCCGGACGATGCTGCCGCAGCGGAAGGAACCACGGAAGGCTCTTTTACCAATAAAAACGGGGAAGAAATCAATCCTTCCACCCTGGTCGGCGTGGATTATACAACGATTGCGGACGGCTACGACGGCGAAACCAATGTCATCAAACAGTATGCCGTATCCGATTCCCAGGAAGCAAACACCATCATGGACAGCTATTTGGACGAAAACGGCAACCTGATTATGATTATCAGCCAGGGCAGCCAGCCTGCAGAAGCCACGGCGGAAGAAGACAAAGGGCTTAGCAGCGTCTTCGGTACCAATTCCGCGCCTTCCATCGACGGAAACTTCACGGGATGGGACGATATCCCCTCCTCCTATGAATATAACTGGGACAATTCCGCCAACTGCTGGCAGTATGGCAACTGGGTCACGGACCCGGTCACGGGCGAACAGGTATGCTACAAGACGGAAGAAGGAACCTACGACAGCAATGTGCGTCACGAAATGCAGTTATATACCGACAATGAAAATGTTTACCTGAAAATTAAGTATGCCACGATTTACGGCTCCCATGCCAACGGAGAGGATTTTAACTTTTATGTGGACGGGGTAGGCACCAAATACCAGATTACATGGGCGGACGGTACCCCGATTACCGGAACGAGCACAGCGGCAGGAACTTATGTGGTGGATGTCAGGAACGGGGATTCCGCTTCCTCTTATGGTATTGTGGACGGCGCCAGCGCCTATTACCACGTGACGGACAACGGCATCAACAACGAGCTGGAATTAAAAATTCCCCTGTCCGCCCTGCAGGCACAGAACGGTTCCGTGAATTTGGATAATTTCAGCATGATTCAGTTTTTCACGCCGAACCTGATGTACAATAAGATTTCGGCTGCAGGTTCCCCTACGGGAGCAGAGCCTTTTGCGGCTGCGGCATTTCTGTTCATACCTGCCAGCTATGTCTGGCTGAAAAAGAAAAACGAAAGAGAAGGGGCGTTTGCATGACGGAAAGACATGAGGCTTACTTATATCATGTAACCTTTAATGCCATGCACAATCTGGATATCAATGACCCCAGGAAAATGCATGCCCATACATTCCGTGTGGGCATGTATGTGGTTGACAGGAAAAGGGACCATCCGGTTTTCCAAAACATTGAGAAAGGCATCCGGAACTACTTTGACCGCTATCAGGGTATCCGACTGAACGAACTCCCCACCTTCCGGGACATAGTACCCACTTTGGAAAACATCGGGGATATCTTTTATCATGAGTTAAAACCGCTGTTTGCGGAAAACGGGATGCAGCTTCTTTCCCTGGAAATCGGTGACAGCCCCATATCCGTTTACTGCATCGGGGAGCGCCTGCTGCTTGGGGATATCTCCAGTATGACACAGGAAGGCGCCGTGGAGGGATACTGCCAGAGAGTGCGCAGCAGATATGAAAAAGTATTGGCGGGGGAAAACAAATGAACAATCCGAGTTTTGCGCTGGTTTTGGCGTTAACCATACCGTTTGCCGTTTGGATTTACATTCTGACGGTTTTTAAGAGAAGAAAGCTGGAATTTTATTATTTTCTTTTAGGCAGCATCGGCACTTTTTTATTTGCCTTCGCACTGTTAAAAGGCATCATGACGGAAATACTGACTACCATGACCTGTTTCCTGACCGGTCTTTTGGGAAATGCTCTCGGAATCTTTAAGGCATACACCACCCATTCCATACTTTTTGTGGAAAATGCGGACGGGCCCATATCCCTTTATGTGGATTTCGAGTGCGGCGGCGTCATAGAAATACTGGTATTTATTTCGCTGATTTTCTTTTTCGCCGTTTATAATTTAAAAGAAAAGATTTGTATTTCACTGGTAGGTATCGTGTGGATTATTGCCGCCAACATCATACGGCTCTTTTCCATCTGCCTGATTATTAACCAGTTTGGGAACGAATCCTATTATGTGGCACATACCATCGTCGGAAGGCTGATTTTCTACGCACTTTCGATTATCCTTTATTTTTACGTGTTTACAAGGGCACAGATACGCAGACAGCGGGTAGGAGAATTTGGCTATGATAGCGAGACTGGCAAATGAGTTTTTTTTCTGGGCAGCATGGATTATCATCCCTCTTTTAATAGAAATCATACCGGCCGTGGGCAATTTTTTCATTCTGCTGTTTAAACGCATACGGACGGCGGACGATATCCGGCTGGACTTCCTCCCGAACATCACACTGATGATTCCGGTATACAATTCCAGCCAGACACTGTACCACTGCATCAAATCCATCCATGAATCCACATACCCCGACCATTTAATCGAAATCATGCTGGTGGATAACGGTTCCAAAGATAACAGCTTTGACATTTTCCAAAAAGCACAAATGGAGTTTCCCACCCTGGCAATGTGGTGGATGCATTCCAAACAGGGCAAATCCAAGGCATTAAATAAAGCAATTTTTAACAGTACCGGCAAATACGTCATCAACATAGACAGCGACGGCGTGCTGGATACCCATGCGCTGATGAACATTGTACGGCAGTTTGAAACCTATCCCGACATAGACTGCATGACGGGCGTCATTCTGATCGAGCCCGCCCTTATCGACCAGACCAAAGGTTTCTTCCTAAAACAGTTCCGAAAGCTGGAATTTATGGAATATGCGCAGGCTTTCCTTGCAGGCAGGAACTTTGAATCCCAGTTTAACAGCATATACACCCTGTCGGGTGCGTTTTCCTCCTTCCGTAAATCGGTATTGTTAAAAACATTCTTGTACAATACCAATACAATATGCGAGGATAGCCACCTGACGTTCCAAATCCGTTCCATCCTGAAACGGAAAGTACACCTGTGCAACGATGCCATCTTCATGGTGGACCCCATCGACAACGTGAACAAATTTTACACGCAGCGCCAAAGATGGCAGATTGGGGAGTTGGAAGTATCCCATATGTTCTTAAAAGACAAGCTCCGCAGACCGTTAACCGGTTATTTCAGCAACTATGTGATTCGCCTGCTGATGACCGACCATACCTTTGCCTTTCCGCGGATGATATGGTATTTCGTCCTAATCGCCCTGGGATGCATGAACTATAACTTCCACAATGTGGTGGTGGCATGTTTCCTGATTTACCTGCTTTACGTGTTCAGTTCCTTCCTGTATTATCTGAACATTATCTCGTTTTTAAGGGGATACCCTTCCATTCGGCGTTATTATGCACGGAAGCTGCTTTATATTTTTGCCATGCCTATATTTAACCTGTTTGCGTTTTTCGTAAGGTTCGCGGGCATTATCAATTCCATCAAGCGCAAGAGCAGTTGGAAGACTTTAACCTTTACGGAAGAATTCGGGCTGGCGGCAAAAACTGTCCGGGATGACTTCTTCCTCATTCCGAAATGCAGGCGTTTTCTGTTAAAAATATTGGAAAAGCAGGAAAAACAAGCGAAACCGCAAAAACTATAAACACCGGAAACAAAAAGCAGGAGAACCAAAATGGCACAGACATACCGACAATATAAATTTAAATTTTACCTGAATATGAATCACTATATCATCATAAACGGCGTACCGGGGGAGGTGCATCCCCATACGTGGGAAATCATCATCAGCGTTATCTCCGACCAAAACGAAATGACCCCCTTTGCCAGCATCGAACGGAAAATGGACCAAATCATGGAACAGTACCAGGATAAACTGCTGAATGAGTGTAAGCCCTTTGATACCGTCGTACCCACGGTGGAAAATGCGGCAAACTATTTCTTCACCTTCATTCAGGACAGCATCATCCATGAAGGCTGGATTCTCATGATGCTTGAGTTAAGCGAAACGCCTACCCGTTCCTATATTATCAACGCACTGTTAAATGAAGACAGTATATGGGACGAATGGTACGAAAGTCTCTCCAAGCGCAACGGGGAGAGGCAGGATGGGGAAAACGACGATTACGACTATGAATGATTCGTCTTCTCCCCTTCCAGCACGATTTCCATTCCACTGCGATACGCCTTTTGCATCACCCGGTTCACCGCATTCAACAGGATGGAAGGCAGCGGCTGCTTCACCCTGCTCACCTCCCTTTGCAGCCATGGATATCCATACCGTCAAGGAAAAATTCCGTAACTGTATTTCCTGCTTCTTTTGCGCCTTTCGTAAATTATGCTGTCAAAGCCGCAGTATTCCCCGCTTTTTTGGGACTTCCATTCAGAATCACAATCTTCTTACTCATATTCCCTCCTTAAATCTCGTCAGCTAAAGCCGCCGCCTTTTTGCAGCCATCCGTCCTGTCAATGTCACCTACATTCAGAACACCGGGAATCAGAACCTCACCAACCATCTTCCATTTGTTCAAAGCACACATACGCTCCATGGGGATACGAACCCCATCCATGACTGACATAGAATACCAATAAACCGGCATAGTGAACACAAGGGCATCTGCCTCCAAAATAGCTGGCGCTATCGTATTGAAGTCATCATCAAAGGTGCAGGCTTTCCCCGTGGAAAAGCAGGTTTCGCAGGCACGGCATCCACCCACTTTTTTCAAAGCAGCATCAAAACGGGTTACTGTATGCCCTTTCTCCTCTACGGCCTTGATAAACGCTTCCGTCATGGCAAAACTGTTACCATTTTTACGCGGGCTTCCTATAATAACAACAATTTTCTTACTCATACAACGATTCCTCCCTATATTGTCAAATGATTTTCCTTAAAAAAATCAAGGAATTTTAAGTTTCATATCTCAGACTGCCTCCTTTACTGCGGAATTGATTTTTCCTGCTGTTGATATTATAATTATAGCGAGAATGAAACAGAAAACAAGTACGTACCTTTAAGTGCGATACTAACTCAGAAGTTATATACTTGCCTAAAGGAGAGTGTAAAAATGGGCGAACGCTGTATATCACAAGAATGCTTAGAAACAACCGGTTTCAGCTACACATTATCCCTCATCAACGGGAAATATAAAATGACAATTCTTTATACGCTTATGGAATTTGGTATTGTCCGTTAAGCTCTACACTAAAAGAATTAGAAGCAGACCAATTAGTACACAGAAAAGAATATCCTCAAATACCTCCAAAAGTGGAATATAGCTTGACAGAACGTGGGAAATCGCTCATTCCTATATTAGATGGGATGTGTGAATGGGGAGATAAAAATAGAATCACCCAATTCAGGTGATTCTATTTTATATCCTTCTCTTTACCTTATCAAACCGTCAGCCATTCCGTCCTTACAGCCTTTTTAACAATGCTTCCCTCTGCTCCTCATACCCCGGTTTTCCAAGAAGGGCAAACATGTTCTTCTTATAGCTCTCCACGCCCGGCTGGTTAAACGGATTTACGCCAAGCAGATATCCGCTGATGCCGCAGGCAAACTCAAAGAAATAGAACAACTCGCCGAGATAGAATTCATTTACTTCCGGCACATGAACCATAAAGTTCGGCACGTTTCCGTCGGTATGGGCTAAAATCGTACCGTTCATGGCACTCTTATTGACAAAATCAACGGTCTTGCCAGCCAAATAATTCAGTCCGTCCAAATCCACCGGTTCCGTACCAAGAACAATTTCTTCCCTGCTGGTCTCTATTTCAATAACCGTTTCAAACATAATCCGCGCACCGTCCTGGATAAACTGTCCCATGGAATGCAAATCCGTGGTCAAATCCACGCTCGCCGGGAAAATACCCTTTTGGTCCTTGCCTTCACTCTCACCGTAAAGCTGTTTCCACCATTCGGACACATAATGCACACTCGGTTCATAGTTAGCAAGGATTTCCACGGATTTTCCTTTTCTAAGAAGAATGTTGCGCAGCGCCGCATATTTCAATGCGTCATTATCCTCAAAGGAAGCCTCCAAAGCACGTTTCCTACCGCTCTGTGCACCCTCCATCAGTTTATCAATATCCGCGCCGCTAACCGCAATGGGAAGCAGACCTACCGCAGTCAGTACGGAGAAACGTCCCCCCACGTCGTCGGGAACCACAAAAGTTTCATATCCTTCCTCCGTTGCAAGATTCTTAAGCGAACCCTTCGCTTTGTCCGTGGTAGCGTAAATCCTCTTAGCGGCTTCTTCCTTGCCGTATTTCTTTTCCATCTTTTCCTTAAATACGCGGAAAGCAATGGCAGGTTCGGTAGTGGTACCGGATTTACTGATCATGTTAATGGAAAAATCCCTTTCCCCCACCACATCCATCAGGTGTTTAAGATAAGTGGAGCTAATGGAATTGCCTACAAAATATATTTCAGGCGTCTTCCTTATGGACTTGTCCACCATATTGTAAAAGCTGTGCCTTAAAAATTCAATGGCAGCCCTCGCCCCAAGATAAGATCCGCCGATACCGATTACCAAAAGCACCTCGGAATCACCCTGTATTTTGGTAGCCGCCTTCTTAATCCTTGCGAACTCGTCCTTATCATAATTCACCGGAAGGTCAATCCATCCCAAAAAATCATTGCCTGCCCCTGTCTTGGAAACCAATACTTCTTTTGCATCCAACGCCAGCTTCTTCATGGACTCCACTTCATGGTCACTGATGAAGGAAGATGCCTTGGAATAATCAAACGTAACCTTATTGCTCATCTGTCTCGCTCCTTTTACTTCATAAAATAATGGTGTAACTATATTCAGTTTAGCAAAATTGTATTTCTTTTTCAAGCTAAATATTGGCAATTTTCTGTCATTTGGTAACGGTTCAGCCTGAAATGTTATGGTGATGGGCGGACGCACAGGAGGGAGTTTTTTGCCGGGTGCCGGCACTCAGCAAAGAACTCCTGCCCGGGCGTCCCCCTCCTACACAAAAAACTCCCGCAAAAGCTCCTCCAGCTCCTGTTCCTCCTGTTTGGAAAATGCCGCACTCACCTTCCCTTTTCCCGGTCTTTCCGCATCTTCCTCGTCCCCGTCTTCCGTTCCTGCCCGGTCCTGCAAAGCAACTTCCTGGCGGACCGTATGCTCCTGCTGCTGTACGCTTTCCTGACGGACGGCATCATCCGCATACCCCTGCCCGCGGCTTCCCGCCTGTCCGTTTTTCTCCCGTTCCAGCCGCTCTTTTATCATGGTAATCTGCTCGCCCGTCAGCTCCTCCCAGTCAATTGCCGACTGGCGCAGCTTGTTTACCATATGGTTTTCCAGATAATCCACCAAATGAATCTTTAACCGCTCTTTTTTCCCCTGGACGTCCACCATTCCCGAAATCGAAAAGTATACATACAATGCGAGAAAACTGACAATATAATAAGGCAGCACTTTTCCCAGGGTTTCCCCCTGTATGATTTCCCGGCAGGCGCCGACACCCGCCACCGCCACGGACAAAAGCACAAGCTGCCCCGCCAAATGCTGCAGACCCGTCAGCGATATCCCCAAAAACGTCAGTCTGGTAAGAAACTTGTCCACAAATACCGGAACGTTTGCCACACCGCCGTTTAGCTGGTAACAATTGACAAACTTTAATTTGCATTGTTTCAGCCGCTTATTTGTGGTGGCGGACATGTTGTCCGTCTGCCTCATCATGTTCCGGTATATCACACCAATGATCATCTGGCATATTATGCTTAATAATAAGAGAACTAAAAATATAATGCTAAGAAGCCTATGTTCCCAAAAAACCGTAAACATACCTAACCTCCTTTCCCTGCTTCCGTTATTATAAAACAAAAACCCTTTACACCTCAATATATTCGGGCATGTAACCCATTTGCAAATTTCGACAAGATTAGGGAATACCACTGGAAATCTTCCCTGCTTTCTGTTATAATCATTCCAGTGATAGGATGGTAATATATGGGCGGCTCGCATAGCGTGGCGCTCGTTATTTATCATACCACCCTTAAAAACATAAGGATTCATACAGGAAACGTCAACAACCCCGCTGTACGCGGGCATAAAGAAAGAAGGTTATTTTATGCGGTATCAGCCAAAAGGAGTTTGTTCCACGTCCATAGACATTGAATTGGAAGACGGAGTCGTGAAGTCCGTTGCCTTTACCGGAGGATGCAACGGTAATTTACAGGGAATATCCCGCCTGATTGAAGGCATGAAAGCGGAAGATGCCATAAGCAGGTTAAAAGGCATACGCTGCGGTTTCAAGAATACTTCCTGTCCCGACCAACTTGCCCAGGCACTGGAAAGCATGATTTAATCGACAACCCCGCTGCAGGCAGCGGGGTATTGACCCTCGCGGCAGCCGCCAAATATCCGCACAAGTGCGGCTGCTTGGCTCGTTGCCCGCGGGAATAAAATGCCGGTTAAAGCATCTCCCGCACCGGATTTGCGCTGCGGAGCGGCATATTTTAAAACAGTCCCTATATCGGCAATATGAGCAGGAATATGCATAAATACAGGAGAACAGAGAATTCTATAATAATTGATATCAATTTGGAGGTGTCTGGAAGATGGCCAAAAAAATTGTCCTCACCGGCGGCGGCACGGCCGGTCATGTAACCCCGAATATCGCTTTGATCCCAAGGCTGCGCGAGCTTGGTTATGAAATTTACTATATGGGTTCCTATGAGGGAATCGAAAAAAAGCTGATTGCCGATTTCGACATCCCCTATTACGGGATTGCCACCGGGAAGTTCCGCCGGTATTTGGACCCGAAGAATTTTTCCGACCCGTTCCGTGTCATGAAAGGCTATATGGAAGCACGGAAATATCTGAAGAAAATCGATCCCGACATCGTATTCTCCAAAGGGGGATTCGTCAGCGTACCCGTGGTGCGCGCCGCGGCATCCCTGTCCGTTCCCTGCATCATCCATGAATCGGATATGACGCCGGGTCTCGCCAATAAATTATGTATTCCCGTGGCAGAAAAAATATGCTGCAATTTTCCGGAAACCATTCCCATGCTCCCGGAAGGCAAAGCCGTGCTTACCGGCTCACCCATCCGGGAAGAATTGGCAAAAGGCAATAAAATCGCCGCTTATGATTTATGCAAATTCACTTCAAACAAACCGGTGGTCATGGTCATCGGCGGCAGTTTGGGGGCAGAAGCCGTAAACAAGGCAGTGCGGGAAGCCCTTCCAAAGCTGCTGGAAGATTTCCAGGTCGTGCATATCTGCGGCAAGGATAAAGTGGATAACCTGATGTTAAACATAAGGGGATACAAACAGTTTGAATATGTAAAGACCGAACTGAAAGACATTTTCGCCATGGCGGATTTGGTTATTTCAAGGGCAGGTGCCAATTCCATCTGTGAACTGCTCGCCCTCAAAAAACCGAATCTGCTCATCCCCCTGTCCGCACACAGCAGCAGGGGGGATCAGATATTAAATGCAAAATCCTTTGAATCCCAGGGATTCAGTCTCGTCATAGACGAAGATTACCTGACGGAAAACCTGTTGGTTGAGAAAGTGCATGAACTCTACTTTACCAGGCAGACCTATGTGGAAGCCATGGGGCGGAGCAGCCAGCTCGCTTCCATCCGCACCATCACGGACCTGCTGGAAAAAACCGTAAACCAAAAATCCTAAAAACCGGCTTATATTTCCACCAGTTCATATTCCCCGTTTCCGATTCCGATTTTCACCGCATGTTCGATGGAAGACTTCCAATTGGTCTGCGGCGCGGAATCCATGAAATGGTCATGATGCACATGGGGCATACGGTCCAACTGGCTGTCGGCAACCACCGGCTGCCTGTTCACGGCATCGGCACAGGCAAGATCCAATGCCACCGGATCAAAAGAAGCAAACATACCCACATCCGGCACAATCGGAATATCGTTCTCCGCATGGCAGTCACAGTTAGGCGTCACGTCCACTACAAGACTGATATGGAAATGCGGACGTCCTGCCAGCACCGCTTTGCTGTACTCCGCAATTTTCCGGTTCAGGATATCATTGGATTCATCCCCCGCCGGTTCCACCGCGTCCATCGGACATACGCCGATACAGCGTCCGCAGCCTACGCACTTCTCATGGTCAATGGCTGCTTTTTTATCCGTAATGGACGGCGCGTCATGGGCGCATATTTTGATACAGCGTCCGCAGCCGATGCACGCTTCCTTGTTCACGTCAGGTTTTCCCGCACTGTGCATCTCCATTTTCCCCGCCCTGGAACCGCATCCCATGCCGATATTCTTAAGCGCCCCTCCGAAACCCGTTGCCTCATGTCCTTTGAAATGATTCAGGGTGATAAATACGTCCGCATCCATAACCGCGCGTCCGATTTTCGCCTCTTTCACATACTCGCCGCCCTCCACCGGTACAAGCACCTCATCCGTGCCCTTTAACCCGTCGGCAATAATAACATGGCATCCCGTGGAAAACGGGGAGAAACCGTTCTGATATGCCGCATCCATATGGTCCAGCGCATTTTTCCTTCCGCCCACATACAGGGTATTGCAGTCGGTAAGGAAAGGTTTGCCGCCCAGTTCTTTAATCACCTTTACCACAACCGCCGCATAATTCGGGCGCAGATATGCCAGATTTCCCGGCTCCCCAAAATGGATTTTGACTGCCGCATATTTTTTCGTGAAATCAATCTCGCCGATACCCGCCGTTTTTATCAGACGTTCCAGCTTTTGCGGGAGGTTTTCGTGAAACGATGTCCTCATATTTGTGTAATATACTTTTGATTTTGCCATAATCATACCCATGCCTTTCCGCAGCCTGCGTCGGAAAATCGCAGACATACATTCCTGTTTTTTATACCGTCCCCATCCATTCTTTTTCCAAACCCATATGTACCGTTATCTGCCCCTCATCCGTATCCTGCCCGTCCGATTCTAACCGAACGACGATTAGTTTCCGGTGAAGAAAGGGATGCATGTTTTCGTTGAAAATCCCTTCATCCCCCACATGGCAGTTCCCGTCCGTAAACAGAAAAATCAGTTTGGAGCGGGCATAAAACTTCTTCAGTTCCCCTGCCAAAAGTTCCAGCCTCTTATTCTCCTTCCGGCGCCGGTATCCGTCAAAACACCTTCCCATCTGCAAAAGGGGGATGGAAGACACTTCTTTTTCCAGGTTTCCGTCCCCTTTCCAACATATGGTATTGAGCCTGACATTACGGAATATCCCGCTGTGGGATTTTAACAGCTCTGCCGTATCCTTTCCCACCCGGCGAACACAGTCCCCGGAAAGATTGCAGTCAAATACCGCCGCCATTTCCAATATGCCGCCCTGATAATTGCCGGTCACATGAAGCACCATTTCCACGGCATTTTTTATCTGCATTCTCTCCACGGCACAAAACGCCATGACGACTCCTCCTTCGGCTTCCAATTCTTTCTGCATTCCCAACGGTTTTTTACATTATACCTTATTCCTCCATGGGGAACAATAGTTTCCATGGGATTTTTCCAGCATCCCGAAGATTACCCTTTCAATCATATCCACCGCGCGTTCGTTTTCCGACTGGCATTGCGCAATTACCTTTTCATCCCCTTCCTGCGCCGCTGCCGACGTATCCGCCCCCAATTGTACAAAACAGACATAGCAGTCAATGACTTCAATCCGCGATGCCGCCACTTTGCCAAGCTCCTGCGGACGTTCCTTATATTTTTTCATCAGGGCGTCCCGGTATTCGTTCAGCAAAGTTTCCACTTCCGCCAAATGCTCCGGCTTCGCCTTTACAATGACCATCATATCGATATCCGTTTCCACGTTCTGCTTTTCCGCCAAATATTCCTCGTACAGACCGCTTCCTATTCCCGTCTCCGTCTCAAACTCCGCTTCGGTCAGTAATTTATCCGGCCAGTAATGATCCCCGAGAACCCCCGCCACCTCTTTCCGAATCATGTCCATCATGATATAACCGCTTCCGGACGCCTGACGGATGTCCGTCTTTCCGTCCGCATCCCGCCTGACATTTTCCACGCTGTTCGTATTGGAATCCGACACCTCCCCTTCCCCGCATCCGGTAAGCATCGGCGCGGCGAACAGCCAGATTGCCAGCGTTAAAACTAAGGTTACCGTTAATGTACGCATCTCCATCATCTCCTCCTTATTTCCGTATTATCATTATTTCCCAATTCACTGAATTCATGTATTTTTGTTGTTACATTTTGTTTTTAGCACTTCCAAAAATACTGCAAATCAGTTGCAAATGAAACCGGCATATGATATCCTGATAAAGCAATGAAGGATAATACTAAGGAACTGTCAAAAAATAACTTTTAATTTTGGGGCTTGATAACATAGTTC
>CAJUMD010000033.1 GCA_910587275.1 uncultured Kineothrix sp.
AGAGTATATCATGTTATACCATAATTCAAAAGTTATTTATTGACAATTCCTAAGGCCCTTTATTGGAAGATGATTGAGATATACAAAATTTTGAATTGAAATGCAGTAGGAACAGACAAGTTGGAATGATTGCCCACCTGTCCGCACTGCTGGAAGGGTATGAACCCGCTTATACAAATTTTCAAGCCATGTCTTTGTCTGTAAAGAAAACCTATACGCGGGCATATCTGGATGCAAAGACAGATGTACGAGCCATATCGAGTGCGTTTGTTTAATGACGAGGAAAGAAAAATGAGAGCCAAAAGTGACATGTTTCCAGAATGTTTGGCTCGTTGCACGCGGAAATAAAAAGAAAGAAAACCGGCAAACACAGAAACCAAGGAACAGGAGAAAGAAAAATGGCAGTTTTTTTCCCGGAAATACTGGACGATTTTTTATCCCCTTCCTTTTTGGCAGGGATACGCAGAAAATTTCATTATGGGGAAGAACAGGATGGCGAACTTTGGGAAGTAGCAGGGGAAATGCTGCCGCGGATACGGGAAGAAGCCTTTTGGGAAAGCAGGGCACATGCTTTCCAGACAAAAGCGGACGCCGTAAGATATGAGGATGTCGCTATGTCGCTGGGCAGCGGTTTGGACCGGCTGCAGGAGTGGTATCATAAAGAAGGGCTTCTTTCAAAAAGCTATATGCTGGAAGTACTTGCCGGTGAGCTTCTCATGCGGGGATATGGTGCCTGTAACGATGCGCTCAGCAGAAAGACGGGATGGCATGTGGCGGGATATCATTTTCCGGGAAACGGGGAAGACTTTCCGTTGGAAATGCTGCCGCGCCTTTTGGATAGGCTTACCCTGAAAATCCGTTGTAATGCCGCATTTTGCATGATTCCGCAAAAAAGTGTGGCATTTATTGCGGAGCTGACAAAGGATGAAAACATCCGATGCCAAGGTATATGCGCCGGATGCAGCAATGGGAACTGTCCTGGACGGGTGACACGGAAAATCGGAAATGAGGTGGAAAATGGAACATTCGTATCGTTTTTTTGAAAACAGGTCATGCAAATATTTTCCCTGCCATAAGGAGATGGGAGATTTTAACTGCCTGTTCTGCTACTGTCCGCTGTATGCAAAGGAAAACTGTCCGGGAAATCCCACGTATCTGGAAAGCGGCGGAAAAAGGCTCAAAGACTGTTCCGGCTGCACGTTTCCCCACCAACCGGGGAATTATGATATGGTGGTCCGGTTTTTGCGGGAAAATGTTACCGGTGCGCCCTGATTTCCAAAAGGCGGTGCATTTTGGCAGAATTGCTTCGACGGATTCTTTTTCTTTCCTTCCCACTACGAACAGTACGGTGAAATAGGATTTCCTGGGATATACGGTGCAAAGGTTTTTTCATTTGTCATACCTCCATATGTCGTGTGTGCCGCTTTGATGTGGACTTTCCATTATCTCCGTTCGTAAACCAATTCCGTGATACCGTTATAAGTCAGGTTATCCGTCAGTTTTAGGTTGATATGGTTAGCGGTTTGGTTAAAGAGACGGATACCGTCCCCTAGAATTACCGGGATGATACAGATGTGGTAAACGTCAATCAAATTTTCCCGCATAAGCTGCCGGACGATGTCAGCCCCACCGCATATCCAAATGTTTTTTCCGGGTTCTTTCCTGAGACGTTTTGCCAGGATACAGGGGTCTTGGGCGGTGAATTGGATTTTAACGGTATCCACATTCCGGATAAACCGGGAATACGTATCGGGAAGGCTGGCATTTTCCTCCTGTCCGTTTAACCAGTCTATGCCGCCGTTTTTGTCAGCAATATATCCGTCAAGGCTCATGGCGATATATAAAACAATTTTACGCATGTTGTCGGGACCTCCCTGTTATTTTGGGGTGAGTGGATGCATGAACAAAAGTCCGTTATGGGGTGGCAGCAGGCGTGTCTGTCCCGCAAAGGACTCCGGTCCGATTAGCACAAGTTGCATTGAAAGGCTATACGAACCGTCCAATTGTTACCCGGAAATGTAGCAGTTTGGCCTGAATTGTTATCCGGAAACGCGTTGAAATTTTCCGTCGGTATAGTATAATGGTAGCCATGAAAACAAAAAAGGAGGATGCAAGGATGATAGTTGCGGTAACATATGAGAAGGAAAACGGACAGGTATTCCAGCATTTCGGACATAGCGAATTTTTTAAAATTTATGAGGTCGGGGACGAGAAAATCCAAAAAGCGGAAGTATATGACACAAACGGACAGGGACACGGGGCGCTGGCGGATTTCCTGCACGGATATGCGGTGGATGCGCTAATTTGCGGCGGTATCGGTGGGGGTGCGAGGAATGCCCTTGATGCGATGGGGATACGGCTTTACCCCGGCGTTTCCGGGGATGCGGATGAAGCGGTGGCGGCGTTGGCAGCAGGAAAATTATCTTACGACCCGGATACCACATGTTCCCACCATGAAGGGGAACATAACTGCGGGGAACATGACCATGGCTGCGGCGGGCATTCCTGCGGGAACCATTAGTGTTTAAGAGAGCACACCGAATGCCATTGGCATTTTTTCCGATGGGGTGTGGCAGGGAAGAAGGACGGGACAATGAGAATCGTTATTTTAATGGAAGATACCTGCGGGAATCCGCTGTGCGAATATGAACACGGGCTGAGCGTTTACGTGGAGACGGAAAAACATAAGATTCTTGTGGATACCGGAGCGAGCGGGAAAACGCTGAAAAACGCGGAAAAACTTGGGATTGATTTATCCGGGGTGGATACGGTGGTGTTAAGCCATGGGCATTACGACCATTCCGGCGGTATTCTGGACTTCCGGGACAGGAACCGTCATGCCGTCATTTACATGCAGCGGACGGCGCTTGGGGATTATTACCACGGAGAACGGTATATCGGGATGCGCCCATAACGGGATTTTAAATATTCTCGATACCTATGAAGAAAAGTACGGTGGATGTCCGGACGCGGTCGTCAGCGGTTTCCATATGGTGAAAAAGACGGATTATACGGAACAGGAGACGGACACCATATGCCGGACGGCGGAGGAATTAAGGAAAACGGGCGCCGTATTTTATACCGGGCATTGCACCGGGCAAAAAGCCATGGAGCTTATGCAGTCAATTATGGGAGGGCAGATGGTGCCGATTCGTTGCGGGACGGACTTGCTGCTTTGAACGGACGGGATGCGGGCGGTGCGGAAAGCTGTCAATGGACAGGAACCAGGCGGTTTTCACCGTCCCAAATCTTCCCATCCTTATTTTTTTATAAAATCATTTGACAAAATATTTTTTAGTGGTATTATAAAACAGGGCAGTGACCCAACGAAAAAAGGAGAGGAACAATTATGAAAAGAAGATTACTGGCAATGTTTTTAACGGCAGCCATGGCATTGTCCATTACCGCATGCGGTGGTGACAAGGGTGGCAGCAGCATACCTACACAGAGCACGGAACAGTCGGAGGAAAGCGCGGATCTTCCGGCAGGGGAAGATACGAAAGCGGAAGAAGCGGAAGCGGAACCGGAAGTAGACCCCATGAAGAAGGCATTGGAGAATTTGGAGTCCGTTACCAGCATGGAAGCAGAGATGCTGATGGATATGGACCTGACACTCAGTGCGAACGGTGAGGAAGAATCAATGGAGACTTCCACCACCATGAAGATGGCCATGTTTGAAGACCCGCTGAAAATAAAGATGGAAATGGTTATGGATGCGGGCGCGCAGGGAACCATGGAAATGGATATGTATGCCGAAGTGGCAGAAGACGGTACCTGCATGATGTACATGAACGACGGGAACGCATGGACGTCCC
Organism: uncultured Kineothrix sp.; assembly: GCA_910587275.1. Classification (GTDB taxonomy): domain Bacteria; phylum Bacillota; class Clostridia; order Lachnospirales; family Lachnospiraceae; genus Kineothrix. The sequence goes on from CAJUMD010000033.1 coordinate 3,816, forward strand.
AGTCGGTGGGCGTTGTGGATTTGGACCAGTATAATGCACAGAACAGCATGAAGAATTACATCGGAGAGGATACTTCCATATATAAGGAGGAAGGGAAAGAAACGGTAAACGGCGCAAGCGCCTATAAGTACTCTTACGTAATGACCGGGGAAGAAATGAAACAGACAATGTTAAGCTCCGGTGCATTGGATTCCGTAAGCGCCCTTGGTTTGGATGAAAGCCAGATGGAAAGTATGTTAGACGGTCTTGGGGAAATTACCACTTATGTTTGGATTGACGAGGCAACTTTGTATCCTGTGAAGTACGAGATGGATATGACGGAAGTTATGGATAAACTGATGTCCAACATGGTTGCGGCAATGGGCGACCAGGCAGCGGGAATGAGCATGAATGTTCCCAAGATGACCATTAGCATGACCTGTTCTAACTACAACAATGTGGCTGATTTCACCATTCCGGAGGAAGCGAAGACAGCAGAATAAAGAAAAGCCATAGGGATTATATAATATGGAAGGAAAACGGCAGGGGTGCATTTATGCATGACCTGCCGTTTTGCGGTACATAGTTTCATACAGGGAAATGCGGTACGGCGGAACCAAACGGACTCCTGTCAGGAAGGAATCCGTAATACCTGCCCGATGGATAACCGGTCGCTGGTGATGCCGCTCATTTTTTTGATGGCATCCACGGTCGTACCATAACGGCGCGCCAGCAGCCAAAGGGTATCACCGCTGCGGACCGTATACTCGAAATAAGGGGCGCTGCCCGAAGACGGTATGTTCAACACCTGCCCGATGTTCAGGATATCGCTGGTCAGACCGTTTAACCGCTTGATGGCGTCCACCGTGGTATTGTATTTTTGGGCAATCAGCCATAGGCTGTCACCGGAACGGACGACATACCGGATGGTTCCGCCGTCCGGTTCGGGTGACGGCAGCGGGACATTCTGCCCGATACCCTGGTAGGTGTCATAGAGCGCCTTCCATGTGCGGGGGCCGACGATACCATCGGGACTTAAGTTTACGGCGCGCTGGAATGCCATGACTGACTGTGCGGTTCCGCTTCCGAAGATGCCGTCCTGTGCCGGACGGGGGACGCTGGGATAATATTCGGAGATGACATTCAGCAGGTACTGCAGGGTAATGACGTCCTGCCCCCTGGAGCCTTGGCGGAGTACGGCAGAAGGGGGAACGGTACCGATACCAAGCGAGGTTCCTTCACTGTCCAGCTCTGCCAGCCGTGTGACGGCAGCATACAGGCTGGAGATTTTGTACCAGGTGGATTTGCCGACAATGCCGTCGGGAGTCAGGTTGAAAATGTTTTGGAATTTAGTGACGGCAGCGTTCGTGCTGTTTTGGAAAGAACCTGCAGGATCGGTAACGGCGGGGATGGCAGGGTAATTCCGCCGGATACGGTTTAAGTAAGTCTGTATCGTCTGTACGTCAAGCCCCGTACTTCCCATCCGCAGGGGAGTTCCCGGATAGGAGGAGACGACACCTGTTATGATATCCGTCTGCGCAATTTCCACGTCCTTCGGATAATAGTAGCGCAGGATTTCCAAAGGGGACAGCCCCTGGTTTGACAGTGTGACGGTTCCCCACTGGGAAAGTCCGTTGCAGGTGACGGAGGTGCCGTTGCAGAAAGAAGTGAAATAGGGGGAATGTTGTCCCTGCCGGCGGACATATTCGTTGAAAATTTCATCCACAATCCTGCTGATGGAGCCGTAAATGGGACGACCGTATACAAATGCCTGGTCATAGGCGGTGCTGTTGGTAATGTCGAAACCGTATCCTTTGCTCCGGTACCATTCCGTGAATACACGGTTAAGCGCAAAAGTGATGATAGCGTAAATGTTTGCCCGCAGGGCATTTTCGGGCCAGGTGGGGTATATTTCGCTGCTGGCAACATTTTTCACATAATCCGGGAACGTTACCTGTACATCCCTTGCGGAAGAACCCGGCGTTCCGAGATGTACGGTGATTGGGTTTGGAATGACTACCTGACGCAGAATGCGGGGCTCCGTTTCGTCCCCTTCCTGGTGGCGCATTTCGTGGGAAGCCACCGCCGGTTTCCCGATGGATATTTCGGTTTGGAGGGGGCTGCGCTGCGTCTCCTGCATGGGAATCAGCGTAACCGGCAGGAATGCCGTTTCCCCGTCGTAAATGGGAATATCCGAAACGTAAAGCGAGTTGAATCCCGAAGCCTGTGCCAGCACATGGTAGCTTACGAAGGCATTGCCGGAAAAATACGGGTTTTGCGAATAACTTTTATCGATGGTTTCCAAAGGGACCGTTGGAGTTTCCCCGTTTTCGTCCGTAGACAGTACATAGAGACTGTTTCCCCAGAAATCAAAGATCCTGATTTGGACGCCGCTTAGGGGAACGGCATCATGGGCAGTCCGCGCTTGTATGTTTAAATAACCGATAGCCATAAATGAATCCTCTCCTTTTCCGATTCCATGAACCCATGAATCTTATGGAATATAAATATGTGGGAAAACGTGCGTCAGTTACATTTTCCTTGACATTTCCTTTTTATGTAGTAAAATTGCTGGATATATATAGGAGGAATAAAAGATGTTTCAGTTTATTGTTTGTTTTATTGCCGGTTTGGGCGCCGGTCTTGGTACCGGATTTGCCGGCATGAGCGCTGCGGCGGTCATCAGTCCCATGTTAATTACATTTTTGGGGATGCCCGCGTATGAAGCGGTGGGTATCGCATTGGCAAGCGATGTGCTGGCAAGTGCCGTCAGCGCTTATACCTACGGGAAAAACAAAAACCTCGATATTAAAAACGGGTTGGTGATGATGGTGACGGTACTGCTCTGTACCCTGTTTGGAAGCTGGGTGGCAAGCCTTGTGCCGAATACCGCCATGGGAAGTTTCTCGGTGTTTATGACTTTCCTGCTCGGCATTAAGTTCATCCTGAAACCGGTCATGACGACCAAGGAATCCATGGAAGCGGTAAGCGGCAGGAAACGGATTATCCAGTCGGTCATAAGCGGTACCGTGGTCGGCTTTATCTGCGGTTTTGTCGGTGCGGGCGGCGGAATGATGATGCTGCTCCTTTTAACCGGTATTTTGGGTTACGAACTGAAAACGGCAGTGGGAACCAGTGTATTTATCATGGCTTTTACGGCTTTCACGGGAGCAGCCAGTCATTTTGCCATCGGCGGGATGCCGGATTTGTGGTGTTTGCTGTTTTGTGTGGCATCCACGCTGTTATGGGCGAGGGTAGCCGCGAAATTTGCCAATAAAGCCAGTGCCGTGACATTAAACCGTGCAACCGGAGTGGTGCTGACGGTTTTAGGAGGGGTAATTCTTGGGGTAAATTATTTGCGCTGAGGCTTTTTCCGTTCTTTCTCACCGGCAGGATTTGTGTTATAATCAAAAGAAATGTGCAATGGCTTTGCCAAGACGTACCGGCGGTGCCAAATGTGACGGGAAAGGGACAGGGGTTATGGACAAAATCAAAGAAATCAGAAAATTGTGCGAGGAGAAACAAATCCGTATGATTGACTTCAAAATGACGGATATCGACGGACGCTGGCGGCATATCACGATTCCGGTGGAACGTTTCGGGGAGGATACGTTTACTTACGGTATCGGTTTTGACGGTTCCAACTATGGGTATGCCCCTATTGAAAAGAGCGATATGGTATTTCTGCCGGATCCGGCTACGGCATATGTGGACCCGTTTGCCGGAGTGCCTACGCTTACCATGTGCGGGAATGTCTGCACCATCGGCAAGGGAGAGAACAAACCTTTTGACCAGTATCCGAAAAATGTCAGCCTGCGGGCGGTGGAGTACATGAAAGAGAGCGGTATTGCCGACCGTATGGTAATCGGACCGGAGTTTGAATTTTACCTGTTTGACAGCGCGCGTTATGAAGTGACACCCCAGCAGTGCGGGTACAGCATCGATACGAAGCAGGCGGACTGGAACTGCAGTTTGGAAACGGCAGGGAATAACGGGTATGAAGTTCCCTATAAGGGCGGCTACCATGTGGCGGCGCCGCAGGACGTAGGGTATGACCTTCGCAGCCGCATGTGTATGATGATGGAAGACTGGGGCATCAAAGTGAAATACCATCATCATGAAGTGGGCGGACCGGGACAGATGGAAATTGAAGTGGAACTGGCGGACATGCCTGCCATGGCGGATAATACCATGATCATAAAATATATCATTAAAAATATGGCTGCACAGGAAGGCAGAACGGCGACGTTCCTCCCCAAGCCCATATACCAGGAGGCAGGAAGCGGACTGCATGTGCACATGCTGTTAATGAAGGACGGCAAGCCGTTATTTTACGATGAAAACGGATATTCCGGTTTAAGCCGTACCGCCCACTATTTTATGGGAGGACTGTTAAAGCATATAGCTTCTTTGTGTGCATTCACCAACCCGTCCACCAATTCCTTCAAACGTTTGGTACCGGGATTTGAAGCGCCGGTTACGGTGGGCTATGCCACATCTAACCGCAGTGCGGTCATCCGCATACCCGCTTATGCCAAAGCGCCGGAAGCGAAACGCTTTGAACTGCGCAACCCCGATGCCACGGCCAATCCGTATTATGCATATGCGGCAATCCTGATGGCAGGACTGGACGGCATTGAGAACCAAATTGATCCGGAAGCAAACGGTTGGGGACCTTATGACTTTAACCTGTATACGCTGTCAGAAGAAGAACAGAAGAAAATAAAGGGGCTTCCCAAATCTTTGGGTGAAGCGCTGGATGCCCTGGAGGCAGACCATGATTATCTGACAAAAGGGGGCGTGTTCCCGCAAAGACTGATTGACGTTTGGGTGGCACGTAAACGCGGAGAGTTGAAAAAACTGGAGCAGATTCCGAATCCCGCGGAGTTTAAGATGTATTATGATTTATAAAGACGGCGCGGGTGCAGGTGCGGAACCGGACAGCTTATCGTGTTCGATATAGTCGGACAGCATAGCAGTAATGTCTCCATGGTAGAATTTCTGCAGGAAGGAATTGCTTGCACGGCTGACATACTCGTCCTCCTGCACCAAGGGGGTATAGACAAACATCCTGCTTTGCTTCTTATACGCGGACGCATGGGTGGGAGTTTTTTGCGGGGTGACGGGAAGAACGGGAAAGGAGAAATGTTCGATGCACATGGCGGATGCGTTGGTTGCCCCTGTGGTGGCTGGCACGATGTATGTTTGTTCCGGGGCGGCGATGGGCTGTTCCATCAGAAAAGTAAGGCTGGAGAGTGACCCGAAAAAGATTCCCGTAATGGGCGTCATGGGTGCGTTTGTATTTGCGGCGCAGATGATCAATTTTACGGTTCCGGGAACCGGATCTTCGGGACATTTGTGCGGGGGGATGCTGCTTTCGGCTGTTTTGGGACCGGAGGCAGGGTTTTTGACGATGATAGGGGTATTGCTGGTGCAGTGCCTGATGTTTGCGGACGGCGGGCTGCTTGCCCTTGGCTGCAATATATGGAATATGGCGTTTTACGGCTGTTTCATCGGCGCCATGGTTATTTGGAAACAGATGATGAAAAAAGGGATATCCAAACGGAAAATTATGGCGGCATCCGTATTGGGCTGCATGGTTACGCTGCAGTTGGGGGCATTTTCGGTCACGCTGGAAACACTGGCTTCGGGAATCACGGAGCTTCCTTTTGGCGCATTTGTGGCGGTGATGCAGCCCATCCATTTGGCAATCGGTTTGGTGGAAGGGCTGATTACGGCGGCCGTGCTGGTATTTATCCATGAAGCGAGACCGGAATTATTGTGGGGCTGCCAAACGGCAGGATGCGGATTCCGCAATGGCGGAACGGGAAAAAACGGATGGTTTACCTATAAGGGAACGGTTGCCGCGCTGCTTGCGGCGGCGGCCGTGATGGGAGGGTTGTTATCCCTTGCGGCATCTTCTAAGCCGGACGGGCTGGAGTGGTCCATGGAACAGGTTGCCCGGACGTCGGAGCTGGAAGCGGAAGGGGACGCTTATGGGATTGCGGAACGGATTCAGGAAGCGACGGCAGTGCTGCCGGATTATGCATGGAAAGACAGTGAATCTGCGGCAGGAACGGCTTTTTCCGGCATTGTGGGAGGTGCGGCGGTCATTCTGTTATGCGTGGGCTGTTGTTTCCTGTTCCGATTCTTCCGGCACAGGACGGCAAAAAATGGATAAACTGCGCAGGGCGGTACGCCGAATCCATGTGGTGGATGACGGGAAAAACCCGGAAAACATAAAAAACATAAATCCGGTGCATCCGCTCGCCCGCCTTCTCGTGACCATCGGTTATATTTTGACCGTGGTATCCTTCGGCAAATACGATTTGTGGGGGCTTGCCGGAATGATTCTGTATCTGCTTGTGACCGGTATATGGGAAGAAATATCCGTAAGGGACATGCCGGGCAGGCTGTTTCCTGTGTTGCTTTTAGCGGGTATGGCGGGAATTGCCAATCCGTTTTTGGACCGGGCAGTCCTTTGGCGGATCGGCGGATTTGCCGTAACGGGAGGCATGGTTTCCCTGCTTACGCTGCTGCTGAAAGCCGGTTTTTGCGTGACAGCTTCCTGTTTTCTGATTATGGAAACCGGAATGGAGGGTATCTGTTACAGCTTAAGACGCCTGCATGTGCCGAAGGAACTTGTGACGGTGCTGCTCCTGATTTACCGTTACCTTATGGTATTGTTAAAAGAAGCGGAGCGCATGATGCAGGCATACAGGCTCAGGGCGCCGGGACAGAAGGGAATCCATGGAAAGGCGTGGGGAGCTTTTGCGGGACAGCTTCTTTTGCGCAGCATTGACCGGGCTGAAACCGTATATGAAAGTATGCTGCTGCGGGGATATCATGGAGAGTTTGCGGGACAAAACATACGGTGGGGCAAAGGCGCCAGTTTCTGCTATCTGTTTCTTTGGGCGGCGGCTTTCGCCGGCTTGCGCATGTTTCCGGTATTCCAAATGGCTGGAAATCTGCTGCGGGGCATTCCGTAAAGGGCGGACAGGGAAATATCCGGGGGGATAGGTGGGATTTGAAAAAAGGAAAAAGGAAGAAATATGGGGCACGGAAAAGATAAAGAACCTGGGTTTGAAAAAAAATTTGGAATAAAAGCGGAGCATTTATGTTTTTCCTATCCCATTGGAAACGGAAATGGAATCATAAACGGAAGCGGAAAAGAAAAACAGGTATTGCAGGACATTCATTTCCACGTGGCAGACAAGGAATCGGTAGGATTAATCGGTGCAAACGGGGTCGGAAAATCCACCCTCTTAAAGCTTTTGGTCGGTTTGGCGAACGGATACGGCGGAGTCCTGCGTGTGGGCGGGCTGGATGTGGAAAAGAAAAACCTTGCCGCCATCCGTAAAAGCACCGGATATGTTTTCCAGGATTCTGACAGCCAGTTGTTTCTGTCTACGGTGTATGAGGATGTGGCGTTTGGACCGAGGAATTACGGGTATTCCGGGGAAGAAGTGGAACGGCGGGTGGCGGAAGCGTTAAAGCAGGTACATATGGAGGAACTGCGGGACAGGCAGATTTACCGGATGTCCGGCGGACAGAAGAAACTGGCGTCTTTAGCCACCATATTGTCCATGGAGCCGCAGCTTATGCTGCTGGATGAACCGTCTGCGGCTTTGGACCCGAGGAACCGGCGCAACCTGATTCATATCCTGAATGAAATCGCGGTGACAAAGGTAATCGCATCCCATGATTTGGATTTCATTTTGGATACATGTGAGAGAACGCTGCTGTTGTTTGACGGGAAAATTGTCAGGGACGGGAAAACGGAGGAAATATTGGGAGATAGGAAATTATTGGAAGAAAGCGGGCTGGAGCTGCCCCTTGGCCTGAAAGGGCAAAATAATAATCAGAAAAAGGAGAATGGTATTGGAAGCAAGGGAGATTTTGGAGCAGGTAAGGGCGGGACGCATTACCGTGGAGGAAGCGGAAAAGTATTTTAAGAAGCAGCCTTATGAGGAAATAGGATACGCGAAGCTGGATTCCCAGCGGAAAATCCGGTCCGGTTTCCCGGAAGTGGTGTATTGCAGCGGGAAAGCGGACCGCCATCTTGTTTCCATATACCGGAAATTGTGGGAAGCAAACGGTGAGGTATTCGGTACGAGGGCGGACAGGCGGCAGTATGAACTGGTGCGGGAGACGCTGCCCCAGGTAGCCTTCGATGAAATGTCCCGCATCCTCAAGATAGAAAAAGAGGATAAAAAGCGGTACGGGAAAGTCGCAGTCTGTACGGCGGGGACGGCGGATATTCCGGTGGCGGAGGAAGCCGCGCAGACCGCCGAATATTTCGGCAGTAATGTGGAGCGGATTTATGACGTGGGTGTCAGCGGTCTGCACAGACTGCTGGCGAAACTGGAAACCATACAGGAAGCGAACTGCGTGGTCGCGGTGGCAGGTATGGAGGGCGCACTTGCCAGCGTACTCGGCGGGCTGGTGGGCAGACCGGTCATCGCAGTGCCTACCTCGGTAGGTTACGGTGCAAACCTGCATGGTCTTTCCGCCCTTCTGACCATGATTAATTCCTGTGCCAACGGGGTGGCGGTGGTCAACATCGACAACGGGTACGGCGCGGGATATCTGGCGACGCAGATAAACCGTTTGGCACAGGGCGGCGGGCAGGGAGGAATTTAGAAAAAGGAGACGACCGGAATGGGACAGACATTATACTTGGAATGTGTATCGGGAATCAGCGGAGACATGATGGCGGCGGCATTGTTGGATTTGGGCGCTGACAGGACGGTGCTGGAGCGGGCGTGGAAAAGCCTGCCGGTACAGGGTTTTGAAGTGGAGATAAGCAGGGTTAAGAAAGCAGGGCTGGATGTATGTGATTTCCATGTGAAGCTGGATGAAGAATATGAGAACCATGACCATGATATGGATTATTTATTCGGACACAGGCAGCAGGATAGCCATGTGCATGGGGAACATGCAAAAGAAGGGCATATGCATGGAGAATGTGCCGGGGAAGGGCATAGGCACGGGGAACATGTCCATGGGACGCATTCCCACGGTCATCCCGATTCCCATGAACACAGGGGATTGCAGGAAGTGCTGGAAATCATTGGGAAAGCGCAAATCAGCAGCAGAGCGAAGGAAACGGCGTCCGGCATGTTTCGTATTTTGGCACAGGCAGAAGCAAAAGCGCACGGGACGACTCCGGAGCAGGTGCATTTCCATGAAGTGGGGGCGGTGGACTCCATCGTGGACATCCTTACCGTGGCGGTATGTCTTGACAACCTCGATATTACGGAAGTTATCGTACCATATGTATGCGAAGGGAGCGGCAGCATCCGGTGCCAACACGGGATACTTCCGGTACCTGTCCCTGCGGTGCTCCATATTGTGGAAGACCATGGGATACCGCTTAGGATGACCGGTATGGAAGGCGAGCTGGTGACGCCCACGGGGGCGGCAATCGTGGCGGCCCTGCGGACATCGGACAGGCTTCCGGCGGAATTTACCGTAAAGAAGACGGGAACCGGAGCCGGAAAGCGCCGGTATGAAAGACCAAGTCTGCTGCGCGCCATGCTGGTGGAACCTGCCGGAACGGAAAACGGCAGCGATGGCGGTACCGTCTGCAAGCTGGAAACCAATATGGACGACTGTACGGGGGAAGCCCTTGGCCATGTGATGAACCTTCTGCTGGCATCCGGTGCAAGGGATGTGTACTACACCCCCGTATACATGAAGAAAAACCGTCCGGCATACCAGTTGACCGTAATCTGTGACGAAGGGAAACGGGAAGAACTGGAGCGGGTGATTTTCCGGGAAACCACTACCATCGGTATCCGGCGTGTGCAGATGGAACGGACGGTATTGCCAAGGAAGATGGAAAGCAGGATGCTGCCCTATGGCGAACTGAAAGTGAAACAGTGTACCCTGCCTGACGGGACGCAAAGGTGTTATCCCGAATACGAAAGCGCTGCGGCGCTGGCGGAAAAGAACGGCGTGTCACTCCGGCAGGTTCTTGAACAGTGGCAGCGGACAGAAAGAACGAATCCGGTCTGAGGGCAGGAAAAGGAGACGGTAATGGAAGGAACGGAAGGAATGGAACGGAGCAGGGAACGGGATATTACCCAAAAAAAAGAACGTCTGCTTGCTCTCATGGCGGAGTATGCCTTACAGGATACCATGGTGGCTTTTTCCGGCGGCGCAGACAGCAGCCTGCTGTTAAAACTGGCGTGTGAAGCGGCGGCAGAAACCGGAAAGAAAGTATATGGGGTAACGGTACAGACCAGGCTGCATCCTTTGGGCGAAGCCGGGGAAGCACGCAGGGCGGCGCAGGAAATGGGAGCCATACACCTTATCCTGACCGTGGATGAACTGGAGGAAGCGGGAATCGTGGACAACCCCCCGGACCGCTGCTACCTTTGCAAGAAATACCTGTTCCGGAAGATGTTGGAGCGGGCAGGGGAATTGGGTATTCCTTTCATACTGGAAGGAACCAATGAGGACGACCTGCATGTGTACCGGCCCGGTATAAAAGCATTGAAAGAGCTTGGGATTGCCAGCCCTTTGGCCAACGTACATATGACAAAAGAAGAAGTGCGGACGCTTGCGGCAGCATACGGTCTTCAGGCGGCTTCCAAACCGGCAGTTCCCTGCCTTGCCACAAGATTTCCCTATGGGACGTCCTTAACTTACGGAAAAATGCGTCAGGTGGAACAGGGTGAGAACTATCTGAAGGGGCTTGGATTGCGGAATGTAAGACTGCGGGTACACGGTACGGTGGCACGGATCGAAGTGGATGCGGAGGAGTTTCCGGTACTGATGAGCCGCAGGGTTGAGGCTGCGGCTTACCTGAAAGGGTTAGGCTACGGATATGTTACGCTGGATTTGGAGGGTTTTCGCTCAGGGAGCATGGATTATGCCGGAGCGGCGGAAAATATAAATTTAGGGGATGATTTGGAAAATATACAATATTGACATAAAGTGTGGAAGCATGTTATCATCTCATACATAAATACATACAAAAAAGAAAGGAAAACGGTTGCTTTTATGGTAAAAATGAAGGGGCATGTGCGGCACAGGCAGGAAAAGTACCATGAAAGATGCCGGAAAAGAGTGGGAGGAACGGAAAAATGAACGTGAAACGGTTATTTGGTGCATTGAGTGTGAATATCTGTATTTTGCTGGTGATTGGCGGGGGCATCATGTTTAGCGCCGGAGGTGACTTTATCGTTTCGTTTAAACCGGCAGTGAGCTTTGAGGAAATGTTCAACGGGGCAGAAGTTAAGGCCGGAAGCCATGTGGCAGGGGAAGTGGTTTATTCCCTTGGATATTATGCGGCGGAAAGTACATACACACAGCGGTCGGACGGTTCCCGCAGCGGAGATAAGGCAAACGGCAGGTATTACCTGATTCCCATAGCGGAAGGGGAAAACTATATCGGTTTAAAGGCGCGCGAGGTTGATGTGTCCGCTATGGAGAAAGTAACGAAAGAAACAGAAGAATGGATATTGGGCGGAGCGGAACCGTCTACCAAAATTGTTATGCAGGGAACCGTGGAAGTAATGGAAGGCCAGCTTGCCGATTTTTATAAGGAAAGCCTGATGGGACTGGGTTATTCGCGGAGTGACATCGATGATATGGGAGAGCCGTTGGTTGTCCAGTACCGCAGCTTTACGGCAGTGCGCGTTATGTTCGGTGTCGGACTGGGATTGGTGCTCCTGGGTGTGTTCTTCATATACCGTGGATACAAACGCGGATAAAAAAGGGAGCGATTAAGGAAAAGTGGAGGAACTGGGAAGTTCCTCCTTTTTTAAACGATAAAAAAAGAAAACAGGAGGTAAACGGAATGAAAAAGGAAAACACGGGAAGGCTGACACTGCCTACGGATGTGGATATGGTAGACGCGACCATACGCCTGAAGGAACTGCTGGGGGCGGATGCCCTAAGGGATTGTGACGGAACTGCCATGCCGGAAGAACTGCTGCGCCAGAATGCGAAGATTTACGCTACCTATTATACCACCCGGAAAGACAATGAATGGGCAATGAAAAACCCGGAAGAAATCCAGCAGGAATATTTAATCAGCGACCGCGTGACGGCGAAGGGGAAAAGCCTGCGTATTGAACTTATGAAGGGGTTCCACAGGGAACAGTTAAAAGTAAATACTATCGATTCCCCCAAACGGTGGTGGGAAGTCATGGACAGGACCACGGGGGAACCGGTTCCGACGGAAAAATGGGACTATGACGAAACGACGGGGGAAGTGGTTATCGAAACGGTTCCGTACCACCAGTATACGGTGAGCTTCCTCGCATTCCTTATATGGGACCCCGTGCATATGTATAACTTCATTACCAACGATTGGAAAGACGCGCCCCACCAGCTTACTTATGACGTGCGGCAGCCGAAGACGCAAGCCTACGTGAAGGAGAAACTGAAAAGATGGTGCGAGGAAAACCCCCATGTGGACGTGGTGCGCTTTACCACCTTTTTCCATCAGTTTACGCTGACCTTTGACGATAAGAAACGGGAGAAATTCGTGGAATGGTTTGGATACAGTGCCAGCGTCAGCCCGTATGTGCTGGAACGGTTTGAAAAATGGGCGGGATACCGTTTCCGGCCGGAATTTATTGTGGACGAGGGTTATCACAATTCCATTTTCCGGGTACCGTCCAAGGAATTTAAGGATTTCATGGAGTTCCAGCAAATTGAAGTCTCCAAACTGGCAAAGGAACTGGTGGATATCGTCCATGGTTACGGGAAAGAAGCCATGATGTTTTTGGGGGACCACTGGATTGGGACCGAGCCTTTTGGAAAATATTTTTCGGATATCGGATTGGATGCGGTGGTCGGTTCCGTGGGAGACGGGGTAACCCTGCGCATGATTTCGGATATCAAGGGTGTGAAATATACGGAAGGACGCCTGCTTCCCTATTTTTTCCCCGACGTGTTCACGGAAGGCGGGGACCCTATCGGGGAGGCACAGGACAATTGGATGAAAGCAAGAAGGGCGATTCTGCGTTCACCTTTGGACCGAATCGGGTATGGCGGTTATTTGAAACTGGCGGATGAATGGCCGGGATTTATCGGACAGGTAAGCAAGGTAGTGGACGAATTCCGCCAGATACACGAAAATATGCAGGGAACCAAGGCTTATACGGCACCCTTTAAGGTGGCTGTCCTAAACTGCTGGGGCAATATCAGAAGGTGGATGGCAAACCAGGTGCACCATGCCCTTTGGTACCGGGAGATTTATTCCTATGTGGGCGTCATTGAATGTCTGAGCGGGATGCCCGTGGAAGTGGAGTTTATTTCTTTTGAAGAATTAAAGGCGGGGCTGGACCCTGCCATTCAGGTGATTATCAATGCAGGGGATGCTTATACTTCATGGAGCGGAGCGGAATACTGGAAGGAGGAGGCCGTGGTCTGCGCCATCCGTAAATTCGTGGATGCAGGCGGCGGTTTCATCGGTGTGGGGGAACCGGGAGCCTGCCAGTACCAGGGACGGTATTTCCAAATAAGCGACGTGCTCGGCGTGGACCGGGAGCTTGGTTTCTCCATGAGTACGGATAAGTATAACGAAATGGAGCGCAACCATTTTATTTTGGAAGATATCGGAGCGGAAGGAGGCATCGATTTCGGCGAGGGCAAGAGCCGGATTTATGCACAGGGGGAAAATTACCAGATTTTGGATATGGACGGAAAGTACAGCCGTTTGGTGGTAAACGAATATGGGAAGGGCAGGAGCGTTTATTTTACGGGACTTCCTTATTCTCCGCAAAACTGCCGCATTCTTCTGCGTGCCATTTATTATGCGGCGCACCGGGAAGACGAAATGAAAAAGTATTATGTTTCCAATGTGGATACGGAGCTTGCGGTATTTGAGCAGACGGGGAAAATTGCGGTCATTAACAACTCCAAAGAACCGAAGCAGACGGACCTCTATATCGAAGGGGAACGGAAAATGCGGCTGGATCTTGCCCCCATGGAAATGCGCTGGGTAGACAGAAAGACGGATATTTAAGCCGGACATAATTTTGCGGAAAGAAAGAAAAAAACACTCTTGCATTTTTTACCGGGACTGGATAAGATAGAAATTGACAGGTGTATTCCTGCACGGGAAAAAGAATATGTTTATTGGAGTGATTAGCGATGAATAACGGGAAAAACAAAAGAATCCGTCACCTTGGGAGAAAGGTGAACGCCCTGGTAACGTGCCTGCTGTTAGTGAGCATTTTTGTGGTCGTAAAGCTGTGTGTCTACATGTTTGAGAACCTTGCCATGGATATGCTGCGTGACCGGTGTGTCAATGGGACGAATATGCTTGCCTATGAATTGCAGGATTACGAAGGACCGGAAGACAAGACACAGTTGCTGGACCGGATGAAAGAACTGATGCGCTGTGAATTTACCATTTTTAACGGGGATGTGAGGGCGTATACAACCATCCAGCAGGACGGGGAGCGCGTGGTCGGTACGACGCTTTCGGAAGATTTGAATGAGAAGATTTTGGTGCAGGGGCAGAGCTATGTGGGAACGGCACAGATTCTGGGGCAGGAACATCTTTGCTCCTATGTGCCGACCAAGGATGCCGACGGGAAAATCAACGGCTTGATTTTTGCCGGAATATCCAAGGCGAATGCAATGGATGAAATCCTTGGGACCATGGAGATGGCGGCGTTAGTCGGGGTTGTAATGGTTGCTTTAAGCCTGGTTGTGATGACCGTATTTGTAAGGAACACCATTTCCATGCCGCTTTCCAAACTGACGAAGTTAGCACAGACCATGGAGCGCGGAGAACTCGGACTGGGAGCGGGACAGCAGATGAAAGCGGATATCCGCTCCAACGACGAAATCGGTTTCCTGGCATCCATATTTGAAGACACTGCCAAACGCCTGCGGGGATACATAGGGGAAATTTCCACTATATTGGAAAATATTTCAGACGGGGATTTAACGGCGGTGACTACAAAGGATTATGTGGGTGACTTTACGTCCATTAAGCAGTCGTTGGATGAAATTCTGGTGAAACTCAACAGCACCATGGGTCAAATCGTGGAAAGTACGGATTACGTATCCAGCGGTGCGGAGCAGGTGTCCGTGGGCGCGCAGGCGCTCAGCCAGGGGGCCGTGGAGCAGGCAAGCACCGTGGAAGCGCTGGAGATGCATATGAGGGAAATCTCCCAGAACGTAACACAGTCGGCGGAGAATGCGGAACAGGCGAGCCGGAACGTGCAGATGGTTGGCGGGCAGATGATGGAAAGCAATGAAAAGATGCAGGAAATGATAAACGCCATGCAGGAAATCAGCAAGAGTTCCGGTGAAATCGGTAAGATTATCAAGACCATAGAAAAAATTGCGTCCCAAACGAACATTCTTGCCCTGAATGCATCGGTAGAGGCGGCGCGTGCGGGCGAGGCAGGCAAAGGTTTTGCAGTGGTAGCGGAAGAAGTGCGTGCGTTGGCAGGAGAAAGCGCCGAAGCCTCCAAGACGACGGCGGCGTTAATCGAGCGTTCCATCGAAAAAGTGGGGCAGGGTACCCTGATTGCCAATGAAACGGCATCACAGCTCGCGTCCGCAGTGGCAGGGACAAAGGAAATCGTGGAAACCACGAATCAGATTGCGGATACTTCCCGCGTACAGGCGCAGTCCATTTCCGAAATAAGGGAACAGATCAGCCAGATTTCCAGCGTGGTACAGACCAATTCTGCCACGGCACAGGAAAGCGCGGCAACCAGCGAGCAGCTCAGTGCACAGGCGGGCGTGCTGAAAAACATGATGTCGAAGTTCCGCCTGAAAGGTTCCCGCGGACGATGACGGAGGAAGAAATATGCCGAATTCGACCAAAGGAGCACTGGGAGCATCCTTAAAAAAACTATTGCTGCATAAAACCCTGGATAAAATAACCATCCAGGATTTAACATCCGACTGCGGTATCAGCAGGATGTCTTTTTACTACCATTTCAAGGATATTTATGATTTGGTGGAATGGGTCTGCATTGAGGATGGAAAACAGGCGCTGCAGGGGAAAAAAACATATGACACATGGCAGGAAGGGATGCGGCAGGTATTTGAAGCCATCCTGGAGAGCAAGCCCTTTATCCTGAACGTATACCGCTGCATCCGCAAAGAGAAAATAGAAAATTACCTGTATAAACTAACTTACGGGCTGATTGCCGATGTGGTGGGGGAAAAATGCGTGGGGACGGATGTGGAGGAGGAAGACAGGGCATTTATTGCGGAGTTTTATAAATACGGTTTTGTGGGAATCATCCTTGACTGGATTGACCGGGGAATGAAGGATGACTATAAGGAAATCGTGCGGAAGACGGGGATTGCGCTTTATGGAAATATCGAGAACTCCATCCGTAATTTTGAACAGGTAGCAAAACAATAGTTAATCAAAACGGGCGGAATGATAAGTTTTTTATCATTCCGCCCGTTTTGTAAATGGAAAAATATTCTTGTACAGGATATGATATGTCACATGGAACGAACAAAGGAAACATAAAAACAAAAACCCCGTAAATACAGAAAGGGTTATTAGGAAAAGAAAGGTGGCATATCATTATGGCAAGTAAGAAAAATATCGGAATCGGTGTGGCGGCAATCGCGGCAGGAGCCGGAGCGGCGGCAATCGCAGCAAAGAACCATGGAAAGAAAATGGAAAAAAAGGCGGCAGAATCTGCCAGGCGCGAAGAATACCGTAATACCGAATTAGGAAAAGATGAAAAAAACAGCAAAGGAATTTATTATACAAACGGCAACTATGAGGCGTTCGCCAGACCGAGGAAGCCGGAAGGCGTGGAGGATAAAAATGCTTATCTTGTGGGAAGCGGGCTGGCATCCCTGGCGGCAGCATGTTTCCTTTTAAGGGACGGGCAAATGCCAGGCCCCCATATCCACATTTTGGAAGCCATGGACATTGCAGGGGGAGCCTGCGACGGCATCTACGACGCGACGAGGGGCTATGTGATGCGCGGCGGACGCGAGATGGAAAACCATTTTGAATGCCTGTGGGATTTGTTCCGCAGTATCCCGTCGTTGGAGACGCCGGGGGTATCGGTGCTGGACGAATATTACTGGCTGAACAAGGAAGATCCGAATTATTCCCTGTGCCGCGCCACCCTAAACCGTGGGGAGGATGCCCATACGGACGGTAAGTTTAACCTAAGCCAAAAAGGATGCATGGAAATTATGAAACTGTTTATGACAAAAGATGAAGACCTGTATGATAAAACCATAGAGGATGTCTTTGACGATGAAGTGTTTGATTCCACGTTTTGGTTATACTGGAGAACCATGTTTGCCTTTGAAAACTGGCACAGCGCCCTGGAAATGAAACTGTATTTCCAAAGGTTTATCCACCATATTGCCGGATTGCCGGATTTCAGTGCCCTGAAATTCACGAAGTACAATCAGTATGAATCCTTAATCCTTCCGATGCAGAAGTATCTGGAAGCGGCAGGGGTTGATTTCCAATTCGGTACGGAGGTGACAAACGTCATTTTTGAAATCGGGGAAGGAAAGAAAGTGGCGAAGGCCATCGAGTGCAAAGTAAACGGTGTGGAAAAAGGGATTACGCTCACCGAAAACGATCTTGTATTCGTAACGAACGGAAGCTGTACGGAAGGAACGGTATACGGGGACCAAAACCATGCGCCCAACGGGGATGCGGAAGTGAGAACCAGCGGCTGCTGGAGCCTTTGGAAAAACATTGCCAAACAGGATGAAGCATTCGGGCATCCGGAGAAATTCTGCTCCGATGTGGCAAAGACGAACTGGGAATCCGCCACCATTACCACATTGGATGACAAGATTCTTCCCTATATTACCAATATCTGCAAACGTGACCCCAGGAGCGGAAGGGTGGTAACGGGCGGTATCGTAAGCTGCCAGGATTCCGGTTGGCTGTTGAGCTGGACCATTAACCGCCAGGGGCAGTTTAAGGGGCAGGATAAGGATAAGGTTTGCGTATGGGTATACGGTCTGTTTACCGATGTGCCCGGTGATTTTATTAAGAAACCGATGAAGGAATGTACCGGTAAAGAGATTACGGAAGAATGGCTGTACCATTTGGGGGTGCCGGAAGATGAGATTCCGGATTTGGCGGAAAACAGCGCCGTGTGTGTTCCTACCATGATGCCTTACATTACGGCATTCTTTATGCCGAGAACAAAAGGGGACCGTCCCGACGTGATTCCGGACGGGTGTGTGAATTTCGCATTCCTCGGACAGTTTGCGGAAACGCCGCGGGATACGGTATTTACCACGGAATATTCGGTCAGGACCGCCATGGAAGCCGTGTACGGGCTGCTGGGCGTGGACAGAGGCGTGCCGGAAGTATGGGGCAGCGTCTATGACATCCGCGAACTTTTGGAAAGCAGTGTGAAGCTGATGGACGGTAAATCCCCGTTGGAAATCGAACTGCCGGGACCGTTAAACGCATTGAAGAAACCGGTATTGCATGTGGTAAAGGGAACCGTAGTGGAAAAGGTGCTGCGTGACCATCATGTGATTAAGGATGGGATGATGTAACGGATTTTTGAAACTGGGTTAAGAACAATAAAGCCGGGCGGGTTCTTTAAGAACCCGCCCGGCTTGTGCGCGGAGACGGAGGGATTCGAACCCTCGTGCCCCGAAGGACAAACGCATTTCGAGTGCGCCCCGTTATGACCACTTCGATACGTCTCCATTTTAAAACTGACAGAGTATATTTTAACGTATGTTTTGGATTTTGGCAAGACATAATAAGCAGAAAATTTTCATTTTACGATATCGTAAAACTTGGTTGTGATAAAAAGTAAATTATTATATAATGAATGGGAGAGAAGAAAACGGGCTTGTTCCAAGCCCAATATAGTTTTAGGAGGGCGGCAAATGAAAAGAATAGGAATGTTAACCAGCGGCGGCGACTGTCAGGCACTGAATGCGGCGATGCGCGGAGTGGCAAAATGCCTTTTTAACAGCGGGGAGGACGTGGAGATTTACGGTTTCCTGGAAGGTTATAAGGGACTGATTTACGGTAATTTCCGTATGCTTACAGGATATGATTTTTCCGGCGTATTGACAAAGGGCGGTACCATACTCGGAAGCTCAAGGACGCCGTTTAAGCTCATCCGGGAGCCGGATGAAAACGGGCTGGACAAAGTGGAAGCGATGAAACAGAATTACTATAAGCTCCGCTTGGACTGCCTTGTCATCCTTGGCGGAAACGGAACCCACAAGACGGCAAACCTGCTGCGCAGTGAGGGTCTGAATGTGGTGACGCTGCCTAAAACGATAGATAATGATTTGTGGGGAACGGATATGACGTTCGGCTTCCAAAGCGCGGTGAACATCGCAACGGATGCCATTGACTGCATCCATACCACGGCGGCTTCCCACGGCAGGGTATTCATTGTGGAAGTCATGGGACATAAAGTCGGCTATCTGACGCTGAATGCCGGAATGGCAGGAGGTGCGGACATCATCCTGATTCCGGAGATTCCGTATGATATTGATAAGGTCATCGAAAAGATAGAGGAAAGGGACCGGAACGGAAGCAAATTTACCATTCTTGCCGTGGCGGAAGGCGCCATCTCCAAGGAAGATGCGAAATTATCGAAGAAAGAATATAAAGAAAAGATGAAAAATTATACGTTCCCCTCCGTTTCCTACGAAATTGCACAGCGGATTCAGGAGAAGACGGGACATGACGTCCGGGTAACGGTACCGGGACATACCCAAAGGGGCGGCAGTCCGTGTCCGTATGACCGGGTATTTGCCAGCAGGCTCGGTTCTGAGGCAGGCAGGATGATTTTAAAAGGCGAATACGGGTTTATGGTAGGGTATAAAAACCGTGAAATCGTGAAAGTGCCGTTGGAGGAAGTGGCAGGCAAGCTGAAAATGGTTGCCCCGGATGCCAGCATCGTGAAGGAAGCAAAACTGCTTGGCATCAGCTTCGGTGACTGACGGTTGGAAAGAGGTTTGTGATGTCTTATACAGCGTTGTACCGGAAGTTCCGTCCGCAGGATTTTGAAAGCGTAAAAGGACAGGAACATATTGTAACCACATTAAGGAACCAAATAAAAACAGGGCGTATCGGGCACGCATATCTTTTCTGCGGGACGCGGGGAACGGGAAAAACTTCGGTAGCGAAATTGTTTGCGAAAGCCGTAAACTGTGAAAACCCGTCGGAAGGAAGTCCCTGCGGGGAATGTGTGCTCTGCCGGGCGATTGCGTCGGGCGCAAGTATGAATGTCATTGAGATTGACGCCGCTTCCAACAACGGTGTGGACAATATCCGTGAAATCGTGGAGGAAGTGGCATATTCCCCTGCAGAGGGAAAATATAAGGTTTATATCATAGATGAAGTTCATATGCTTTCCATAGGGGCATTTAACGCACTGTTAAAAACATTGGAGGAACCGCCGTCTTATGTGATTTTCATACTGGCGACGACGGAAGTGCATAAGATTCCGGTGACAATTCTCTCCCGGTGCCAACGGTATGATTTTAAACGGATTACCATAGACACCATTGCGGACCGCCTGCGGGAACTGATGCAGAAGGAGGACATCGCGGCGGAGGAAAAGGCGCTGCGCTATATCGCCAAGACGGCGGACGGCTCCATGCGTGATGCCCTGAGCCTCCTGGACCAGTGCATTGCATTCCATTACGGGGAAGAACTGACGTATGACAAGGTGTTGGATGTGCTTGGCGCAGTGGATACGGCGGTGTTTGGCAGGCTGTTTGAACTGGTGCTCGCGGCGGATGTCACGGGATGCATCGGGCTTTTGGAGGAAATGGTCATCCAGGGAAGGGAACTTTCCCAGTTTGTCAGCGATTTCACATGGTATCTGCGCAATCTCCTTTTGGTGTTAAGCTCGGACGGTGATTCCGGTATTGAGGATGCCGTCGGCGTATCCACGGAGAACCTTGCAAGGCTGCGGGAAGAGGCGGAAAGGACGGATATGGATACCGTAATCCGTTATATCCGCATTTTCTCCGAACTTTCCGGGCGCATCCGTTATGCGTCGCAAAAGAGGATATTAATTGAAGTGGCATTGATTAAGTTGTGCAGGCCGGGCATGGAGACTGATACGCAGTCCCTGCTCGGTCGTGTGCGGGATTTGGAGAAAAAATTGGAAAACGGCATAGTGGCGGTACCGGCACAGGGAAGTGGAGGGGCATCGTCCGGTTCGGTGCAGGGAGCATCCCAGCCGCCCGTTCCGCGCAGGGCAGAACTGCCAAAGGCAGTGCCTGAGGATGTAAGGGCGGTGGCAGGGCGCTGGAATACCATTGTGGCGGATATGGCACAGCCCATGAAAACTTATATGAAGGGAGCACGTTTAAGTTTGGGTGCGGACGGCAGACTGGTAATCGTTGTGGAGGACGGAATGGCTTCCGACTACTTAAAAAACCAGGAGAATAAGGAACAGCTTAAGCGTATGATTTCCGAATCTGCCCAGAAAGAGATGGAAATTGAGGTTCAGAGCGTGGAAAGCGGCAGGGAGTATGACGGGGCTTATATTGATTTAAGTGATATCATTCACATGGAAATCGAAATCGAGGAAGAATGACGGAAAGGCAGGAAAACATGCAGACACGGTTTTCACGTGCCAAACAATAGGAGGATGGATTGAATCATGGCAAAAAGAGGCGGATTTCCGGGCGGTATGCCAGGTAACATGAATAATCTGATGAAGCAGGCACAGCGTATGCAGCGTCAGATGGAAGAAAACCAAAAGGAAATGGAAACAAAGGAATTTACGGCAGCGGCAGGCGGAGGCGCCGTGGAAGTGACGGTAACGGGGAAGAAGGAAATCGTGAGGGTGAAACTGTCCGAGGAAGTGGTGGACCCCGAAGACATCGAGATGCTGGAAGATTTAATTGTTGCGGCGGCAGGCGAAGCGCTCCGCAAAGCGGATGAGGCAAATGCCGAAATCATGAATAAAATGACCGGGGGGCTGGGTCTTGGAGGAGGCTTTCCCTTCTGATGGATTTATACAGCGGACACATTAATAAATTGATAGACGAACTGGCGGGACTTCCCGGAATTGGGGCAAAATCGGCGCAGAGATTGGCGTTCCACCTGATTAACATGCCGAAAGAACGTGTGGAACGGCTGGCGAAAGTCATCGTGGAAGCGAAAGAGAATGTCAGGTACTGCAAAGAATGTTTCACCCTTACGGATCAGGAACTTTGTCCGGTCTGTGCCAATGAGAAGCGGGATCACGGCACGATTATGGTGGTGGAAAATACCCGTGACCTTGCGGCTTACGAAAAGACCGGCAAATATACCGGCGTATACCATGTGCTGCATGGCGCCATTTCCCCCATGCTCGGAATAGGGCCGGGGGATATCCGGCTGAAAGAGCTGATGACCCGGTTGGAAGGGGAAATCGGGGAAGTCATTATCGCTACCAACTCCAGCCTGGAGGGTGAGACTACGGCAATGTACATCGGAAAACTGATTAAGCCCACGGGAATCCGGGTGACGAGAATCGCCAGCGGGGTTCCCGTGGGCGGTGATTTGGAATATATCGATGAAGTGACCCTGCTGCGAGCATTGGAGGGCAGGACACAACTGTAGGAAAGGTAAAGCATAGGGAGGATTACCATGGAAGAAAACAGAAGGAACGGGATAAAGGAAGGCATCAAAGAAGATGTTAAAAATGATGGCATAAAAATAGAAAAAACGGTATTTGACACCATGAAGGACGGCACGCAGATTTTCCTGTACAGTTTGGAAAACGGCAAAGGGATGAAGGCGCAGGTTATCAATTACGGTGCGATTCTGGTCCGTTTATTTGTGCCGGATAAAAACGGGAGATCGGAAGACGTTGTGCTGGGCTATGATAATTTGGACGGATACTATGTAAACGGCGCTAATTACGGAGCGACCATCGGACCGAATGCTAACCGTGTGGCGGATGCCCGGTTTACGTTGGACGGAGTGACGTATCAATTGGATGTGAACGACGGACCGAACAACCTGCACAGTCATGCGGATCTCGGTTACCATAAGAGGGTTTGGAAAGCAGTGGAAGGAACGGACTGCGTAACGTTTGAACTGGAAGGCGCGGATGGGGAGATGGGGTTTCCGGGCAACAAGAAGGTCCGGGTGACTTATACCCTGACCGGGGAAAACGAATTGAAAATCCATTACCATGCCACCAGTGACAGACGCACCATTATTAATATGACTAACCATAGCTATTTTAATTTGGCAGGGCATGATGCAGGCAATATTTACAATCATATTCTGACCCTTCATGCGGCGAATTATACGCCTGTGGTGGCAGGCTCCATTCCTACCGGGGAAATCGCTCCCGTTGCGGGAACGCCCATGGATTTTACTTCGCCGAAAAGAATCGGGGATGAAATCGATGCGGATTTTGGGCAGCTTAAACTTGCAGGCGGTTATGACCACAACTGGGTACTGGACGGCGGGGAAGGCAGACTGCGCCTGATTGCCACGGTGGAAGAACCGTCAAGCGGCAGAGTGATGGAAACATATACCGATTTGCCCGGCGTACAGTTCTATGCCGGCAATTCCCAAACGGAAGAACCGGGAAAAGGCGGGGCGGTTTACGGAAAAAGGACAGGACTGTGCCTGGAAACTCAGTATTATCCGGATACGGCGAACGAGCCGGGATTTCCTTCTGCAATATTCGGACCGGACCGGGCATACGATACTGTTACGGTATACCGGTTCCGGACAGCGGAATAAGAAGTCCGCTGCCGGATGCAGGAAAAATCCGTAGGGTCGAAAAAAAGCGCGGCCGTCTCGACACATTGCGATAAAAACATTTCCTCCGCAGGTGGTATAATAGTGGCACCGGAAAGGAGGGATGGGTATGGCTCTGCCAAAAGCGGTCAGGCTGGTCGGGACGGTGGGACAGGCGGAAAAAGTCTATGTGGAAGATTATGTACTCCAATACCTGACGATTTGTGAGGAAGAAACGGAATCCGGTGGGGAAACCGTTTTGTACGGAAGAAAAGAGAGGGAAGGCAAGACACGGGCCTACCTGATATACGGAATATACCGCCAGACGGGACAAGACCGACCGGAAAAAAAGCTCCATGGAAAATACGGCAGGTTAGGATACATAAACCCCGAAACCGGCGCCATTGTCCTTGACGATTGGGGAGAGGGGAGGACGCTGGAGGGGTATTATGTTTTTTACGATGCCGATGAGAAGATGAAGGATTTTTTGGGGGACTGCTACGAAAGGCAGCTACGGCTCCAAAACAGGAAGAAGATGCGGACGGATTCCGGACAGCCGGATGAAGGAGGCATGGAGACGCCGGGGAAAAAGAAACAGCCGGAAGGTACCGGATGGCAGGAAGCGGAAAGCATGGAAGCGGCGGACCGGAGGATGGCGTCAGGTCGTGCACCGGCGGAATTGGTGGCGCTTTGCAGGGCGGATGGGGACAGGGAGAGGATGCGTTCTCCCTTTCTTTGGATACGGATGGCGGTTTTGTGTATTTTTATTGTCTTCTGTGCGATAGCAGTGACGACGGTCAATGGTTTTGACAAGCTCAATGACTTTATCCAAACGGCGGTTTTGGCGGGGGAGCTGATGGACAATCCGTAATATTCCGTGGCAGCCCGCATGGCGTTTGCGGAAGGATGGGGAAGTTGGGAAACCCTTGTGAAAAGAATTGAAGCCGTTCTTTAAGTATGTTAAAATAAAAAAATCATGCGGATAAAGTGCCGGTCCATGGGACAGGCAGTACGGAAATGGAGACAAGATGGCAAGTGTCAGGGAGTATCTGCGAACCAAAGGGAAAAGGGAGAGAACGGGGCGCAGAATTAATTATAAAGAAAGAATCAGGGGACACAAACTGACCATTTTTTACCGGTTCGTCCTTGGAATTGTATTGGTGGCTGCGGTAGCGGCGATGGCGGTTGTGGGCTGGCAGAACAGGGAATATTCGGAAGGCGTCGTCATAAGCTCCACGCCGGTTTCCAAGGTGGCGGCATCTTCTTACCTGCAGCTCGGTAATAATATCCTTACTTACAGCAAGGATGGCGCCAACTGTATGGACAGCAGAGGTGTCGTGCTGTGGAACCAGACGTATGAAATGCAGAATCCGATGATAGACATCAACGGTTCCGTGGTGGCAATCGGGGACTATAACGGGCGGACTATTTACGTGATGGATGCTTCGGGAAACCGGGGGGAGATTACCACGAACCTTCCGATACGCAGATTCCGTGTTTCGGCGAATGGCATCGTGGCGGTTATTTTGGATGATGCACGGGTAACAAGGATTCATCTGTACGATGCGGCGGGAAATGAACTGGTGGAAAGCGAGACAACGATGGAGCAGACGGGTTATCCCATAGACATCAGTATTTCACCGAGCGGGGAACTGCTTGCCATATCTTATTTTTATGTGGGCAGCGGTAGCATGAAATCCTCCATCGCTTTCCACAATTTCGGCGAAGTCGGACAGAACCTGTCTTCCGACCGTTTTGTAAGCGGATACGATTATCCGGGAAATGTGGTGCCTTTCTTACGGTTTATGAACAGTGATACCGTGTTTGCGGTGTCGGACGACCGTATCATCTTCTTTTCCGGGAATGAAAAACCCTTAAGCGCGGCGGAAAATTTCCTGAATGAAAAAGTACAGGGCATTTTTTACAGCGACCAGTATGTGGGGCTGGTATTCCTGAATACGGAAGGTAACGGAAGATACCGCCTGGATATCTATGACGGGACGGGAAGCCTGGTAAACAGCAAAGGTTTTGACATGGACTATACGAATATCATTTTCGATGGGGACGAATATATTATATACAGTGGCACAGAGTACAGCATTAATAATGTACACGGGGTGGAGCGTTTTACGGGAAAATTTGACGAAACCGTGTATTTATTCATGCCGACCCAAAAGAGGAACCGGTTCCTTATGATGACGCAGGATGCCATGCAGATAATGGAAATGAAATAGAGGGAAAACAAGTGAATGTATTGGTTCTCATTTTTATCTTACTTATGATATGCGGAATCCTGAAAGGATTCAAAAGCGGCTTCGTTAAAGAAGTGGGCGGGGTGGTATCGCTGTTTATGGCGCTTGTCGTGCTGTCCGTCGTATTCCTGCTTTTGGCAAGTATTTGGGAAAAAAACACGAAAACCCTGGTGGCATCCATCGTATTGCTGGTTTTTGCGGGCATCCTTTACCGTTTGGTCAGTGTCGTGATGAAATCGGTGGAGACTCTTGCCAAACTGCCGCTTATTAGCATAGTGAACCGGCTGTTCGGTGGAGCGGCTGGGGCATTGGAGATATTGATTCTGTTTTGGATTATGTATATGGTGATGGAAGGACTCCCAATGGGAAGGTTTGGGGATCAGGTCATGGATTGGACGAAAGAGAACGTCATCCTTTTCCATGTATACCAAAAGAATTATATTGCGAACTGGATTGTCGGCCTGAAAGGAGTTCTGTAAATTTTTATGGAATGGTTTGGCTTTTTCCGATGGGGGAGGCGTTGGCTGCAGCGGGGGCGTTGATGTTTCTGACCGAATAAATTGTGGTTGGAATGGTCGGAATCTACAATATATAGTTCTGAAAAAAATAATCAAAAAATATT
>CAJUMD010000034.1 GCA_910587275.1 uncultured Kineothrix sp.
CCTTCTTCTACTACTACATCATATACGTTTCCATTTACGGTAATGGTATAATTTTTCATTTTTACTTCCTCCTAGTATTTTCTTTTTCTAATCGATCTTACAACAAAACCATCGGTGGAAACAGCGCCCTCGCTCGCCGCAACAGCAGCCGCAATTACTGCCACCAATTCCAGGTCATCGGATAATTCTTCTTTTTCCACAATCTGCGCGATGGTATTATCCACCGGCTCCGCTTTCTTTTCTTCCTGCGGCTGCGGTTTGGTAAATGCAGCCTGAATCTTCGGAATAAAATTAAAGCAGGAAATAATCAGGCTGATGAGAATCAGGATTACAAATACGGTTCCCATTCCGAGAAGCGTATTTAACGCCGCCTTCTCCATCAGTTCCCCCTGGGAATATATTACGTTTGTCGTAATGCTGGTTACTTCCAAAGCATCATCCGTCAGGATTTCCACATCGGCATCATGGTTGGAGCCGTCCACCTTTACATGGATGACCACTCCGTCTTCATTTAACTTCGCCGTCTTTTCCAAGATTCCGATATAACTACCCATATCAGCCTGGGCGCTTTCCCAACTGCCGGCTGCCGCCGCAAACACAGGATCTTCCTTTTCCATCTGTGCCCTGTATTCCTCATATCCTGCGGAACAGCTCATCATAAGCTGCTGGACCATCTGTTCGCCGGCCTCCAGCGCTTCGGCTTCCGTAATGTCCGTCCTGACATTCTCATTCTGCCCGCTTCCGCATGCGCTCACACCGAAGATACAGGTAATCATACCTAATACTAATAACCATTTTTTCATATTAAGTAACATCCTTTCTAAACTGTACCGTGTTTTTTCGCCGGACGTTCTTCGTGCTTTGTATATAACATTTCAAACGCACCGATTACATATTTCCTCGTGTCTTCCGGTGCCACGATCTGATCCACATATCCTCTCTTTGCCGCGCTTACCGCACTGGTCTGGAGCGCCGCATATTCTTTGGCACACTCATCAATGGCTTCCGCACCCTTTCCGTCACAGATAATCTTAGCCGCCAGTTTGGCATCCATCGTACCGATTTCGGCATCCGGCCAAGCCATGGTAATATCCGCGCCGATTGCCTTGGAGTTCATGGCTACATAAGCGCTTCCCATTGCTTTTAACGTTATGACATTCACCTTCGGAACGGTGGCATTTGCAAAAGCGTATGTAAGACGCGCTGCTGCCTTCGCCATTTTCTTCTCCGCACATTTAGTGGACGCATAACCTTTTACGTTGGTCAAAGACAATACCGGAATGTCAAAAGCATCGCAGAAACCAATGAAATCCGCCGCTTTTTCACAGCCTTCCGGGGAAAGCACGGCTTCAAACTTGTCCGCTGCTTTTCCGTCTTCCCCATACACTTCGGTACGGTTGGCAACCGCGCCTACCGTAGCGCCGTTTAACTTGATGAAACCTGTCACCATGTCTTTTGCGTAATTCCTCTTTGTCTCAAAGAATACCCCGTTGTCGGAAATCTGGGAAAGCGCAATGGAAGTATCCCCCGCACAATTCTCCAACCCTTCGCATACACGGTTTAAATCATCCGCACATTCCTCGTACGCCATGGTATCCTCATTATTTGCCGGAAGCATGGAAACCAGTTCACGAATCTGTGCAAGCACATCCGCTTCCCCAGCAACCACGTCCACAATGCCCGCTTCTTCGCTTTGGAATGCAGCGGAAGCCGTATCGCATTTGGATACTTCGTTTCCGTCGATGGCATTCGGGGAATTCACGAACAGTTTCGCTTTCTTTTCTTCCATAAAAGTAAAATCCGTCAATGTGGGAACTACCGCAAGCCCTCCGCCGCAGGTCCCGAAAATGGCGGTAATCTGCGGAATCACGCCGGAAGCATCCACCTGTTTTAAGTAAATGCCGCCGAAACCGTTCAAGGCATCGGTAGCTTCCTGCAGCCTGAGTCCCGCGGAATCGATCAGCCCGATTACGGGAGCCCCTGTTTTCATCGCCAAATCATAGAGGTTTGCAATCTTTTTCGCATGCATTTCACCGATGGTTCCGTTTAATACGGAAGCATCCTGACTATAAACATACACAAGATTGCCGTCGATGACTCCATAACCGGTGATTACACCGTCAGAAGGAGTTTCTGTCTGTTTCAGGTTGAAATCCGTCGCCCTTGCTGTTACGAGCGCTCCGATTTCAACGAAACTGTTTTCATCGAGTAAAGCATTGATTCTTTGACTCGCTTGTGAAGTAGTACTCATTTTTCAGCCCTCCATTTTATATTAAATAAATCAAAACGTAATCATACCATAGTAGTATACCATAAAAGATGGAAATAGCATAGAAATTTTTTTTTTTTTTAACTTCTGTATAAAATCTTAATACTTTTACGGTATCCTGTCCGTCACAGGGAATAGCACATCCACAGATAGCGTACCATCCAGGGGAAATCCATTTTTTCCGTTCCTCCTGCCGTCCGTACCGGATATTCCCGCAAAAGTTCTCCGTCCAGGTAATAATTCACCGCCCCGACCCGCGTTCCTTTTTCTACGGGCGCCGTAAGTTTCTCCGGCAGCAGGACATTCCGCTCCACGTTTTCCCCGTCCCTTAACAGGACGTTCAGTTCCCCGTCCCCCGTTTCCGACACCTCCAGGGGCAGGTATGCGGCGTCGTAGGGTTTTCCGCTTTCCGGCACACCGCCCTCCACCAAAAGAGGGGTCAGCGGCGCTTCCTCATACACGTTCCGGTATTCGTAATTTTCAAGCCCGTAATTCATAAGCTGTTTCGTATCACTCCATTTATAGCTTTTATGGTTCGGCCAGCCACAGGCAAGCAGCGCCACCACAAAGGTCTTCCCGTCCCTTTTTAACGCCCCCACATAACAGTATCCGGCGTTGTTGGTAAATCCTGTTTTTCCCGAAAGCGCCCCGTCCATCATGGTCAGGAAAGCGTTGTGGTTGTTGCAGGAATAGCTGCCCTTCCCTTCCGCATCCGTAAAGAAATGGCTCTGGGTACGGGTCACTTCCAAAAACTCCCCGCTTTTTTCCGATTCCCCGATGCAGTATTTCATAATGCGCGCCAAATCCGCCGCCGTGGTGGAATGTACTTTCTGTCCGCCCTCCTTTTCATTCACCGAAGCATCCAAACCGTTTGGCGTGATAAAGAACGTATCCCGGCAGCCGATTTCCTTTGCCTTCTGATTCATCATGGCGGCAAACTCCTCCACGCTCCCCCCGACATGTTCCGCAATTGCCACCGCCGCATCGTTATGGGACTCCAACATCAGGGAATAGAGCAGGTCCCCCAGCCGGAATTCCTGCCCTTCGTACATGCCAAGGTGTACCTTTGGCTGCGCCGCGGCATAGGCGGAAACCGTAACGATATCGTCCGGGTTCCCGTTTTCCAGCGCAAGAATGCAGGTCATGATTTTGGTGGTGCTCGCCATGGGCAGCTTCTCCGTTTCGTTTTTCCCATATAAAATACGCCCGGAATCCGCATCCATAAGGACTGCAGAATGGGCGTAGAGCTGCAAGTTTGTACCGGTTTCATTCCCGTCCCCAGCTTCCGCTTGCACCGCTTCCTTCCATGCCTGTACCGCAACCGGCTGTTTTTCCATCCATGCGAAAAACAGGATAAAACATGCCATGCAGACGCCGGCTGTATTTACCTTGTACTTTTTTTCCTTCCTCCCTGTTTTCCTTCCTGTCTTCCTTCCGATTTTTCCATCCATCATTTCCGATTCCTTCTTGCCCTCCGGTATCCCCCGGTTTTTCCCGGCGGCTCCCGCTTGTCATTTATTCCATTATATGAAGGAACCGGATAAATTAGAAAAAGAATGGGATAAATGGTGGAGGAATACACGGACAGAAGCCGTTTGACGGGCATGGGAAACGGGATTGGAGGTCAGATATCCAACTGAAGCTGGACTTCCGATTCCGCCTGCTGTTTAAATTCTTCCATCTGGACTGCGCTTAGCTCCGGCAGTTCTTCCAAGGATTTCACGCCGAAGCTCCTTAGAAACTCCTCCGTGGTCCCGAACAGCAACGGACGTCCGGGCGCATCCATCCTGCCTACCTCGCAGACCAAACCGAATTCCACCAGACGGTTCACTGCATGGTCACAGCTCACTCCCCTGATTTTCCCGATTTCCAGCTTGGTGATGGGCTGTTTATACGCAATGATGGAGAGGGTTTCCATCAAGGTATCCGTCAGCACGAATTTCCTCGGTGTCTTGGCAATCTGAATCAAATGCTCGTACATCTCCGGCTTGGTACACAGTTGTACCGCATCTTCCAGTTCAATCAGCATAATTCCCCTGTCCTTTTTCCCGTAACGGGTTTTCATGCCTGCAAGGATTTCCCTCGTCTGTGCCACGTCTTCCCCTATTACTTCTGCCAGCCTTGCCACTTCCACCGAATCCCCCATGGTAAATAAAATGGCTTCCATGACCGCTTCCGCCTGCTTCCTCTCCACGTTTCCGCCCCCTGTTTCTATGCCGTCTCCGCCCTGTGCTTTGACGTAATCATAATATCGCTGCATATGCCGTCCTGCTCGATATCGATAAGCCCTGTTTTCATCATTTCCAAAATAACAAGAAAAGTAACGATAATCTCCATTTTACTGTGCTGTTTTTCCAAAAGCTGGCGGAAACTGAACCGTCCGTGGCTGCGCACATACTGCTCCACATAAACGGTTTTTAAGTCCATGTCCACTTCGTCCTTTTCAATATTGCCGAATGTACTTCTCACGGGATCGATTTTATCCTTCTGGCGCTTCATCATGAACCGGAACATTTCATGCAGCTTGTTTAAATTCACATCGGCGAGGAGGGATTCGTAGTCTATGGGCTGACGGTAATCCGCTACCTCTTTCGGAAGGAGCTGTTCCCGGTACAGGGTTCTTGCGGCATCCACCTGCCTGTCCCGCAGTTCAAAGGACATATACTTGTACATTTTGTATTCTAACAGCTTCTGTACCAGTTCCGCACGCGGGTCTTCTTCCTCCCCTTCTTCGTTGATTTCTTTCGGAAGGAGCATGCGGCACTTAATGTCGATTAGGGTCGCCGCCATAACGAGGAACTCGCTCACCACGTTCATGTCCTCCGTTTCCATTTGACGGATATAGGCGAGGTACTGCTCCGTAATTTCCACAATGGGAATGTCATAAATGTCTATTTTGTTTTTTTCTATCAAATGAAGCAAAAGGTCCAGGGGACCTTCAAACACTTCCAGTTTTACGGGAATTGCCATGGCGCTTTTCCTTTCCGGCGTCCTGTGTGTTTTGGACTGCATTTCCTATTTTATATAAAAATGCCTGGATTTTCAAGACATTATTTTTATATCCATACTTTCATACTTCAGGGGATGGCACACGTCTCGCAATCCACTACCACCAGTTCCCCCGGATTGAATATCCTTATGGGAATGGTATGCATTCCAAGCCCCCTGCCAAGAATCATGCGGCGGCCGGATTCTTCATACAGACCGCCGTCATATTTCGGGAAAATACGGACGGACGGGGAAATAACGCCGCCAAGCAACGGAAGCCGCATGACGCCGCCGTGTACATGTCCCGACAACGTAAGATCCGCCCCCCATGCGGCATACTGCTTAAAATAGTCGGGATTATGGGCAATCAGGAGTTCCATGCAGTCTTTGTCTGCCTTCCCCAGCAGCTTCTCCATGTACTGCCTGTCCATGGACGTCCGGCGCAGCCTTTTATAATAACGGCGTCCTATTTCCAAACCGCAGATTTCCATATGATATTCCGGCAGGTAAACGCGTCCGTTTTCCAACAGACGTACCCCGCTTTTTCTTAATTCCCTCGCATAAGTATCGTAAATGTCCCCATAGTCTTCCCGGTATACCTTTATCCGGTATTCATGGTTGCCGTTGCCGTAATAGACCGGATATTCCGCGGCAAGGCGGCGCAGGAAAGCAAGAGGTTCCTGTATCCTTGTCTTCTCCCCGTTTGCCGTCACCATATCCCCCGCAACCAAAACCAAATCCGGTTCCTGTTCCCTTACCGCCTGTAAAAGACGCCCGTTGCCGGCACCGTACTCTTTGTTATGGAGATCCGACAGCATGACAATCCGGCATTTTTTCCGTAATTTCGGTGATGTGATGCGGTATTTTGCCACCACAAAACGGCGGCTGTCCCTTACCGCCGCCATCGCAAAAAAGAAAAACAGCGCGGCAGGCGGTATGGAGAGAATAAAGGGGTGTCTGATTGACATGGTTCCTGTCCTTTCACTTTAGGTTTTTTGTTTTATGCTTATTTACAGTATCTTATTATACCCAAATTCAGTTTTCTTTTCAACAAAATCCGTACACCGCTCCTCCTAAAGCAAAAACAATCGCACCAGTTTCACCACATAATCACGGTATCCCGCCTTCTCCACGGCCTTTGCCGCCACGATGGATACGCCCCCAATCCGCTGTCCGTCCAGCCGGTAGACTGCCTCGCCCACCGCCTGCCCTTCCGCCACCGGCGCTTCCACCATTTCCGGCAGGGTGATGGTTTCTTCTATTTGGGACAAATTGCTCCCCTTGGTGTCCAAATAACGGAATTCTCCCGCAAAGCTCAGATTTACTTCATCTTCCACGCCTCCTTTCACGGTAAGGGAGGGAAGGGATTCCTTGTTTTCGTCCACGTATACGTTGCTCACGCTGTATCCGAAATTCAGGAGCGCCACGGCATCCTGGAAACGCACTTTATTGTCCGGCGCCCCCATCACCACGGCAATTAAATCAATACCGTCCTTGCTCGCCGTGGCGGACAGACAGTATTTTGCCTTGCTGGTGGAACCGGTTTTCAGCCCGGTCGCCCATTCGTACTGTTTCAACAGCTTATTGGTACTGGACAGGGTAAACGTGGTGGTTCCCTGTCTCGTCACATGGGTTATGTCCTCCATCCATATCTTCGTATAATTATAAACTTCCGGATGCTTCGTCACCAGTTCCCGGGACATGACTGCCACATCCCTCGCCGTAGTATAATGTTCATCGGAATCCGTCAGCCCGCAGCAGTCCACGAAATGGGTATTATCCATCCGCAGGTCCTCGGCTCTTTGGTTCATCATTGCCACAAATTCCTCCTCGCTTCCCGCGATGTATTCCGCCACCGCCACGCAGGCATCGTTGCCGGACGACACGGCAATGCATTTTATCATGGTATCCAAAGTCTGTACTTCCCCTTCCTCCAGAAAAACCTGCGACCCACCCATGGATTTGGCATGGGCGCTGGTAATCACGTCGTCCTCCAAATGAATCCTGCCCGTATCCAACTGGTCAAAAATAAGCAGCAGGGTCATAATCTTCGTAATGCTTGCCGGACTCCTCCTTACATCCGCATCCTTTTCACATACAAGCTGCCCCGTGGATGCCTCCACCACGATGTAAGAAGGCGCGGACACCTCCGGCACCGCCTGCGCATACTGTACCTGCGCCAGCATCAGGCCGATACTGAATGCAAAGCAAACTGCAGTTCTCACCAATCTTTTCACACTCAACGCTCCCAAATATGTATTCTACTATTATAAATATAAAAAAACGGCTCCGTGTAGAACCGTTTTTCCGCAGAATTTCCCATATTTATCACGCAACGCCCATAACCGGCATCCCATGTTTCCCGCTCCGTACAGGATGCGTTAATACCACCTTGCCTTAAAATTTTCATACCGGTCCATCAGTTTTTCCTTCTTTTCCCTGATATCGATATGGAAGGCATTCATTAACTGGATGACGTAGTCCACCGTCACCACCGCCAAAACCACACAGCAGAATTTACTCCCTAAAGAAAAGCTCCAGCGGTCGATAAACGCCATCACCCTCGAATGGAGAAACAGGATAATTATGACCGCATAAAAACCCCACGCCACCGTGCTCTCCAAACAGACAATTCCCTTATAATTACAGGGTTTGTCGTTATAATCCCACCAAACCTCGCCAAACAGGCGCAGCATCAGCTTTCCAACGAGGAATTCAAATAACGTGGCCAAAACCGCCCCGACCAAATAGAGCTTAAACACATCTTTTTCCAAAGGATGCAGCACCAAATACCCGATGACCGCGCCAAAACCGTAAATCGGGCAGAACGGGCTTCTGGCAAACCCACGGTTTGTCAGCTTATGATTACAAAACGACATATATATGGATTCCACCAGCCATCCCATGATGCTGTAAATGATAAATGCAGAAACAAGATGATAGACATCCGTCCCGAAAACTTCTTTCGTCCACATAATCTTCTCCCCCCTGCAGCTCCGTGCAGCCAAATAAGAAAAAAGCCCTCCCTTGCCCAACGTGCCAAACACCCGCCGGCTTTCGCTGACCTTTTCCCCAAAGCCCTTATGTATACAACAAAATCCCTGACGGTTTATCAGGGACTTGTCATTCACATAATTATTAATTATATTTGCGTTTTCTTGCTGCTTCGGATTTCTTTTTGCGCTTTACGCTGGGTTTTTCGTAATGCTCTCTCTTACGAATCTCCTGCTGAATACCAGCTTTTGCACAGCTTCTTTTGAAGCGACGCAAAGCACTATCCAAAGTTTCGTTCTCTTTTACGACAACATTTGACATCCTGCACCTGACCTCCCTTCAGTCCCTCCAAGCAACTCGACTGATTGGGTTTATTCTATTTTTGTACATAAAAAGGACTCACGAACTATCATGCACTTTAATTATTATATCACATTTTTATGCACAGTCAACCCATTTTTTATATTTTTTATTTATTTTTCATTTCCGTTACGGAATCTGCCCTTCCAGCACCTTTTTTGCCTCCGCAATGGCAGCATCCATGCCTGCCGGATTCTTTCCGCCTGCCTGCGCCATGTTGGGGCGTCCGCCGCCGCCTCCTCCAACAAACGATGCGATGCCTTTCAACAGGTTGCCCGCATGGGCGCCTTTTGCCATGGCTGCTTCCGTTGCCATGGATACCAGGTTCACCCTGCCGTCCGCATCCGACACTAAGACAATCACGCCCTCACCCAGTTTCGCCTTTAACTGGTCGCCCAAATCCCGCAGGCCGTTCATATCCACACCGGACACTTTTACCGCCAGCAGTTTCACGCCTTTTACATCCTGCACCTGGTCCATGACGTCCCCCAGGGCTTCCTTCGCCGCTTTGCTCTTTAAGGACTCATTTTCACCCTGGAGCGCCTTTATCTCCGCCATCAAGTGTTCCAGCCGCTCCACCAGCCCGGCAGGGGTTGCTTTCACCGTTTTGGCTGCATCTGCCAGGGTCTGTTCCAATTCTTCATAATAGCGGAACACACCGTTTCCGGTCAGTGCTTCAATCCTCCTGACCCCTGCCGCCACACCGCTTTCGGAAAGAATCTTAAAGGCGGAAATCGCACCTGTATCTGCCACATGGGTACCGCCGCAAAGCTCGGTGGAAAAACCGCCCATCTTCACCACGCGCACCGTTTCGCCGTATTTCTCACCGAACAATGCCATGGCGCCGCTTTTCTTCGCATCCTCAATGGACATAATACTCGTTTCCACGGGCAGTGACCGGGCAATCTGCTCCCGCACGATTTCCTCTGCCCGCGCGATTTCTTCCTTTGTCATTGCGGAAAAATGGCTGAAGTCAAAACGCAGCCTTTCGCCGTCCACATAGGAGCCCGCCTGTTCCACATGGGTACCGAGCACCGTCCGCAGGGCTTTTTGCAGCAAATGGGTGGCACTGTGGTTCCTGCATGTGTCGTTCCGCCTTTCGGCATCCACCGAAAGCGTCACGGTGTCCCCTTTTTTTAACATTCCCTTTGTCACTTTACCGATATGTCCCACCTTGCCGCCAAGCAGTTTCACGGTATCCATGACCTCAAAAATACCGTCCGGCGCGGTAATCACGCCGCGATCGCCGCACTGGCCGCCCATGGTGGCATAGAAAGGCGTTTCCTCCACGATTACGGTTCCCGTCTCCCCGTCGGTCAACGCTTCCGCCAGTTCCGTTTCCGTGGTCAGCACCGTAATTTTGGATGTATGCTCCAAACGGTCATAACCCACAAATTCGGTCGTGATACTTGGATCGATGGACTCGTAAACCGTCACGTCAGCCCCCATGTAGTTGGTCGTCTTACGGGCGGAACGCGCTTTTACTTTCTGTTCCTCCATGGCTTTGGCAAAACCGTCCTCATCCACCGCGAAGCCCTTTTCCCCTAAGATTTCCATGGTCAGGTCGATGGGGAAGCCGTAAGTATCATACAGTTTAAAGGCATCCGCACCGGCAAGCTCTTTCTTCCCTTCTTTTTCCATGGCCGCTTCCATCTCCGCAAGGATGGCAAGCCCCTGGTCGATGGTACGGTTAAACTTGCTCTCCTCCTGCGTCAGCACATTGAAAATAAAGTCTTTCTTTTCCTCCAGCTCCGGATAACCGTCCTTACTGCCCTCAATCACCGTATTGCCCAGGTTGGCAAGGAACTGCCCCTCAATGCCAAGCAGCCTTCCGTGTCTTGCCGCCCGGCGGATAATGCGCCGCAGCACATAGCCCCGCCCTTCGTTGGAGGGCATGATGCCGTCGGAAATCATGAACGTGGCGGAACGGATATGGTCCGTTACGATACGGATGGAAACGTCCCATTCATATTTCTGCTTGTATTCCTTTCCGGCAAGCCCGCAGACACGGCTGCGCAGCGCCTGAATGGTATCCACGTCAAAAATGGAATCCACATCCTGCACCACCGTTGCCAGCCGCTCCAGCCCCATGCCGGTATCGATATTCTTCTGCTCCAGCTCGGAATAATTGCCCTTTCCGTCGTTGTCAAACTGGGTGAACACATTGTTCCACACTTCGATATAGCGGTCGCAGTCACAGCCTACCGTACAGTCCGGTTTGCCGCAGCCGTATTTCTCCCCCCGGTCATAATAAATTTCCGAGCAGGGACCGCAGGGACCGGAACCGTGCTCCCAAAAGTTATCTTCCTTCCCGAAACGGAAAATGCGCTCCGGTGCAATGCCGATTTCCTTGTTCCATATTTCAAACGCCTCGTCATCCT
Source organism: uncultured Kineothrix sp. (assembly GCA_910587275.1). Taxonomy (GTDB): domain Bacteria; phylum Bacillota; class Clostridia; order Lachnospirales; family Lachnospiraceae; genus Kineothrix. Next base: position 10,993 of record CAJUMD010000034.1, read on the forward strand.
CCTCATAAACCGAAGGATACAGCCTTTCGGGGTCAAGTCCGACTACCTTGGTCAGAAACTCCCAGCTCCAACTGATTGCTTCCTGTTTAAAATAATCGCCGAAGGAAAAGTTCCCCAGCATTTCAAAAAACGTGCCGTGGCGGGCGGTTTTTCCGATATTTTCAATGTCTCCCGTACGGATGCATTTCTGGCAGGTCGTCACCCGTTTCCTCGGCGGGATTTCCTGTCCGGTAAAATACGGCTTTAACGGCGCCATGCCGGAGTTAATCAAGAGCAGGCTGTTGTCGTTGTGAGGTACCAGCGAAAAACTTTTCATCGCCAAATGCCCCTTGCTTTCAAAAAACTCCAAAAACATTTTCCTTAATTCGTTTACTCCATACTGTTTCATCCTGATCACGAATCCTTCCTATCATCCTTCTGTCCATATACGGGATTGCATCCCGTGGGTTTATACCCTTAAAAACTGAATTTATCCGCAAAATATGCGTCCAAAGCATCGATGGCAACCCTCTCCTGTTCCATGGAATCACGGAACCGCACGGTCACGCAGCCATCCGTCTCGGAATCAAAATCATAAGTCACGCAGAAAGGCGTACCGATTTCGTCCTGCCTGCGGTACCTTTTGCCGATATTCCCCCTGTCGTCAAATTCGCAGTTGTACTTCTTAGACAGACTGGCAAATATCTTCTCCGCACCTTCATTTAACTTCTTGGACAGCGGAAGCACGCCGATTTTCACCGGGGCTAACGCCGGATGGAAATGAAGTACGGTACGCATATCCCCTTCGCCGATTTCTTCCTCGTCATAAGCGCCGCAGAGGACTGCCAAAAACAGCCTTTCCACGCCAAGCGAAGGCTCGATGACGTAAGGAATGTATTTCCGCTGCTTCTCGTCGTCAAAATAGCTCATATCCTGTTTGGAAACATTCTGGTGCTGGGTCAGGTCGTAATCCGTCCGGTCCGCAATGCCCCACAGTTCTCCCCAGCCGAAGGGGAACAGGAACTCAATATCCGTGGTCGCCTTGGAATAGAAGGACAGTTCTTCCGGATCGTGGTCGCGCACCCGCATTTCCTCCTCTTTCATGCCAAGGCTCTTTAAGAAATCAATGCAATATTTTTTCCAGTAGGCAAACCACTCCAAATCCGTATCCGGCTCACAGAAAAATTCCATTTCCATCTGTTCAAACTCGCGGACGCGGAAGATAAAATTCCCCGGCGTAATCTCGTTACGGAAGGATTTTCCCACCTGACAGATGCCGAAAGGAATTTTTTTCCTCGAAGTCCTCTGTACGTTCTTAAAATTCACGAATATGCCCTGTGCGGTTTCGGGCCTTAAGTACACCGTATTCTTGGCATCCTCCGTCACGCCCTGGAAAGTTTTAAACATCAGGTTAAACTGACGGATATCGGTAAAATTATGTTTGCCGCAGGTAGGACAGGGAACCTGGTGTTCCTCAATGAAAGCCTTCATCTGCTCCTGGCTCCAGCCGTCCACGGAGCCGTCTAACGTCATGCCCTTTTCCTCCGCATATTTTTCAATCATCTGGTCCGCACGGAAACGCTCATGGCATTCCTTACAGTCCATCAGCGGGTCGGAAAAGCTGCCGAGATGCCCGGATGCCACCCATGTCTGGGGGTTCATCAGAATCGCGCAGTCCACGCCCACGTTATAAGGGCTTTCCATTACGAATTTCTGCCACCATGCTTTTTTGATGTTATTTTTCAGCTCCACGCCCAAATTGCCGAAATCCCACGTATTCGCCAGTCCCCCGTAAATCTCCGAACCGGGATATACAAATCCCCTCGATTTCGCCAACGCTACAATTTTTTCCATCGTTTTTTCCATAATAAACATGCTCCTTTTATCTTTGATTCCCGCGGGCAGCGGGTTATTGAATCCATTTACTGATATACAATATAATACATTCCGGTATTTTCCCCGTCGCCGGAACAAAGCGCCCAGCCCTTACCGTCCACCGATACATTGCCGCTGGCATACTGTATCTTACCGGGCACTTTCACCCTCATGGGCGAGTCGGAAATCAGGATATACTGCTCTCCCATTTCCAAAAGTTCCTGCTTCCCGATGGTATTTTCACCCTTAGTATCCTGCATGGATACATCCAACGGGTACCCTGCGTCATATGCGTCCTTCACGGTTCCGCAAAACAGTTTCTTTTCGTTATAGTCGTCGGTATTGTACTGGGAATAAATTTCGGCGGAAGGGTACGTGAGCTGTGCCGTCACCGCGCCGTCTTCCCGCTCCAGCCTATCCACGGAAACCGATGCATCCCCGTGACTCTTATTAAACTCCGCCACCTCGGCAAGTATCATGTTCCGCAGGCTTTCCTCATCGTAATATGCCTCCGCAAAATCCTCCACCAGCGTTTCGGTAATGCTGCCGTCCTTTAGCACTTCCACCTGGGCGGAAAGATTCTCTGCCGCTTCCACTTCCATATCCCCGTCCCCTGACTGGTTATCCCCGCAGCCCCACAGGAACAGTCCCGCTAAAAGTATCATGACCGCCGCTGTTTTTGTTTTACGCATTGCTTCCGCCCTCCGAACCTGTTTTTTTGTTTTCCGTTCTCTTTTTTTTGGATTCCGTGGATTCCGTATTTTTTATTCTTTTATATTTTTATGCATTCACATTATTATAGCCGACTTAGATTGGTTTTTCAATATGAAATTATTTTAACAGGGATTGCTTTATTTTTTCGACTTTATCTTTTGACGTTTCCTTTTATTTTCACTGATGCAGAGCCGTATGTTTTAGAATGGACAGATGCCCTTTAAACTTAATTTCCAATACCGTTCTTTCATGCTTCTTCTAAAGTTTTTTACTTTATTCTCTCTATGCTCTGTATTTCTTCCATGATTTCTTTTTGACTCATCGCATTAAATTTATTGGAAAACAAAAAATTCAGAATAAGGCTTAACCGGTCAATGGCAATAATGGCTGCATTCCGACACAAAACATATGCATAGTCCGAAAAATAATTAGACGTTATAAAGCAGGGAACAATAGGTGTAAATGCATCAATATTTAAATTGCTGTATATCACTTTCTCACTTTTACCATTCCGTTTTTTTGCAAAATCATTTGTTCTAAGCAGATAAACAGCCCCTGCCAATTCCCGTATTTCCTTTGTATCCACGCATGTGTCTTTATAATGTTTTGCCTGTCCGATTACATACAGTAAATTTTTATTTTGTTCTTCCGTTGTCAGACACCGTATATACTTTTTATATCCGACAAAATCAATCCCCTGGTCATGGGAGCGCTGTGTTGCATTCACTGATTCGCATTTTACTATTTCTTTCAAAAACAAAGCGCACATTTTTTCAAAATCATCCGCCGTAATTTGCTCAATTACTTTTGTCAGATTCATCATATCGTTTTTATAATGGTCGTCTACTTTATAGATTAGGGTATCCGTATCCATTTCCAACAAACAATAATTATATTTTTCTTTGACATTTTCAAAAAATAATGAAATTTTTTCTGCTAGTTCTTCAATTTCCCTTCCACTCTCTCCATCCCCATACTCTTTGCCATACACTTCTTCATACAATCCATATACATTATCGATTCTGTCCGAATAAAGAATCAGTTTTTCCATTACTTCCCTGAATTTCTTTTCTTCTTCATAAAAGTATCCCATACATCCTTTGTATCTCCTTATTTACCTACTCAATCAGTTTGTTGATCAATCCGCTTTGGTTTTCCAGTTTTCCCAGCATTTCCTTTACGGTTTGTTTATCTTCTTTCGTAAGCTCCGTTAAGGCCCCTAAATTGAGCTTATTTAGCAACTTAATGATTTGTTTTAAGCTGTCCTTTAAACCTTCCTTTAAATAAACGCCGCTTTCTTCCAATGCAACCGCTACGCTTCTGCTTTCTTCCAATTTTACCAAGGCTTCTTCATCCATAATGATCTTCGCCAAGACTCTGATTTCGTCCCGTTTCGTAATAATAGGCTCCAATAGTTTCCCGTCATCTGCCTCGTTGGGAACCAGCCAGGAAAAAAGTCTCCTCATATTCTTCTTATTGGTAAAAGAATTTAATTCCTCATCCCAACCCAGCCATTGATCCCGGATAACACCTTTCCCCATGATTTCATAAAAAATGGACGATAGTTTATTCGGGGCAAAAGCCCACCCATAATCCTGGTCATTCCTGAATATTTCCAAAGCATAATACGTATTCAACCGCTTTTTTACCATTAGAGCAGAAATCCCTAAACTATTTGCAATTTCCCTCAAACTCATTTTATGATTTCTTGCCAAATTTGCAATCAGTTCCGCCTGTTCATAATCCCCCCACTCTTTTATTCCGCTGACATGACGCAGCCCCATGATAATTTCATATTCTTTATCGCTGACATCGTACAAAACAACATCCATGCCGTCAAAAATACCGGGATCCAAATTTCCGATATCCATTCCATCGTCATACAGTTCTTTTAACGTTTTCAGCGCTGCGACACGCCGGTTTCCTTCCACTACCACATATTCATTTTCTTTCCCCAAATTTTTAACAATAATATTATCGATTTTCAGATATCCGTTTTCCTTAAAACTATCCAGTAAATCCTTTATGTTAGCGGAGTTATCCCCCCGGAGCATTTTTAATACGCGTTTTTGGACCATTACGTTATTTATATTTTTATCTTCCACATACTTATAGTTCTCCGCTCCCCGAAGCCTGTAATTATTCGGATCAAGCAGCAATTCCCCGATAGAAACCTTCCTGAAATCCATCCCTATTTCCTCTTTTCTTCCCACTGTTTTCCCTCACCCACTCTTCTCATTATACACCGGAAACCCAAAAATGAAAACCAATCCGCCTCCATTTCCACGAAAATCAATTTTATACGAACTCCCCTCCAACCATCCCTTCCAAAACCCCAAGGCTCTTAAACTCCCTGTCCACAAACCGTTTCCGCAGTCCGCCTGCAATTCCCTTAAGTTCCGCAAGCACTTCCTGCGTAACCGTAAACGTATACAATTTCTCCACCGGGCTTCCTGCTATGTAATTTGCCGCGTACACCGTGGACTCCAAATACTGTCTGCCTTCCGGCAGCCCCGGATATTCGCCGTTTAAGACCAGCGCCTTTATCTCAAAGACATACCGCACCAGTTCGTCCGGCAGGCTGGGAAGCTGCAGCGCCCGCAGGGACTGATATAGCAGTTTTAACATCTGCACCTCGTCGTTGTTTTCCCTCGTGTAGTAGTCCATGACATCCAGGAAATACATGCCGTAACATGCCCCCTCATAATCCTCCCGAAGCCCTTCAAAATAATTGGAAATATCCGCCTCCATAATGTTATAGGAACTTCTGCCCTCGTACAGCTTAAATTCCCCAAAGGAAAAAGGGGAAGCCGCAGCCGAAAAGCGGCTTCCCGGTTTCCTCGCTCCCTTGGCAAAGGCGGATACCTTTCCCCTTTCTTTCGTCAGAAGAACGACGCGCCTATCGTATTCCCCGATAGGCACCGTCTTCAAAACCATTCCCGTTAATTTTATGAATTCCTGCATATGGGTTCTCCCCCATCGCGGCATATTCGCCCGTCCTGCCGCTTGCGTCTGCCGTTTCCCTGAATTTTAAGTAATCTTCCACCCGTCCCGTGTTTATGAATTGTTGCCAGTAATTTGATTCTTTCATCTTGTGCCCCCTAACCTTTTGCGGTTCTATATGGTTAGGGTTTGCTTTTTTCGTCTTTCCTATTCGTTCCTACTTGGAATCTTTCGGATTGTAACCGAAATTTTTCATGTACAGGTCGCTGTCACGCCAGTCTTTCCTGACCTTCACCCAAAGCTGTAAATTCACCTTACATTCCAGCATTTCTTCAATTTCCGGACGCGCCTTGCTGCCTATTTGTTTTAACATCGCACCGTGCTTTCCGATTACGATTCCCTTATGGGATTCTTTCTCGCATATGATGGTTGCCTCGATATCCGCAATGGCCTTTTGCTCCGCATTCCTGCGGTATTTCATGCGTTCGATGGTTACGGCGATGCCGTGAGGGATTTCCTCATCCAGACATCGCAGCGCTTTTTCCCGGATTAATTCCGCCACAATCTGTCTCTCCGGCTGGTCCGTAACCGTGTCCTCATCATAAAATGCCGGACCGTAGGGCAGGTATTTCATGATACAGGCAATCAGTTCCTGCGTATTGTCTCCCTTAAGCGCCGATACCGGAACAATTTCCGCAAAATCCAGCTCTTTCCGGTAAGCGTCGATGAAAAGGAGGATTTCCTCCTTTTTCACCGTATCGATTTTATTGATGACCAGAATAACCGGGGTCTTCGTCTTCTTTAACTGCTCGATGATGTGCCGTTCCCCTGCGCCGATATAAGCGGTGGGTTCCACCAGCCAAAGCACCACGTCCACTTCATTAATGGTATTCTGTGCCACTTTGACCATATAGTTCCCCAGCCGGTTCTTCGCCTTGTGGATGCCGGGGGTATCCACAAACACAATCTGCCCTTCCTCCGAAGTATATACCGTCTGTATCCGGTTCCTCGTGGTTTGGGGTTTATTGCTGGTAATCGCTATTTTCTGACCGATTAAATGGTTCATCAGCGTGGATTTCCCCACGTTCGGTCTTCCTATTAGGGTTGCAAACCCTGACTTAAAATTTTCTTTCAACTTTTGTTCCTCTTTTTCCTTTTCTGCCGCTTTTCTTTTAATGAAACAGCGGCTCCACTCTTTCAAACAGCCCGCTTTCCCCTATCTTTTTCTCATTTCCCACGGCGCACAGACAGTCCGCTTCCATAAAGGCACGGATATGTCCGGCAAGCAGGCGGATGTCCTTTGGTGTGGCGGAAAGCAGTTCGTCCCGTTCTTTCTGCACCCTTTCAAAGGGCAGGTTCGTCATATATCCCGTGAGGGAATACATTCCCTTCGCCGCAGGGGTCATGGGCATGTCCATTTCACTGACTGCCCCGATAATATACTGGGTCATTGTCCGCTCGTCCGCATCAAAAGAGGCAATATAATCCGCCGCATTCTCGTATACCTCCACGGTTTTCTCAAGGTTCGGGTCCCGGTAGGAGACAAAATAACTGTCGCCGGATTTCCCGAAACTGCACATGCAGCCGTATGCGCCGCCTTTGACACGTATCCTGTTCCAAAGGTACTCATAGCCCATCATGACTTTCAGTACCTTAAGGGCGCCCGTATAAGGGAGTCCTTTTTGTATGAAATTGCCCGCCCTGCAGACATACTGTATCTGTGCGGAGGTCTGGAACCCTTCGTTCTTCCGTTCCGGTACCGGACGGTAAGGCGCTTTTCCCGTCTCCACCGGCACGGTAAACAGCTTTTCCCGGAATGCGCAGACCGCTTCCTCCAGCCCTTCGTATTCTTTTTCGCCGGCCGTATAATCCACCATCAGGTTTTCAGGACGGAAGATACAGGATACCAGTTTCTGCAGATTTTCCACCAAATTTTCTTTTTCTTCATCAAAATGTCCCTCCAGCCGTTCCAGCAGCCGGTACTGCGGGATTCCGCTTATCTGCTCCGCTAACGCCGCCGTGGGGGATAAGTAGGACAGGGCGCGCACCGCGGCAAGGGAATGTCCTGCCGATGCCATGGTCGCCTGCATCCGCGACTGGATCTCCGCAATAATGTCATACAGCCGTTTCGTATCCCCGAAACGGGAATGCAGGAGGATTTCCTCCGTCAGGGCAAAGGCTTCCTTCAGATTTTCGTACAGTACTCTCACCTTTACTTCAAACGTCGCCCGGTAGTCCGGCATGTTCTGCGCGTCCGTATAGGTGTTGACCACCATTTGGATTCCGCCCGTCTTGATATTCGTCTCATGGTACAGCGCGCCGTAGCCGTAATGCTCGGTATCCACCATGCCGAGCACGTTCTTCAGCACCCCGATATAAGGGAACAGTTCTTCCGGTACGTTGTCAATGCTGAAAATAAAACGCAGATATCCGATGCCGTTGGTAAAGATATTGTGGAACAGGACCAGGGTATCCCCAGCACGGCGTTCCTCGTTCACATAAGGCTGCGCTTCCTTCTTCATGTCCGCCCTGGTTAAGAGCGGAATCTTTTCCAATGCTTCTTTCGGGCTCGGTTCCTCCTGGTAGCGCACCAGCGCCTGCGTCTGCCTTACGATTTCCTCCACTTCTTCCCGGCTTAAGGACGCCTTATATTCCTGCAGTTTCCGCTGCAGCTCCCGGTCCTTCTTTTCCGTCAGCCCTTTTACCGGGGAAAGGACAATGACCGTCTTATGGCTGTTTTCCAACAGGTAACGGCGGACCAGCCCTTCAAAATATCCTGTGTCTATTTCTTTTTTCAGGGCGTCAAAAGTGTCGTTAGCCTCGATATGGATAAACGGCTTCCCGTCGTCATACAGCCAACTGTCCAGCGCCTGCAGGCCGAGCATCAGCCCCTTGGGATAGCTTCCGAAATCGGCTTCCCGGTAGCGGAATTCAAAATAGTTCAGACCTGCCTGCAATGCCTTCCGGTCAATCCCTTTTTCCGCCTGCTCCCGCAAAACTTCCTCGATAACGGAAACAAACTCCTCTTTGCGGGATGCATCCGCATTCTTTGCCACGATGCTGAAATAAGGCTGCATCACGCCGTTATCGTAAGAGCTGTATATCTCCTTCCCGATGCCCCTATCCGTCAGCGCCTCCTTCAAAGGCGCCCCCGGTGCGGAACAGAGTGCATAATCCAATACCTGGAACGCCACGTACAGTTTCCGGTCCAGATTGTCGCCGATTACCGTATTATAGGCAAAATACGTATTGTTTTCCTCCGACTCGCTTTCCGCGATGGAATACTCCTTTTTTATCTCCCGCGGCGCATCAAAGCGCTCCTGCACGGAAATCGCGGAATCCACCGCAAGGGCATCGTAACCGGACAGGTATTCCCTGTCGATAAATTCCAACTGTTCTGCCATATCCATGTCGCCGTACAGGTAGATATAGCTGTTGGAAGGATGGTAATATTTCCTATGGAAATCCAAATAGTCTTCGTAGGTAAGCTCCGGTATCGCGTCCGGGTCCCCGCCGGATTCCGTGCCGTAAGGCGTATCGGGGAACAGGGAATTAAATACTTCCCGTTCCAGCACATCGTCGGGGGAGGAAAATGCCCCTTTCATTTCGTTATAAACCACACCGTTGATGGTTAATTCGTCTGCGGCATCCTCCAGTTCGTAATGCCAGCCTTCCTGCCTGAATATCTTTTCCTCCCGGTATATATTCGGATGGAATACCGCGTCCAGATAAACATGCATCAGGTTGCGGAAGTCTTTCCCATTGCAGCTTGCCACCGGATACACGGTCTTATCCGGGTAGGTCATGGCATTTAAGAACGTATTTAAGGAGCCTTTTGCCAGCTCAATGAAAGGGTCCTTTGCCGGAAAATGCTCCGAACCGCATAGCACCGTGTGCTCAATGATATGCGCTCCCCCCGTACAGTCCGTGGGAGGTGTGCGGAAACCAATGTAAAACACCTTATTGTCGTCTTCATTGGACAATAGCAGCACCCTTGCCCCCGTCTTCTTATGGCGCAGCAGATAACCGTCCGAAGCCAAATCCCCGATTTCGCGTGCTTCCAGCACCTCATACGCTGCCAGTCCCCTTAAACTGCTTTCTGATGTTTTCCCATATTTCATGCCTGTTTCCGTCCTTCCTTCTGTTTTTCTTTATTAATAATTTACATCGTAAATTTATTTACATCTCAAATATATTTGCATCGTAACTTTTACACCGTAAAAGTCATTAATCCCAGCTTGGAAATTGAAATTTCCCTTATAATCAGACCTGTCTGCTTCTTTTTTGCCAAATTCAAATCCGCAAACTCCTTGAGGGGATAAACCCTGTCCTTATAAACGAAACGTTCCTTCCCCGTCAGGCTTTTCTTTCGCTCCGGCACGCTTACCTTTACTTTTACCTTTAACTCCCGATACGTCTGGAACGCAAAGGAATCCCCCGCCATATGGTAAAAATGGCTCTCCAGCGTTGCGCAGGCATCCACTTCTTTCAGGATGTATTGGGAAACCACCGCTTTTAGCTTAAAAGGAGCCATTTCCTCCGCCAGCAGTTCTTCATAGGAAAAACGTGCGCCAAGGTAAATCTGTCCCGCATCCTGAAGAATGTACTTAAAATCCGTATCCGTACCCATCATGCATCTTCCTTTATAATATACGCAATCTTTCCGCCGCTCATACGGACCGCCTTCAAAACATCGTCTTCGGACAGTTCCGTTTCCGCCACTAATTCCTGCACCGTTACTTTGCGCTGCAAATCCTGTGCCAGTTCTTTCGCCTTTCCCGCCACCAGATTCACATGTTCCAAAACTTTTTTGTCCTTGTTCTCCTGGTCCAGATTCTCCCGGACGGCGTCTTCCATGGCATCCATAATCATCCTGCCCAGCATCCCTTCCACTTCGCCGGCATGTTCCAGGCAGCCGAGCATGGTCACGCCCGTGGCAAGCGCCACATTTCCCTCCCCGATTAAATCCTCCAATAAAACGCCCTGCCCGCTGTACAGTTTGGCAATTTCCGCCACCTGCGGCAGATAAATTTCCACAAGCCGCGCCTGTGCCTGTCCGTCCCCTGCCATCGCCGAAAGGGATACCGCTTCCTTTTCCCCTGACGGTGCTTTTTCCATTCTGTCCAGTTCTTCCAGATAAGCATCCAGGTAGTGCACCTCGTCCTGTGTCATGTAATCTTCCGGATTCACCGGTTCCCCTATTCCAATTTTATGCTTTTTCAGATAATCTTTCACCAGTCCGAGCTGTTCTGCATCAAACTCCAAACTGGCGAAAGCCTCCTTCAACTGTTCTTCCGAAATGCAGTTTCCCTGCTCCTTCGCCAAACGCTTCACTTCTTCCAGCGTTTTGGCAAACCATACCTCTTTGTCCATATACCTTTCCTTCCTGAACGAATCAGTGGGATTTCACATGCTGATGCGTAAACAAATGATCCTGACAGTATTCATAGTTTCCTTCGCATTTGGAGCAGAACCGGAACTCCAAATCGTCCCCGTCCAGTTCCGTCCTGCCGCAGATTGCGCATTTATGCTTGGTCGTTCCCGTATTCCTGCGCACTTCCCGCTTAAACTCCTGCCTGCGCTTCACCTGTCTGGGCGACATATGGATATGGTTCCTGCTGCCCACCCAAAACAGTATAAAGTTAAACAGGGATGCCGCCATGGCAAACCGGCTGTACGGATTCCCCTGGATAAATTCCACCAAAAGGATAACGCCGTAAAGGATTCCCAACACCTTCACCTTAATCGGAACGATAAACATCAACAGTACCTGCACTTCCGGGAACGTGGCGGCAAATGCGAGGAAAATGGACATGTTCACATAGTAAGTGGTAAAATACAGCGAAAGATATTCAAAAAAAGTTTTCCCGCCCGTCACGGCAATCATATCCCCGTGTACAAGATAGCTGTATCCCATCATCAGGAAACTCCCGATTACCATAAACAGCATTCCGGAAAACAGGTATACATTATAACGGTAAGTCCCCCAAGTTCTCTCTAAGGAAGTCCCCAGCGAATAATAAAAATAAAGCATGATAATCACAAAAAACAGGTTGGAAGAATCCGGCGGTATAATAATCCACGTAACGAGCCGCCATATCTGCCCATGCAGTATGGCATAGGGATTCAACGACAGATATAACAGGAAATTGGCATTTACCATGGAAATCAGGTATCCCACTGCGTAACACATAATCAGCATCAGCGATAAATTCCTGATGGCGTATTTTCCGAATTTTTTTTCAAAATTGCTCATTTTTGCTTGTTTCCTCCATTCCAAATTCCACTTTGGCTCCACATTCCTTATACATTCCCATTCTGTCCGCGCTGCGGCAGTCATGAGATGAAAAACACGTGAATATATTCTATCATTCCCGTACTTAAAAGTAAATAATTACCCGCCGATTCTCCGGTAAGTCATAAAATTTTTATAATTACCCGTAAAACTTCACAAATAATTCACATCCCTTCATTGCATTTTGCAAATGCGTGTCGTATAATGTCTAGGAATGTCCTGCGGTCCCGTCCTGCCACATATAAATAGGAAGGATTTGGAAATATGGCGGCAGACCGGACAGACAGGAGGAACAAAAAGATAAGGAAACAAAAAGAAAAAACAGAAAGGGCGATAAGCATATGAGCGAATTACACTGTACTTTAGGAATCGACATCGGTTCCACCACTGTAAAAATAGCGATTTTGGATGATGCCCATAAAATATTATTTTCGGACTATGAAAGGCATTTTGCCAATATCCGCGAAACCCTGTCAGGTCTTCTGCAAAAAGCGTACAAAGAGCTGGGCAACCTTACGCTGCATCCCATGATTACGGGGTCCGGCGGTCTTACGCTGGCAAACCATCTGGAAGTTCCTTTTGTCCAGGAGGTTATCGCCGTATCCACCACCCTGCAGGAGTTTGCGCCGAAAACGGACGTTGCCATCGAACTTGGCGGAGAGGACGCCAAAATCATTTATTTTGAGGGCGGTAATGTGGAACAGCGCATGAACGGCATCTGCGCCGGAGGTACGGGGTCCTTCATCGACCAGATGGCATCCCTGCTGCAGACGGATGCCTCCGGTTTAAACGAATACGCCAAAAACTACCGCTCCCTCTATACCATTGCGGCACGCTGCGGCGTCTTCGCCAAATCCGACATCCAGCCGCTCATCAATGAGGGGGCTACCAAGGAAGACCTTTCCGCCTCTATTTTCCAGGCGGTGGTCAACCAGACCATTTCCGGGCTCGCCTGCGGCAAACCCATCCGCGGCCATGTCGCTTTCCTGGGGGGTCCTCTGCACTTTTTATCCGAATTAAAGACGGCTTTCATCCGCACGTTAAAACTGGATGAAGAACATATCATAGAAACCGGGCATTCCCATCTGTTTGCGGCCATCGGTTCGGCGCTGAACGCAAAGGAGGAAGTACATTATTCCATGGAGGAAATGGTGGGAAAACTTTCCTCCGACATCAAAATGGAATTCGAGGTAGAGCGCATGGAACCGCTGTTTGCCGGTGAAAAGGCATACGCGGACTTTAAAAAGCGCCACTCTGCCCACCATGTGGCGACTTCGGATTTATCCGCCTACCACGGCAGATGTTTTCTCGGCATTGATGCGGGCAGCACCACCACAAAAGTAGCACTGGTGGCGGAAGACGGTTCCCTTTTATATTCCTTTTACAGCAGCAATAACGGCAGCACCTTAAAGACTGCCATCCGTTCCATCAAGGAAATCTACCGCCTGCTGCCGGAGGATGCCGTTATCGTGCGTTCCTGTTCCACCGGCTACGGGGAGGCTTTGTTAAAAGCCGCCTTTTTACTGGACGACGGCGAAGTGGAGACCGTGGCGCATTACTACGCCGCCGCCTTCTTTAACCCCGACGTGGACTGCATCCTGGACATCGGCGGACAGGACATGAAATGCATAAAAATCAAGAACCATACCGTGGACAGCGTGCAGCTCAACGAAGCCTGCTCCTCCGGCTGCGGCTCCTTTATCGAAACCTTTGCCAAATCCCTGAATTACAGCGTGGAGGATTTCGCCAAAGCAGCGTTATTCGCCGCTCATCCCATTGATTTGGGGACCCGCTGCACCGTATTCATGAATTCCAAAGTAAAGCAGGCGCAGAAAGAAGGTGCGGAAGTATCGGATATCTCTGCGGGACTTGCCTATTCGGTCATTAAGAATGCCCTGTTCAAGGTTATTAAAGTGGCGGATGCCTCCGAACTCGGAAAACATATCGTAGTCCAGGGCGGTACCTTCTACAACGATGCCGTCCTGCGCAGTTTTGAAAAAATCGCGGACTGTGAAGCCATCCGCCCGGACATCGCCGGAATTATGGGCGCCTTCGGTGCGGCATTGATTGCCAGGGAACGGTATGCCGAAGGCTATGCCACTACCATGCTCTCCATAGAACAGATTAACGCTCTCCAATTTGAAACGAGTATGGCTAAATGCAAGGGCTGCACCAACAACTGCCGCCTGACCATCAACAAATTCAGCGGCGGACGGCAGTTCATTTCCGGCAACCGCTGTGAGCGCGGTCTTGGCAAAGCGAAAAACGAAAACGGCGTGCCGAACCTGTTCGCTTATAAGTTAAAGAGGATTTTCGGCTATGAACCGCTGACTGCCGAACAGACGCGGCGCGGAACGGTGGGGATTCCCCGTGTCCTTAACATGTACGAAAACTACCCGTTTTGGTTTACGTTCTTTACAAAGCTGGGCTACCGGGTGGTCTTATCCCCCCTATCCAACCATAACATTTATTCACTGGGTATCGAATCCATACCAAGCGAATCCGAATGTTACCCGGCGAAACTGGCGCACGGACATGTAAGCTGGCTGATTCATCAGGGCGTGGATTTCATTTTTTACCCTGCCCTGTTCTATGAACGCAATGAGTTTAAGGAAGCAAACAACCACTACAACTGCCCCATCGTTACTTCCTATTCGGAAAACATCAAGAACAACGTGGAGGAAATCGGGCGCGGGGAAGCGGTGCTTCGCAATCCGTTTATGTCCTTCCGCGATATCCGTACCGTAACGGAAGCGCTGTTAAAGGAATTTACCGAACTTCCGCCACAGGAAGTCATCGATGCAGCCGATGCCGCATGGAAGGAACTGGCGCAGGCAAGACAGGACATAAGCAAAAAAGGGGAAGAAACCCTGAAATACATGGAAGAACACCATAAACGCGGCATTGTGCTCGCCGGACGCCCTTACCATGTGGACCCGGAAATCAACCACGGGATACCGGAACTGATTACTTCCTATGATATCGCCGTGCTGACCGAAGATTCCGTTTCCCATTTGGCGGCACCGGAACGCCCGCTCATCGTCTCCGACCAGTGGATGTACCACTCCCGCCTGTATGCGGCGGCAAGTTTTGTCAAGACACGGGATGATTTGGATCTTATCCAGTTAAATTCCTTCGGCTGCGGTCTGGATGCCGTAACCACCGACCAGGTGAACGACATCCTCACTGGCTCGGACAAAATATACACCTGTTTAAAGATTGACGAAGTCAGCAACCTGGGCGCGGCAAGAATCCGTATCCGTTCCCTGCTTTCCGCCATCCGCGTGAGGGAGGAAAAACAGCAGGAACGCATCATCCGTTCCTCCGCCATCCGCAAAGTTGCGTTTACGGAGGAAATGCGAGGGGATTATACCATTCTCTGCCCGCAGATGTCGCCTATCCACTTTGAAATCCTGGAACCGGCGTTTAACGCCTGCGGCTACCGCTTCAAGGTGCTGCCCAACGACAACAAACACGCCGTGGATATGGGATTGAAATTCGTAAACAACGATGCCTGCTACCCTTCCCTTATGGTAGTGGGACAAATCATGGATGCCCTGCTGTCCGGCGAATACGATTTGGATAAAGTGGCGGTCATCATGTCGCAGACCGGCGGCGGCTGCCGTGCCACCAACTACGTGGGCTTCATCCGCCGCGCTTTGGAAAAAGCCGGAATGCCGCAGATACCGGTGATTTCCTTAAACCTTGCCGGACTGGAAAGCAATCCCGGCTTCCACGTAAATGCCGACCTGCTTCTACGCGCGGCTTACGGCGCGGTATTCGGCGATATTTTTATGCGCTGCGTTTACCGTATGCGTCCTTATGAAAAGGAAGCGGGTTCCGTGGAAGCAATCCATGCCAAATGGTTGAAGAAATGCCAGGATTTCGTATCCGCAAAGCATTTAAACCCTTTCACGTTCCAAAAAATGTGCCGGCAGATCATCGAAGAATTTGACGCGGTACCGGTAACGGACACCGTAAAACCGCGGGTAGGCATTGTGGGGGAAATTCTCGTAAAATTTGCCCCCGCCGCCAACAACCATTTGGTGGAGCTTTTGGAAAGTGAGGGTGCGGAAGCCGTCGTGCCGGATCTTTTGGATTTTATGCTCTACTGCTTCTACAACCAAATATACAAAGCGGAGGAACTCGGCACCGGCAAAAAGGCGGCGCTGCTTTCCAAGGCAGGCATCGAAGCCATCGAATACCTCCGCGCACCGGCGCGGAAAGCCTTTGCAAAGAGCAGGCATTTCACGCCCCCGGTAAGTATCTATACTTTGGTGGATTACGCCAAATCCATCGTTTCCATCGGCAATCAGACCGGCGAGGGTTGGTTCTTAACCGGGGAAATGATTGAGTTAATCCACGGCGGCGTGAACAACATCGTCTGCACCCAGCCTTTTGGCTGTCTGCCCAATCACGTAGTAGGCAAAGGCGTCATTAAGGAGCTGCGTAAGCATTACCCGCTCTCCAATATCGTCGCCATCGACTACGACCCCGGCGCCAGTGAGGTAAACCAGCTAAACCGGATTAAACTTATGCTCTCAACGGCACAAAAGAACCTTGCCAAATCCCAGGCAGATGATACCGGGCTAACGGCACAGGAACTACCGGAACTCAAGGCAGGGCAGTTCGGGGAAGCGCTGCCGGAAGATGACTGGGAAGACGCAGCGGATGCGGATGCCGGGACGGACGGGAAAAAATTTGCATAAAGGAATATACAGGAAGAAAGCAATCTAAAAATTTTGGTCTGCCAAGGAATTAGAAAACGCCGGGAGAGTGCATAAACACTGCGTTTATGTACTCTCTCGGCGTTTCTGTTATTCCTGCGGGCAACGGACCAAGCAGCCGCATTTGTGCGGATATCTGGCGACTGCCGCAAGGGTCAATCCCCCGCTGCCTGCTGCGCCGGAAGTTTGATACCGGTTTAAATCCGTTTAAGCAGAAACATTTCCATAGGCTGTTCAAATTCGGGAATATCAAGTACCAAACAGCCGCAATCTTTGTAACCTATCTTACGGTAAAAATGCTGTGCGCTCTCATCTACCTGCGTAGAAGTCATAACAACATTATGCCCTTTGGCTTTCATCTCATTTTCCCAAAACAGCATTACCTCTTTCCCTATTCCGTTCGCGCGCTGTTCTTCCTTAAGATAAATTAAAGTCACAAAGGGTATTTTGTCCCAAAACATATTGTAGCGAAATACACCTGCCGGAACACTGTCTTTCCAAATAACATATCCGGTTTGACTGCTTACCTTATGTGCAAATTCCTCCTCCGAAATATGTGAATCTAAGGCAAACCAGTTTTCCTTGTCCTCTAATTTAACCTTTTTTACTTCTATCATAAAGATTGCTATCCTTTTTCGCTTCTTTCGTCCCCTCTCCTGCCGTTTGGTAAAAGCCGTCTATCATTTTCTCGATTAAGAGCTTTTTCACATAAGCATCAAAACTCAGCATACAGATAAAGGAGAATAACTGCAGCATCTCCCGGCTTTCTTCCGGCGCATCCTGAAAAGTTTCCTTCGCCTCCCCAAACTTCCGCACCACGTCCTCTTTTAACAAATCCACATGGGCTTTCTCCAAACTGAATACTTCCTTATAAATGTCCCCCAGGTTAAATTCCCCTTCATGAAAAAACCGTCCCGTCAGCGGATTTAACAACGCCTGTATGTCGTTGATGGTCAGAATCCCTTTGTAATAATAGATGAAAATCAACAGCACCACATGTTCCTTGGAATATTTCTTCTTCACCGGCGGCGGAAGCAGGTCATTCTTCGCATAATTGTTAATCATCGTTTTGGTCAATACCTTATCTTCCTCCGGGTGGCGCGCCGTATTTTTCAGCTTCTTTTCCATAAAGGTCGTCACCTGGTCCATGTACAGATCTATATTCGGGATATCCTCCAGTTTGATATGCTGTATGCGGTCTAAACTTTCAATGATACTATTTAATAAGTCTTCTTTATCTATTGTCATAACAACACCTCTGCACTTTATTATATAGTATTGAAAACCACATGGCAAGATATTTTTTGGGGAGTGTGGGAAATGAAAGTTAATTGGTTACAATTCATGGCCCAACCGATAAAGAAAAACCTCGCAGATATTGACTACGGGGTTTTGCATGGTTAACAGGAGGTGCGTATATAAACATTACACCTCCAGACCAGTATTAAATCTCTCTGTGACTGATTCATATAAATTTTTACCCGCTGCTTTGATGGACTGAATTATGCTTAAACCGTCACAAAACCAGTCTACTCCATCCTGAGAGCGAAAGCACATCACCTGGGCGGCTTATACTCATACTCCGATTTTGCAGCTGTCATGATCTCATCATATCTCCGTTCTAATCCAGCTGTTTTCTCAGGCGCTTCTTTCCCTCCATCATGTATATCACTCCAGTAAGTGACGGCATCTTTGATCCATTCCTTCATCATGGCATTCCATGTAAGGCCTTTCTCGTTTTCCATGCTGTTTATGATATATCTTTTTATGTGTGCCATACATTCCTGGTTTTGGGAGCCATGTTTTATCAATGCCGCTTCATGGTCGCTGACCAGGATCCCGTCATGGAATTCCAAAGGCGAACCTGCTACGCCTTCATCCCCTTTTTTAGGGCGACCCTGATACAATACCATATCACCGGCGGCACAGATCATAACGGAAGTCTGGCTTCCATTCATCCTGCCAAATGTAAAATCCGCATGCATGACAGGGGCGGAAAAGAGCTTCAGAAAAATCTCATCCCGTTCTTCTTTTGTCCGTTCTGAAAATTGTCTGGAGAGGCTGCAGATAAGGCCGGTGGACAGGTCAAGGCTCCCGCAGGTGACTTCCTTTATAAAATTGTTACTATTCACAGTCGGTTTGATGGAACGACAAATAAAGCGGAGCTGTAACAC
>CAJUMD010000035.1 GCA_910587275.1 uncultured Kineothrix sp.
TTATTTTATAAAGAAATGCCGGGAAATCGTAAAAAAGAAGTCGGAGGAATTAGGACGCCCGTTATATGCGTGTTCGGTGTGCATGGGGTGTCAGATGAATGCCCGCGACAGCGAAAAGCTGGCAGGCATTTTGGAGCAGATTGGCTATGTGCCGGCAAAAGATGAGGATGCCGACCTCGTAATCTACAATACCTGTACCGTGCGGGACAATGCCAACCAACGCGTTTACGGCAGGCTGGGCTTTTTAAACAGCAGGAAAAAACAAAATCCCCATATGAAAATTGCCCTCTGCGGCTGCATGATGCAGGAAGAAAGTGTAATCGAAAAAATAAATAAAAGTTACCGTTTTGTGGATTTATTGTTTGGCACCCATAATATCTTCAAATTTGCGGAACTGCTCCATACCATGTTTGAGTCGGAACGCATGGTCATCGATATTTGGAAGGACACAGACCTGATTGTGGAGGATTTGCCGGTGGAACGCAAATATCCGTTCAAATCCGGCATTAATATCATGTTCGGCTGCAATAATTTCTGCAGTTACTGTATCGTGCCGTATGTGCGCGGGCGGGAGCGCAGCCGCAGTCCCAAAGACATTCTCCGTGAAATCAAAGCGCTTGCCGCGGACGGCGTGGTGGAAGTCATGCTGCTTGGGCAGAATGTCAATTCTTACGGCAAAAATTTGAAAGAACCCATGACTTTTGCCGGGTTGCTGCGCGAAGTGGAGAAAATAGACGGGATAGAACGCATCCGTTTCATGACTTCCCACCCGAAGGATTTATCCGATGAGCTGATACAGGTAATGAAGGAATCAAAAAAAATATGCCGGCATTTGCACCTTCCGCTGCAGTCCGGTTCCACCCGTATTCTAAAGGCGATGAACCGGCGTTACACAAGGGAGCAGTATTTGGATTTGGCATGGAAAATCCGGCGTGAAATCCCGGATATCGCCCTCACTACGGATATCATCGTAGGATTTCCGGGGGAAACGCTGCAGGACGTGGAAGAAACCATTGACATGGTGAAACAGGTGAAATACGAAAACGCCTTTACTTTTCTTTATTCCAAACGCACCGGAACCCCTGCGGCAGCCATGGAAAACCAGGTGCCGGAGGAAACGGTAAAAGAAGGATTTGACCGGCTGTTAAAAGCGGTGCAGGATACGGCGCGGGAACGCGTGGCGCTTTTACAGGGACAGGTGCAGAGCGCTTTGGTGGAAGAACAAAACGTCCAGGACCCTTCCCTTCTGACCGGACGGCTTTCCAACAATACCATCGTGCATTTTCCGGGGGACAGTTCCCTGATTGGCAAAATCGTGGATGTCAGGCTGGAAGAATGCCACGGATTTTATTATGTGGGGAAAATGGTATCCGGTACGTAACGATATTTCACGTGAAAGTGAAAGGAGAACAAAAGTGGCAGAATTAACGCCTATGATGCAGCAATATATGGAAACAAAGAAGGAATACAGCGATTGTATTCTTTTTTACCGGCTTGGCGATTTTTACGAGATGTTTTTTGAGGACGCGCTGACCGCTTCCAAGGAACTGGAAATCACGCTGACCGGAAAGAACTGCGGGCAGGAGGAGCGGGCGCCCATGTGCGGCATCCCCTACCATGCGGTGGACAGCTACCTGACAAAACTGGTTTCCAAAGGATACAAAGTGGCAATCTGCGAACAGGTGGAGGACCCGAAGTCAGCAAAAGGTCTGGTAAAACGGGAAGTCGTCCGCATCGTAACGCCCGGAACCAACTTAAACGTACAGTCTTTGGAAGAAACCAGGAACAACTACCTGATGAGCATTTCCTATATGCAGAATAAAATCGGCATTTCCGTGGCGGATGTAACGACAGGGGATTATTACCTGACGGAAGTGGAAGACATCCGTAAGCTCATGGACGAAGTGAATAAATACATGCCTTCGGAAATTATCTGCAACGATGCCTTTTTAGTCAGCGGGCTGGATATCGGCGACCTGCGGGAACGGTTAAAGATTGCGGTCAACGCCGTCGGCTCCCATTATTTTGACGACGACGCCTGCCGGAAATGCCTGATGAAGCATTTTCATGTGCAGGTGCTGACCGGGCTCGGCATTGAGGATTTTCCCACGGGAATCCTGGCGGCAGGGGCGCTGCTCCAATATTTGTACGACACGCAGAAAATGTCTTCCCTGGCGCATTTCACCCATTTATACCCATACCTGACGAACAAATACATGCTGCTTGACAGTTCCACGCGCAGGAACCTGGAACTGACGGAAACCCTGCGGGAAAAACAGAAAAGGGGTTCCCTGCTGTGGGTACTGGATAAAACCAAGACGGCGATGGGCGCACGGACGCTGCGCAGCTACCTCGAACAGCCGTTGATTGATCCGGCGGAAATCACAAAACGGCAGGATGCCATCGAAAGCCTGTGCCTTGATGCCGTGGCAAGGGACGAAATCAGGGAATATTTAAACCCCATATACGATTTGGAACGTCTGCTGGGCAAAGTCAGCTATAAAACGGCGAATCCGAGAGACTTAATCGCCTTCCGCAACTCTTTGGAAATGCTTCCCCACATCAAAACGGTGTTAAACGCGCTGCATGGGGAACTGCTCGGAAACCTGAACCGGGATATTGACGGGCTGGAGGATATTTTTGCACTGATTGACGACTCCATTTTGGAAGACTCGCCCATCACCGTCCGCGAAGGCGGTATCATTAAAGAAGGCTTTGACGAATCCATTGACAACCTGCGCCATGCCAAGACGGAGGGAAAGAGCTGGCTGGCAGCCCTTGAGGAAGAAGACCGGGAACGGACCGGCATCAAAAATCTGCGGATTAAATACAACAAAGTCTTCGGCTATTATTTTGAGGTAACAAATTCCTACCTGAGTATGGTTCCCGATGATTACATACGCAAACAGACGTTAACCAATGCGGAACGTTTCACCACGCCGCGTTTAAAAGAACTGGAAGACACCGTTTTAAATGCGGAAGACAAACTGTACTCCCTGGAATACGAGGTATTCTGCAACATCAGGGACAACATCGCCGCCCAGACCGAACGGATACAGAAGACGGCAAAGGCGGTGGCGGCGCTTGACGTGTTCGCCTCCCTTTCCCTGGTAGCGGAGCGCAGCAAATACGTGCGTCCCGCCATCAATGCCAAAGGCATCATCCAAATCAAGGGAGGCAGGCATCCGGTGGTGGAGAAAATGATTGTCAACGATATGTTTATCTCCAACGACACCTATCTGGACAACAACAAAAACTGCATCGCCGTCATTACCGGACCGAACATGGCGGGAAAGTCCACGTATATGCGGCAGACGGCTCTGATTGTGCTGATGGCGCAGATTGGCAGCTTCGTGCCGGCAGACGGCGCAGATATCTGTATCGTGGACCGTATCTTTACAAGGGTTGGGGCATCCGACGACCTGGCAAGCGGACAGAGCACGTTTATGGTGGAAATGAACGAAGTGGCGAACATCTTGCGCAACGCCACCTCCCAAAGTCTGCTGGTATTGGATGAAATCGGGCGCGGGACTTCCACGTTCGACGGCTTAAGCATTGCCTGGGCGGTCATTGAGCATATCAGCAACCGGAAGATTCTGGGTGCAAAAACCCTGTTTGCCACCCATTACCACGAACTGACCGAGCTGGAAGGCAAGATGAACAATGTCAACAATTACTGTATCGCGGTAAAGGAAAAAGGCGACGATATCGTATTCCTGCGCAAAATCGTAAAAGGCGGTGCGGACAAAAGCTACGGCATTCAGGTGGCAAGGCTTGCGGGAGTTCCAGACATGGTCATAGACCGCGCCAAGGAAATCGTGGAGCAGTTAAGCGACAACGATATCACCGAAAAAGTGCAGAGCATTGCCATCGAAAGCAAAAGCGGCAAAAAAACCGACAAAAAGAATGCGCCAAAAAAATATGACGAAGTGGATATGGAACAGATTTCCCTGTTGGACACGGTCAGCGACGAAGACGTATTAAAGGAACTCCAGGAAATCGACGTAACGAACCTGACGCCGTTAGATGCCTTAAATACCCTGTACCGGCTTCAGAACAAATTAAAGAACCGCTGGTAACTCATTTTGGAAACCAAAAAAAGGAGAACGGATGGCACAGATTAACTTGCTGGATAAGGATACCATAGACAAAATAGCGGCGGGAGAAGTGGTGGAACGCCCCGCCAGCGTGGTCAAGGAACTTTTGGAAAACGCAGTGGACGCAGGCGCCACGGCGGTAACGGTGGAAATCAAGGAAGGCGGCATTTCCTTTCTGCGCGTGACGGACAACGGATGCGGCATCGAGCGGGAGCAGGTGCCCAGGGCTTTCCTGCGCCATGCCACCAGCAAAATCCATACGGCGGAAGATTTGTCTGCCATCCGCAGCCTTGGGTTCCGCGGGGAAGCGCTCTCCAGCATTGCGGCGGTGGCGCGGTTAGAACTGATTACGAAGACCGAAGGGGAACTGACCGGCATCCGCTACCGGATTGAAGGTGGGGAAGAAGTGGAAGCGGAGGAAGTGGGTGCGCCAAACGGTACGACCCTGTTGGTCCGCAATCTGTTTTTTAACGTACCGGTACGTAAGAAGTTCTTAAAACAGCCGCAGACCGAAGGCGGTTATATCTCGGATTTGATGGAACATATGGCATTGGCAAACCCCGGCGTGTCTTTCCGGTACGTCAACAACGGACAGACACGTTTCCACACATCAGGAAACGGAAACTTACAGGAAATCATTTACCGGATTTACGGGCGCGACATTGCTTCCGCCCTGATTCCCGTGGATGTTTCGGAAAACGGCATCCGCATGGAAGGATTCCTTGGGAAACCGGAAATCAACCGTGCCAACCGGAATTTTGAAGTTTATTTCGTCAACGGGCGTTTTATTAAAAACGGCATCATCGGTAAGGCACTGGAAGAAGGCTACCGGAAATACGTGATGCAGCATAAATTCCCTTTTGCGGTGCTGCATTTTTCCGTCGATGCGGGCGATATTGACGTAAACGTACACCCCACAAAGATGGAAGTGCGTTTTACGAATCAGGCAAAGCTGTATGATTTCATTGCCCGCCATGTAGAGTCCGCACTCCGGAAAAAGGAACTGATACCGGAAGTGTCATTGGAAACCCCGGAGGAAAAACGTTTGGAAGCGTCAAAAAAAATTCCCGTCCCTACTGCGCCGGAGCCATTTGAAATAAACCGTAAGGCAAGGGAAGCAGGGAACGGGACTGTGGCGGAAGAAACAGCACCATATACGCACACGGAGACAAACAAAGAACCTGCCGCAAACGATACAAAAAGCGGTGACGGGGAGGAGTCGTTTTTTGTCGACCGCCGTTTCCTGCCGAAAAAGGAAGAACACGCCCGAATGCCTGAAAAAATGCAGGATGTCCTGCAAAACGCCATGCCGCCCAAAATACTTGGCATGGGAAAATCCCCTTCCGGTTACGCAAATGGCGCAAATCATGCAAACGTTTTAAAATCCTCCGAGCATATTTTTGTCGAAAAACCGGAACAGCTTGATTTGTTCGGGGAGAAAATGCTGACGAAGGAAGCCGTTTCCGAGTACCGGATTTTAGGGCAGGTTTTTGATACCTACTGGCTCGTTGCCTTTCATGATAAACTGTTTATCATTGACCAGCACGCCGCCCACGAGAAAGTGAAATACGAACATTTCATGAAACACTTGGAAAAAAACAGCGTGGAATCCCAAATGGTAAACCCGCCAATCATCGTTACGCTGACCGGGCACGAGGAAACGGTGCTAAAGGAATCCATGGAAATTTTTTCCTCCATGGGCTTTGAAATAGAGTCCTTTGGCGGCAATGAATACGCCCTGCGCAGCGTTCCTTCCGAGCTTTACGGATGTACGGAAAGCGGACTGTTTACGGAACTTTTGGACGAGCTGGCACAAGGGACGTTAAACGGCGCGCCTTCCGTCATACGCCAAAAGATAGCTAGCATGGCGTGTAAGGCGGCGGTAAAAGGGAATACTTCTTTTGACCGCGCGGGCATCGAAGCGCTGATTGAACAGTTGCTTGCGCTGGACGACCCGTACCATTGCCCCCACGGACGCCCCACGATTATATCCATGAGCAAATACGAAATCGAGAAAAAATTCAAGCGGATCGTATAAAACCGTATAAAACCGAAAGACAGGCAGGAAGCAGACATGTCCATAAACGAAAACCAATTAAAAAAGCCGTTGATTATATTAACGGGACCCACCGCCGTCGGTAAGACGGCGCTTTCCATTAAGCTGGCAAAAGCCGTGGGCGGGGAAATTGTTTCCGCCGACTCCATGCAGATTTACCGCCATATGGACATCGGCTCCGCCAAAATCACGCCGGAAGAAATGGAAGACGTCCCCCATCACTTGATTGATGTACTGGAACCCACGGAGGATTTTAACGTAGTGCGTTTCCAGCAGATGGCGAAAGAAGCCATGGCAGGCATTTACGGGCGCGGCAGGATTCCGGTTCTGACGGGCGGAACGGGATTTTACATCCAGGCAGTCCTGTATGATATTGACTTTACGGAAAATGAGGAAAACACACCTTACCGGGAGGAACTGGAACGCCTGGCAATGGAAAAAGGAAACGCCTGCCTGCACCAAATGCTCCGGGAAGTTGACGCGGCATCGGCAAAAGCCATTCATGAAAACAACGTAAAACGCGTAATCCGCGCGCTGGAATTCTACCGGCTGACCGGGGAAAAAATTTCGGAGCACAATGAAGTGCAGCGCAGCAGGGATGCCGCATACAACGCCTGTTACTTTGTCCTGACGGACAAACGGGAACGCCTGTATGAACGGATTGACAAACGGGTGGACGGGATGCTTGCCGCCGGTCTGGTGGAAGAAGTGGCAGCTTTGATGCAAATGGGCTGTACGAAAGACATGGTTTCCATGCAGGGTCTTGGTTATAAGGAAATCTTAAGTTACTTAAACGGGGAAATCCCGTTGGAACGGGCAGTCTACCTGATTAAACGGGATACCAGGCATTTCGCGAAACGGCAGTTGACATGGTTCCGCAGGGAAAAGGATGTCATATGGGTACCAAAAGACGAGATGGGGTACCGGGAAGAAGATATTCTGCGTTTCCTGACGGAATATGTGAAAGAAAAAACCGAAAGAGGAAGGTGAACGGATATGGGTAACAGACAAAAAGACAATAACCGGCAAAACCAGGACATGTACCGGGCAATGGGGCTTTCCCCGGAGGTCATTTCTTACGGTGAGAACATTTTGGAAGAATTAAGGGACCGTTTTGCCGCCATTGACCGGGTTGCCGAATACAACCAGTTAAAGGTGTTAAAGGCAATGCAGGAAGCAAAGGTCAGCGAAGCCTGCCTGTCGGGAACCACCGGTTACGGTTATAACGACTTAGGGCGCGATACCCTGGAGGACGTTTACGCGAAGATATTCGGCACGGAAGATGCGCTTGTACGTCCGCAGATTACCTGCGGTACCCACGCCCTTGCCCTTGCGTTAATGAGCAATTTAAGGCCGGGGGACGAACTGCTTTCCCCGGTCGGGAAACCTTATGATACGCTGGAGGAAGTCATCGGCATCCGTCCCTCCAAAGGGTCGTTGGCGGAATACGGCATTACTTACCGCCAGGTGGATTTACTTGGGGACGGCAGTTTTGACTATGAGGGCATCCGGCAGGCAGTGAACGGACGCACAAGGCTTGTCACCATCCAGCGTTCCAAGGGATACCAGACCCGTCCCACCCTTTCGGTAAGCGCCATCGGGGAATTAATCGCTTTCCTTAAGGACTTAAAACCGGATCTGATCTGCATGGTGGACAATTGTTACGGGGAGTTCGTGGAAACCATGGAACCGTCCCAGGCAGGAGCGGACATGGTAGTCGGCTCCCTGATTAAAAATCCCGGCGGCGGGCTTGCGCCTACCGGCGGCTATATTGCAGGCACAAGGGAATGCGTGGAAAACGCCGCCTGCCGCTTGACCTCCCCGGGACTGGCAAAGGAAGTGGGGGCTTCCCTCGGCATGATGAATGCCTTTTACCAGGGGTTGTTTTTGGCGCCCACCGTTACCGCAGGCGCTTTAAAGGGAGCCGTTTTTGCGGCAAACATTTATGAACGCTTAGGGTTTGCGGTCATTCCAAACGGCAGCGAGGAACGCCACGACATCATACAGGCAGTCACTTTCGGTACGCCGGAAGGCGTCGTCGCCTTCTGCAAAGGGATTCAGGCGGCAGCGCCCGTAGACAGTTTTGTTACCCCCGAACCGTGGGACATGCCGGGGTATGACAGCAAGGTCATCATGGCGGCCGGGGCCTTCGTGTCCGGTTCCTCCATCGAATTGTCCGCCGACGGACCCATCAAACCGCCGTACGCGGTATATTTCCAGGGTGGGCTGACATGGTACCACGCCAAATACGGAATCTTAAAATCCTTACAGCAATTGGTGGAAGAACGGGTGGTATGCCTGTCGGATTCTGTAGAAAACTTTTAAAAAAATTAATTGGAAATTTATGTACAGAAATCCCAATCTGTGGTAAGATGAAAATTAGCTATGCAGATGGGAGGCAGTTTATGCGCAACAAAAATACATGGACCTGCTTTTTACTAATCCTTGCCGGCATTGTGCTGGGAGGGTTTATCGGAAGCCTGTTTCCCGATACATGGGTGAATTACGGACAAACCTTCGGGCTGTCCAGTCCCTTTGTTTTGGATTTGGGGATTTTAAGCCTTACGTTCGGGCTTACGATTAAAATTACGATTGCCAGCATCATCGGCATCCTTTTGGGAATCGTGATATACCGGTTTTTATAGGATTTTTGTATCCAGACATTCCTAAGCCCGGAGAAGCAGATGGGAAAGTGTGGGACATGAACAACGGCACGGCCGGAAGGAAAGGAAAAGACGAAAAGAAAACGGAAATAAAATCAGGAATGCCCTATGAGAAGTTCATGCGGTTGGGACCGGGCGCTTTGTCGGAAGCGGAACTGCTCGCCATCATTATCCGCACGGGAACGCCGGAACGGACGCCGGTGGAAATCGGGCAGCAGGTTTTGGAGCTTCCGTCCGTAAAGAAAGAAGGGTTAAACGGACTCCATCACGTAACGGTAAAAGAGCTTATGGACATCAAGGGCATCGGGGAAGTAAAAGCGGTGAAAATCAAATGCCTTGCGGAATTGTCCATGCGGATGGCAATGCTGACGGCGAAAAAAGGGCTCCGTTTTTCCGCCCCGTCCTCGGTGGCGGATTACTATATGGAAAGGCTGCGGCATGAACAGCGGGAGCAGGTGCTTCTTTTGCTGCTTGATATCCGTAACGGATTGCTGGGAGAGGAACTTTTGTCCATCGGTACGGTGAAAAATTCACTCCTTTCCCCAAGGGAAGTCTTCGTGACGGCGCTGCAGGCGCGGGCGGCGGGTATTATGCTGCTGCACAACCATCCAAGCGGCGACCCGACGCCCAGCTTCCAGGACGTGGAAGTGACGGAGACAATAAAAGAAATCGGCAGTATGATGGACATTCCGCTCATAGATCACATCATAATTGGAGATAACAAATACATGAGTTTTAAGGAAGCCGGCTTATTATAGAAATGGAAGAAAAGGAGAAAGGGGTTAAATACGTTGGGAATGAATTCATTCGGCATTGACCTTGGTACAAACAATATTAAAATTTACAGTAGGAATGAGGACAGCGTCATGGTCGAGAAGAACATGATTGCCATCGAAAACAGGAATACGCTTTTCGCCTATGGAAATTCTGCCTTTGAAATGTATGAAAAGGCACCGGGGAACATCCGTATCACCTATCCGTTAAGCAACGGTGTCATTGCGGACATCCACCATATGGAGACACTGGTGAAATTCTTCATCACGGATTTGTGCAAAGGGAATGTGAAGCCTGCGGAATATTATGTGGCGGTTCCCACGGATGTGACGAAAGTGGAGAAAAGGGCATTTTACGACCTAATCCAAAATGCCGGCGTTAAGGCGAAGAAAGTCATGGTAGTGGAAAAAGCGGTTGCCGACGGTCTTGGGATGGAAATCGATGTGAAAAACGCCCAGGGTGTCCTTGTGGTAAACGTAGGCTATGATACAACGGAGATTTCCATCCTGTCCCTTGGGGGCATCGTGTTAAGCCGGTTAATCAAAGTGGGCGGGCAGAAGTTTGACGATGCCATCCGTGCCGCCATCCGGCGGGAATTCAGCCTGATTGTAGGAGGCAAAACGGCGGAAAACGTAAAAATTGCCCTGAGCGATTTGGACAAAGAAGGGAAACCTGCCGTGGTATACGGGCGGGATATCGTTACGGGGCTTCCCGTGGAAAGGGAGATTCCCACCGCATTGGTGGACAGTTCTTTGACCGAGCATTTCGATACCATCATCGACAATGTAAAAGTCATTTTGGAGCGGACGCCCCCCGAACTTGCGGCGGATATTTACCGGCACGGCGTATATTTAACGGGCGGAGCTTCCCAGGTGAGCCGTTTGGCGGAGCTTTTAAGCAACGGAACGGGCTTAAAAGTCATCCGTGCCGAAAATCCGATATCCAGCGTTGCGATGGGGCTTTCCAAGATTATCAAAGACGATAACTATAAATCCGTGGCATATGATGCGATTGAAGGAATGGGTAAATGAGTCCAATAGTAAAAAGAAAAGGAGAGAAGTTTACGTTGCCAAGTAAATATCTCCTTTTTATTTTAACAATCTTATGTGCGGGAACCATCATCCTCACATTTAACACAAACATATTCAGCGGTTCCTTAAACACCGCCGTGGGATATGTCATCGTCCCGTTCCAAAAAGGGATCAGCTCCGTGGGAGGCTGGCTTGCCAACCGTTCGGAGGAGCTGGTGCAGATACGGGCGCTTTTAACCGAAAACGAATCCCTGCGGGCGCAGATTGACGAACTGACCATAGAAAACACGATTCTCCAGCAGGACCGTTATGAATTAACCAACCTGCGGGAACTTTACCGGCTGGATGCCCAGTATGCGGACTATGAAAAAGTAGGTGCGCGCATCATCGCCAAGGACGCCGGGAACTGGTTTCATTCCTTCGTTATCGACAAAGGGGAAGAAGACGGGATTGCAATGGACATGAACGTGATTGCCGGAAGCGGGTTAGTGGGGCGCATCGTGGACGTGGGTCCCAACTGGGCAAAAGTCACGACCATCATCGCGGACAATTTCAGCGTCAGCGGCAAGGTGTTAGCCACTTCCGATTACCTGATGGTTTCGGGCGACCTGGAACTGTATAACGGAGGCGTCATTGCATTTAACAAGCTGGTGGACAGCGCGGGACAGGTGGCGGAAGGGGATAAAATCGTCACTTCCAACATCAGCGACAAATACCTCCCCAATATCTTAATCGGCTACATCAACACCCTGAACGTGGATGCCAACAACATCACGAAATCGGGACTGCTTACCCCTGCCGTGGATTTTGAACACTTGGAGGAAGTGCTTGTCATAACCGAGTTGAAACAGTCCATGGAAGACAAGGAATAAGAACATTCATAAAAATATCAAAGGGAGGAAATCGTGAAAAGAGCGGTTGTCGTAATATTACTGGTGATTGCCTGCTTCCTGCTGCAATCCACCGTGTTCCATGCCGTGGCGTTCGGCGGCATAGTCCCAAACCTGTTAATTATACTGACCGCTTCCTTCGGCTTTATGCGGGGGGAAAAAACCGGTTTGGTCATCGGTTTCTTCTGCGGACTGTTAATGGATATTTTTTTCGGGGTGGTCATAGGGTTCCACGCCCTCCTGTACATGTATGTGGGATATACCAACGGCAAATTTAACCATATCTTCTTCCCGGAAGACGTGAAACTGCCCATGGTACTCATTGTCGGAAGTGACTTCTTCTACAACGTCACCTGTTATATCCTGATGTTTTTGATGCGTACCAGATTCCATGTCTGGCATTATTTCCTGCATGTCATGTTACCCGAAATCGTATATACCATCGTCATAACCATTTTCCTTTATCCGGCAATCCTTTGGATTAACCGCAGACTGGAACACAGTGAAAAAAGGAGTGCGAAAAAGTTTGTTTGAACGTTTAAAAGAAAATTTCCTGAATACGGTGAGCATACGCCTGATGGTTCTTACGGTCATTATCCTCGCACTTGGCGGCGTACTGGTCTACCGTGTTTTTGATTTACAGATTGTCAATGGAGAACATTATTTGGAAGAATTCCGTTTTAAAACCACCAAGGAACGCTCGCTTTCCAGTACAAGGGGAAATATTTACGACCGCAACGGCAAATGCCTTGCCTATAATGAACTCGCTTACAATGTAACCATCGAGGATGTTTATGAGTCGGGAAGGCACAAAAATGCCCAGTTGAACGAAACCATTTACAACCTCATCCAAATGATTGAGAAAAACGGCGACAGCATCATCAACGATTTTAACGTGATTATCGATGCGGACGGCAATTATGCCTTCGCGGTGGAAGACCGGCAGTTAAAACGTT
Organism: uncultured Kineothrix sp.; assembly: GCA_910587275.1. Lineage (GTDB taxonomy): Bacteria > Bacillota > Clostridia > Lachnospirales > Lachnospiraceae > Kineothrix. Next base: position 12,468 of record CAJUMD010000035.1, read on the forward strand.
TTCTTGCGGATGTCTACGGATTTACTTCCTATGATGCCATGCTGGCAGACCAGAAAAACGGTTACAAATATGCCACCAAGACAGCGGCGGAAGTGGTGTATGACCTTTGTTCCTCCGCCCGGTTCGGCATCGGCAGCTATACCGACCCCGACGACCGCAGTTCGTTTGTGCCGGAACTCGGCTATACCAAAGAGGAAGTCCTGAAGATTCTGACGGTGCGCTTCGCCATGAATGCCAACAGTTACCAAAAATACATTGCCACCGTGGTAGCGACCAACGTGAGCGAGGAAACCGTGGCGGTGGTCATGGAGAACAGCGATATCCTAAAGGGGGTATCCGTGGCGGAGGATACGGTACGCCGCTATGTGGACAGCATTTATTTCTCCCAGATTATCGGTTATACGGGAAAGATATCGCAGGACGAAATGGCGGCATTCAACGAGGGAGAAGAACAAAAATATGAATTAAACGACATCGTCGGGAAATCGGGCATTGAATATTCCATGGAAGCCGAACTTCAGGGTACGAAAGGTTCCGAGGATGTGGTGGTGGACCATGTGGGGAAAGTCATCGAAACAAGCAACCGGGTGGAGCCAGTGGCGGGCAATGATTTGTACCTGACGCTTGACAGCGACCTCCAGGTGGCGGTATACCACATACTGGAAGCAAAGCTGGCAAGTATTCTGCTCACCCAAATCCGCAATATCAAAGAGTATGACCCGAAAGAACACGGCAGTAGCATCCTCATTCCCATCGATGATGTTTATTACGCGTTGTTTAACAATAACATCATCGATACGGGGCACTTTACGGCAAACGGGGCGGGAGAGACGGAAGCTGCCGTCCAGGAAGCGTTCGTAAGACGCAAGGAGGCGGTCATGGACGGGCTGCGCGCGGAACTGACGGAGAAGAAGACACCGTACATGGAACTGCCCGTGGAATACCAGGTTTACCAAAGCTATATCACCACCCTGCTGTATGACAACGGCATCATCATGGAAAGCGAACTGGATACTTCCGATGCCACTTACCTTGCTTGGAGTAAGGACGAGGTCATCAGCCTGAACGAATACCTGAACTATGCCATTGCGAAAAACTGGGTGGACGTGACGAAATTGAATCTGACCGGAAAGTATTCCAATTCCGGGGAAGTATATGCAGAACTGCTGGACTATATTTTTGAATCCATAGACAATAATACCGGTTTTAACAAAAGGATTTACCGGTACATGATCCGTGACAACGACATTACCGGCAGACAGGTATGCAGCCTTCTTTTGGAGCAGGAACTGGTGGAAGTGGAAGCGGAAGAACTGGAGAGGTTCCAAAGCGGACTGATTTCCCCTTATGAATTTATGCGCAGCCGCATCCGCAACCTGGACATTACCCCGGCACAGCTTGCGCTGGACCCCCATTCGGGTTCCGTGGTGCTTACGGATGTGAACACCGGAGAAGTGCTTGCTCTCGTTTCCTATCCTGCGTATGACAATAACCGGATGGCAAACGGTGTGGATGCCGAATACTTTAATTCCCTGTTAAACGACCTGTCCACGCCGATGATTAACTATGCCACCTACCAGAAAACGGCGCCCGGTTCCACATTTAAAATGGTATCCGCCACGGCCGGTCTTCTGGAAGGCGCCATCGACCTATCCACCACCGTAAAGTGTACGGGAACTTTTGACAGGCTGGAGGAAGAACAGCAGCCCCACTGCTGGAACCGCGGCGGACATGGAACCTTGGACGTTTCCGGCGGAATCCAAAATTCCTGTAACATTTATTTTTACGAAGTAGGGTACCGTCTCGGTACCGTGGGCGACCGCTATATGACCGATACCGGTCTTGAAAAACTGACAAAATATGCGGATATGTACGGGCTGACGGAAACTTCCGGCATTGAAATCGAAGAGTCCACACCGCAGGTTTCGGACATGGACCCCGTCCGTTCCGCCATCGGGCAGGGTACCAACAACTTTACCACTGTCGGACTTGCGCGATACATTACAACGGTGGCAAACAGCGGAACGTGCTATAATTTAACATTATTGGATAAATTAACCGACCACAGCGGCAAATTAATCGAAGACTATACGGCAAAAGTACGCAATACCATTGACATGGACAGCTCCTATTGGGATGCCATCCATTCCGGTATGCGCAAAGTGGTGGAGGCAAAAAACTATTACAGCGATTTGGGCATTAACGTGGCGGGCAAAACGGGAACGGCACAGGAGAGCAAAAGCAGACCAAACCACGCCCTGTTCGTTTGCTACGCACCATATGAAAACCCGGAAATTGCAATCGCCGTCCGTGTGGCAAACGGTTATACTTCCGATTATTCGGCGCAGATTGCAAAAGACGTCATCAAATATTATTATCATCTGGCAGACGAGGAAGAACTGGCAGGCAACGCACAGGAACTGACAGGCGGAAGCCTGAACGCGGATTAACATGCCGGCGCCGTCTGCATAAAGGAGCAGGTACACATGAAAAACACGGTTATCATTAAAAGTTTCCAAAACGGGATTTCCGTTTATTTAAACGGGGAAATCGCCTTTGACGAGCTGCTGGGGGAAGTGGCATTCAAATTCCGGGAATCCAGCAATTTCTTTAAGGATGCAAAAATGGCAATTTCTTTTGAAGGGAGACGCCTGTCGGATGAGGAGGAGAGGATGGTATTAAACGTCATCTGCGAAAATTCCGACCTGCATATCGTCTGTCTCGTGGGCAAGGACGAGGAAACCAACCATAATTATTTAAAGGCAATCCAGCAATTGGAACGGCACAGGGAAGACGGGAACGAAGGACAGTTTTACCGGGGAACCTTAAAAAACGGACAGGTACTGGAAACCGAATCCAGCATCGTTGTCCTGGGGGATGTCTATCCGGGCAGCGCCATCATTTCCACAAAGGATATCGTCATCCTTGGCGGGCTGTTCGGCAAAGCCTATGCGGGTGGAAACGGCAGCGGAGGACATTATGTGGTTGCGCTTGAAATGTCGCCGGAGAGATTACAAATCGGTGATTTCAAATATAAAACTACCAAACAGACAAAGTGGTCGATTAAACCAAAAGTACAGCCGAAAATAGCATACATAAAGGATGAGCGGGTCGTAATGGAACCCATCACCAAAGAATTACTGGACGATTTGCCTTTATAGGAAGCGCCCAGGGGACGAAATTAATTCATGGAGGTAAGTATATGAGTGAAGTAATTGTCGTCACGTCAGGGAAAGGCGGGGTAGGGAAAACCACTACCTCAGCAAATGTCGGTACCGGTTTGGCAGCCATGGGGAAAAGTGTAGTCCTGATTGACACGGACATCGGGCTTAGGAATCTGGATGTGGTCATGGGACTGGAAAACAGGATTGTTTACAATTTAGTGGATGTCATTGAGGGAAAATGCCGCGTTAAACAGGCGCTCATCAAGGACAAACGCCACCAAAGCCTTTATCTGATGCCTTCGGCACAGACGAGGGACAAGTCCGCGGTGACACCGCCGCAGATGATTAAAATGATTGCACAGTTAAAGGAACAGTTCGACTATATTATACTGGACTGTCCCGCAGGCATCGAGCAGGGCTTCCAAAATGCCATTGCGGGGGCGGACAGGGCTTTGGTGGTCACAACGCCGGAAGTCTCTGCCATACGGGATGCGGACCGCATCATCGGATTATTGGAAGCCAACGAGTTTAAGAAAATCGACCTCGTTATCAACCGGCTGCGTTACGACATGGTCAAACGCGGGGAAATGATGACCGCTTCGGATGTGGTGGACATCCTGTCCATCCCGTTAATCGGCGTCGTACCGGATGATGAAAACGTGGTCATTGCAACCAATCAGGGAGAACCTCTCGTGGGAAACAGCACCATGGCAGGCAGGGCATACCAAAATATCTGTGAGAGGGTGTTGGGAAAGGAAATCCCGTTCATCGATTTTGAAAAAACCATTTCCTTTTGGACAAGGGTTACGGGCATTTTTTCCGCCAAAACCAGAAGGGAGGGGTAACGGATGGGTTTCGGAAACATTTTTAAAAGGAAAAGCTCCAAGGATATTGCAAAGGACAGGTTAAAAATCCTGTTAATATCCGACAGGGTAAACTGTTCGCCGGAAATGATGGAAATGATAAAAACGGATATCGCAAAGGTAATCTCAAAATACATGAAAATCGATGCGCAGAGCATGGAAATCCAAATAACAAAGACGAGTACGAAGGGACTGGGCAAAACGCCCGCCCTGTACGCGAATATACCAATACTGGATTTAAATAAATAAAATCTGACGGAAAGGATAAAGCATGTTAAAGCAATATAAGATACGGAATTATGATTTTAAACTGGTCATTCTCGTGGTGGCGCTGACGTTTATCGGTATTTTTGCGGTGGGAAGCGCCGCCGATGAGTCGCTGCAGCGGACACAGATCATGGGATTTATTTTTGGTTCTTTCCTGATGCTTGTGATTTCGCTGTTTGATTATTCCGTGCTTTTAAAGCTGTACTGGCTGTCCTATATCGGTTCCATCGGGCTTTTGCTGCTGGTGTATGTGTTCGGGGAAACAACCAGCGGCGCCCAAAGATGGATTACTTTACTGGGAATCCGGTTTCAACCGTCAGAACTTGCAAAAATATTGTTGATTCTCTTTTATGCACAGTTTATAATGAAACATAGGGAAAAACTGAATACCTTTAAGAATATCGGTCTGTGCTGCCTTTTCATACTGCCGTCGCTGTATTTCATCTATAAACAGCCGAACCTGTCGACAACCATCGTTGTGGCGGTCATGTTCTGCGTCATTATGTTTGTGGGCGGCATCAGTTGGAAGCTGGTAACGGGTATCCTTGCCGTATTTATCCCTACGGCGATTATCCTGTTCACCATCATCATCCAGCCGGACCAAACATTGATCAAGGATTACCAGCAGGCGCGTATCCTTGCTTTCCTGTACCCGGATAAATACGCAAACGCCGAGGCATACCAGCAGCTAAATTCCATCATGGCAATCGGTTCCGGGCAATTGTACGGGAAAGGCTATAAAACAAATGAAATCAGCTCCGTGAAAAACGGGAATTTTATTTCGGAGCCGCAGACGGACTTTATCTTTGCCGTCATCGGTGAGGAATTCGGGTTTGTCGGTTCCTGTGTGGTCATCGTCCTTTTGGTGCTTGTCACGCTGGAATGCATCTTTATCGCACACAGGGCAAAGGATCTTGCCGGGAGCATCATAGCGGCGGGAATGGCGGGACTTATCGGTTTTCAGGGTTTTTTAAATATTGGGGTGACGACGATGCTGCTTCCGAATACGGGGGTAACGCTACCGTTTGTGAGTTATGGACTGACCTCCCTTGTCAGTCTGTATATCGGAATCGGCTTCGTACTGAATGTTGGTCTGCAATGCAAAAAATATTACTAGAAACTATGACTGGATAAGAGAGGGTACAACAATGAATATTGCACTGATTGCACACGATGCCAAGAAAAAGCTGATGCAGAATTTCTGTATCGCGTACAAAGGGATTCTGAGCAAAAACGCGCTGTATGCCACGGGGACAACGGGACGGCTGATTGAGGAAGTAACCAACTTAAGCATTTACAAATACCTTGCCGGACATTTGGGGGGCGAACAGCAGTTATGTGCGCAGATTGAGGCCAACGACATTGACCTTGTGATTTTTTTACAGGACCCGCAGGCGCCGAAATCCCATGAGCCGGGCGTAAATAATGTGATGCGCCTGTGCGACATGTACAACATTCCATTGGCGACAAACCTTGCATCTGCGGAATTGCTGATTAAATCCCTGGACAGAGGAGACTTAGAGTGGCGTGAAATGTATAAATAAGATTTACAACCAAAAGAAAAGAATAGGTATGCTCGGTACAGCCATGATTTTAACCGCTGCGCTTTTTACGGGCTGCGGCGGCAAATCCTTTGATATGGCGTATTCACCGGACTATCCGGTCAGCAGTTTCCGTATGGATTCCCCGTCGGAAAGCGTCGACATGGCGGAACCCTTCGCCATGGATTTATGCGTGGTGGACAAGGATGTCACGGCGGGAACCGATGTGGACATGTCGCAGACAGAGGCGGCAGGACTTTTCTGCCGCGACGATAACCGGACGATTTATGCCAAAAACGTGCACGAACAATTGGCGCCTGCAAGTTTAACCAAAATCATGACGGCGTTGGTCGCCTTAAAATACGGTTCGCCGGATGCCATGCTGACGGCATCGGCAAACGTGAAGATTAAGGAGTCGGGTGCACAGCTTAGCGGAATCCAGGAAGGAGACCAGATGACGCTGACACAGGCGCTCCACCTGCTTTTAATTCATTCCGGCAACGATGCCGCTGTGCTGATTGCGGAAGGAGTCGGCGGTTCCGTGGAGAATTTCTGTGATATGATGAACCGGGAGGCATTGGCGCTGGGGGCGACCAATACTCATTTTTCCAATCCCCACGGGCTGACGGCGGAAGACCATTATGTGACGGCATATGACATGTACCTGATTTTTAACGAGGCATTGGAGTACCAGTTAATTAACGAAATCATCCAAATGCCCAGCTATACCACCGTATACCATGACCGGGAAGGCCGGGAGAAGGAGATTTCCGTCAACAATTCCAACCAATACCTGCAGGGGACGGAAACCGTTTCGGGGGCGGTTACGGTCATCGGCGGAAAGACCGGAACTACCAAGGCGGCAGGACGGTGCCTGATTCTTCTGTCCAGGGACGCGTCGGGAAAATCCTATATTTCCGTCATTCTCCGTTCCGAAACGACGGAAACCCTCTATGGGGGCATGACGGATTTACTTGGGGAAATTAAGAATTAGCAGTTGTTTTTTAAGGCAAGATAAACTATAATGGAACTAGGTCGTTTTCCAGACCGAATTTACTTTAGGAGGGTTCACCAATGGTTCAATTAATCGCAGGTAAAAAAGGAAAAGGCAAGACAAAACATTTATTGGACAAGGTAAATGCAGAAGTAAAGACCGCATCGGGTAACATTACATACCTGGACAAAAGCACGAAGCATATGTTTGAACTGAACAACAAAGTAAGGCTGATTAATGTGGCGGACTACATGATCACCAACAGCGACGAATTTTTGGGATTTATCTGCGGAATCATTTCGCAGGATCACGATTTGCAGCAGATGTATTTTGACAGCTTTTTGGAAATTGCCTGCATGGAAGGCGGGGACATATCTCCCGTAGTGGAGAAATTGGAGAAAATAGGGGAATCCTTCGGTATTGATTTCATTTTGAGCGTTTCCCTTGACGAATCGGAACTGCCGGACGGATTAAAATCGAAAATTATGGTATCTCTTTAAAAACGGCTCCGGGCAGCATTTTCCCCGGTACGGCGGTAAGTAAAGGATGAAAGACAAGATAAAAAGGTTCCTAAGAAAAAGACCTCGGAGACAGACGGGGTCTTTCTTATGATATACGCCAGGCAGCGCATGGAACACGGCGGGCGGGGGAATGGCAGGACAGGAGGCTTCCGGTATTGGCAAACCAAAATCCCAATAAGATAACAAAATACAGAAAACCGTTGAACCTCAATATCGGTATGATTATCTTTGCGGTGATTTTTATTTACATTGTCATCTGTGTATTCATGTATTTCACCGCAAGGCACATCGTCTGGTACCAGGTGATGGCGGGATCCCTGTCCACCAACAATATTTACAAGGCGGTGGCGCTCAGGTCTGAAACCATCGTGGAGGCAACGGACGCGGGCTATGTCAATTATTTCGCCAGAGAAGGCTCCAAAGTCGCCGTGGGGGATTTGGTTTATGCCGTGGACGAATCCGGCAAACTGGCGGATTACATGAATGCGGATGCCGCAGGGGAAAACACGCTGTCCGAAACGGATTTGAACGAGCTGCGGTCGGAAATCGTCGGTTTCGCCAACAGTTTTGACAGCAGCAATTTTTCCACCGTATATGATTTTAAGTATGACATGGAAGGAATGGTCTTGAAACTTTCCAATTACAGCATTATGGAAAGCATAGACTCCATACAGGTATCGGGGCTTGCCGGTCTGGTCAAACAGTGTACTTCCCCCATGGCAGGAATCGTCGTCTATTCCATGGACGGCTATGAGGAATTAAAACTGGAAGACATGACGGCGGAAAAAATGGACCCGAAAAATTACGAGAAAACACCGCTCCTTGGCAATGCCCTGGTTGCCGCCGGAAGCCCGGTTTATAAGCTGTCTACCAGTGAAGACTGGTCGCTGGTCATTCAGGTGGACAAGGACAGGGAAGAACAACTGTTAAAGGCGGAATACGTGAAAGTGCGTTTTTTAAAGAACCAGGAAACTTCCTGGGGGCTGGTGGAATCCTTTACAAACGCGGACGGCGATATTTTCGTGAAACTGACGTTTACCAACTCCATGATTACGTTCTGTAACGACCGTTTCGTGGACATTGAACTGATTCTGGATGACGAAACGGGACTTAAGATTCCCAATTCCTCCGTCGTGGAAAAGGACTTCTTCCTGATTCCGAAAGCCTATGTGACGAAGGGGGGAAACAGCGGGAAGGAAGGCGTCATGCGGGAAGTTTACGGTGAAGACGGAACGGCTTCGACGGAATTTGTGGAAACCACGATTTACAACGAAACGGACGAAGAATATTACGTCGATGATTCCACACTGCGGATTGGTGATTATCTGGTAAAACCGGAAACCATGGAAAAATATGCGGTCAGCAAAATGGACAGTCTGATAGGGGTTTACAACATTAATAAAGGCTATGCGGACTTCAAACAGGTCAATATCCTCTATAACAATGAAGAATATTCCATCGTACAGTCCAATACGGCATACGGGTTGAATGTATACGATTACATTGTACTGGATGCTTCCACGGTCAGCGAGGATGAATTGATTTACGAATAATCCTGCGCGAGGCGGTGCCGCAAAAATATGACCGGGAAATGGTAATGAAAGAAACGGTAATTTATGGAATATAAATGTCCGGAAAGGAAAGAATGGAATGAGTGGAATAGGTGAGATGGATGGAATGGGTGGAATTAAAATGGAAACAACCGGAATCCGTGAAAATATCTGCCAAGTCAACGGGCGAATCCGCAAGGCATGTGCCGTATCCGGCAGGAAAGAAAGCGACGTTACGTTAATTGCCGTCAGCAAGACAAAACCCCTTTCCATGCTGCAGGAAGCCTATGCGTGCGGCTGCCGCCATTTCGGGGAAAACAAGGTGCAGGAGCTGGTGGAAAAGTACGACCAAATGCCAAAGGACGTCAAATGGCATATGATTGGGCATCTCCAGCGCAATAAGGTGAAATATATCGTGGATAAGGTCTGTCTCATCCACAGCGTGGATTCCCTGCGGCTGGCAGAGGAAATCAGCAAAGAAGCGGGAAAGAAAGGCGTAACCGCCCATATTCTCGTGGAGGTCAATATTGCGGCAGAGGAAACCAAGTTCGGTACGGCGTGGGAAGAAGCCGTACAACTGGTCAAAAGTATTGCCGCCTTGCCGTCGGTCCGGATAAAAGGACTGATGACCATTGCGCCTTATGTGGAAAATCCTGAAAAAAACAGGGAATACTTTGCAGACTTGTATGATTTATCTGTTGACATAATGCGGGAAAACATTGATAATATTAACATGGACGTTTTGTCGATGGGTATGACCGGGGATTATGAAGTAGCCATAGAAGAAGGGGCTACTTATGTCCGTGTGGGCACCGGAATCTTCGGCGAAAGGCATTATGGCGCAGTTTAGCACAACCGTTTGAGTAAGGAGACAAGTAAAAGAATGGGTGTAATGGATAAATTTTTGAATTATATGAAGTTAAACGATGAAGACGAATACTATGACGACGATTATTATGATGAGCCGGATGCCCCCCAGCCCCAGCCGAAGAAAATGACAACCGTCAAGGAAGAACTGGCGGGAGCAGAGGAACCGGCAAAGAAGACCACACCGAAAATCACCCCCATGACCAGGCAGCCCCGGAAACTGACGGGAGCCGGAATGGAAGTATGTGTCATCCGTCCGACGTCCGTGGAAGACGGGCGGGAGATTACGGAAACGCTCCTTGCCAACCGCACCGTGGTCTTAAACCTGGAAGGACTGGATGTGGACGTGGCACAGAGAATCATCGATTTTACATCGGGTTCCTGTTTCGCCATCAGCGGAAACCTTCAGAAGATATCCCATTACATATTCATAATTACACCGGCAAGCGTGGATATTTCCGGCGATTTTCAGGAACTGATTTCCGGCGCTTTTGATGTACCGATTAACAAGTGATAACAGAAAAGACACACGAGGACTGCAGAAACTTCCCGCTCCGGGAAGTTTTAATTATGCACAGGACAAACAAAACAGAGGAGGATTTTCTGATGGCACAAAGATTAACCATCCAATATGACAAAAAACCATGCTACGATATCGTGTTTTCCCAAAGTTTTGAAGGATTGGGGGAAGAACTGGCAGAGCTAAACCTCTCCGGTCCGTGTCTTGCGGAGCGGAAAATCTGCATCCTTACGGATTCCACGGTAGAAACGCTGTATGCCCAGGCTGTTCTTGGACAACTGGAAGGAAAATGCAAAAAGGCAGTTGTTTTTTCTTTTCCCGCAGGGGAGCAAAGCAAAACGTTGGATACCGTAAAGGAAGCCTATACGTTCCTGATTCGGGAAGGCTTTGACCGGAAAGACCTGCTGCTTGCCCTTGGCGGCGGTGTGGTGGGCGACCTGACCGGATTTACTGCAGCCACTTATCTGCGCGGTGTGGATTTCATCCAGATTCCCACCACCCTTTTGGCACAGGCGGACAGCAGCATCGGCGGAAAAACCGGCGTGGATTTTGACGGTTATAAGAATATGGTAGGGGCCTTTTATATGCCAAAACTGGTATACACGAACGTTTCCGTGCTGAAAACGCTGGAGGAACGGCAGTATTTTTCCGGTTTTGCGGAAATTATGAAGCATGGTCTGATTAAAGACCATATTTTTTACACATGGCTGCTGGACAACATGTACGAAATCTGTGAGCGGGATCCGGCGGTACTGGAAGAAATGGTGATGAAAAGCAGTACCATTAAAAAAATGGTGGTGGAAAAAGACCCGACGGAAAAAGGGGACCGTGCACTTTTAAATTTCGGACATACCATCGGACATGCCATCGAAAAGTCAAAGAATTTTGAACTGTACCATGGGGAGTGCGTGGCGCTTGGATGCGTTGCCGCCGCCTACATTTCATGGAAGCACAATCTGCTTGGCATGGAAGAATACTATGAAATCCGGGATATGTTCGTTCCCTTTAATCTGCCCATTTCCATTGACGACATCCAACCGGAAGAAATCCTGGCACTGACGAAATCGGACAAGAAAATGGAGGCCGGAAAAATCAAATTCATCCTGTTAAAAAAGGTAGGGAAAGCAGTGATTGACCAAACGGTGACGGATGATGACATTTTGGGCGCCATCGGGGAAATCTATTTCAGCGATGAGGATAAGGCGGAGTAACGGAAATGGAGGATAACGGCATTTATTGTTTTCAGGTGGGGGAAGACACCATGGAAAACCAAAGAATCGATAAGGTATTGGGGCTTGCCCTGCCTTCCTTATCGCGTTCTTATATCCAAAAGCTGCTAAAAGAAGGCTTGGCAGCGGTAAACGGGACAACGGTAAAACCGAATTACCGTGTAAAATGTGGGGATGATGTACGTTTGGAACTTCCTCCTGCCACGGAACCGGATATTTTGCCGGAAGAAATGCCTTTGGATATCCTGTACGAAGACGAAGACGTGCTGGTGGTCAATAAACCGAAAGGGATGGTAGTGCACCCTGCGGCAGGACACCCTACAGGGACACTGGTAAACGGGATTATGGCGCACTGTAAAGGAAACCTGTCCGGCATTAACGGCATCATGCGCCCCGGCATCGTCCACCGTATCGATAAGGATACCACCGGTTCCGTCATTATCTGCAAAAACGATGCCGCCCACAGCCATATCGCCGCCCAGTTAAAAGACCATTCCGTGGTCAGGCATTACCATGCCATCTGTTACGGCGTACTGGAAGAAGACGAACGAACCGTCTGTGCCCCCATCGGAAGGCATCCCACTGACAGGAAGAAGATGGCGGTAAACGAAAAGAACGGAAAACATGCCGTAACCCATATCCGGGTGCTCAAACGGTTCCATGGCTATACGTATGTGGAATGCCGGCTGGAAACGGGACGTACCCACCAGATACGGGTTCATATGGCTTCCATCGGCCATCCGCTTTTGGGGGATACGGTATATGCCCCCGGCAGGACATCGCCTTATAAACTGGAAGGGCAGTGTCTCCATGCAAAAGTCCTTGGTTTCAGGCATCCGCGCACCGGGGAATATATTGGGACGGATGCCCCTTTACCGGAGTATTTCGTGCATTTGCTGGAGGTTTTAAAATGATAAGTTATTGAAATATCTGCGTATTTTTTATATAATATATGGTAGTGATTGCAAATAATACATCAAAAAGACTAAAATGCAGAGCGACAGGAGGAATTTATATGAATACAATCGTTACCATAGGGCGTCAGTTCGGTTCAGCCGGACGGGAAATCGGGGAAAAAGTGGCGGAATATTTCGGAATTAAATGCTATGATAAAGAGCTGTTAACGAGGGCGGCACAGGAGAGCGGGTTCTGTGAGGAAATGATTCAGAACCATGATGAACGGCCCACCAATTCTTTCCTCTATAACCTTGTGATGGACACTTATTCGTTTGGTTACAATGCGTCTTCGTTTGTGGATATGCCCATCAGCCATAAAGTATTTTTGGCACAGTTTGATACCATCAAGAAAATCGCGGACGAAGGTCCCTGTGTGATTGTGGGACGCTGTGCGGATTATGCCCTGAGTGAATATAAGAACTGCGTCCATTTGTTTATTTACGGCGATGAAGCATCCAAAACAAAACGTATCATGGAAAAATACAGCCTGACGGAGCAGAAGGCGAAGGAAATGATTAACAAGAAGGACAAACAGCGCCAAAGTTATTATAACTATTATTCTTCCAAGAAGTGGGGACGTGCGGACAGCTATGATTTGTGCATCAACAGCAGCGTTCTTGGCGTGGAAGGAACGGTACGCCTGATTATCCAGTTTATTGAAGATTTTGAGACAAAAAAATAATGGAACCGTAATGTAGATGATGTTGAAAAGGAAGGCTTACGGAGATGGCTTTTAGAGTACATACAGACCGTCTGCGCAAGGGAATGGTAATAAAAAATGACGTTTATTCCAGAACCGGTGCAGTCCTCATTCCCGTCAATACTCCCGTAACAAAAGAAGTATTGGCGCTTTTGACCAGGCATTTCATCGATTATGTCATGGTGGATTACCAGTCAACCGCATCCAGTCCGGCAGATATTCCTTCTCCTGAATCGGTTCCAAAAATACAGCAGAAGCAGGAGGAGGAATTTAAGGAAAGTTTCCATATTGCGGAAACCGTGCTTTCGGAAAACCTTATAGACATTGTAACCAAGGATAAAGACCTGGATGTTCCGGTTCTCCTGAATATGCTCAACAACATTGTGGATAAATCAGGCAATGAAGTTAATTTCTGCAACATGCTGATTAAGATGAAAAAAAGTGCGGAAGGACTTTATACCCATTCGATTAATGTCGCCCTTTGGGGACAGGTATTGGCAAAATGGATGAATTTCGAGGATAAAGACGTGGAACTGGTAGGCGCTGCCGGACTGCTTCATGACATCGGTCTGTTAAAGCTGACCAATTCCGCCGTGCTTCCTGCCGGCTTTACGTTCCATACGGAATTGGAAGGAGGTCCTTACGGAAAGCATTCCATTATGGGCTACAATCTCCTGAAGGATAAGAACATTGACCTGAAAGTAAAGCAGGCGATTTTGACCCATCATGAACGCCAGGACGGAAGCGGATTTCCTTTAAAAGTGAAAACGGGAAACATCAACCATATTTCCCGCATCATTGCCATAGCGGATACTTACGATACGTTAACCATGACGGAACCGGGAATCAAGCCTAAGTCGCCGTTTTGGATTCTGAAACATTTGGAGGATACGGGCTACCATAAATACGACTCCAATATGCTGATGACGTTTATTTCGCATTTGACCAATAATTTCATCCGGCATAACGTCCGCCTAAGCAACGATGTTGTTGGGCAAATCGTACTGATTAATAAGTTTAACCTGACACGCCCTTTGGTGCAAATCGGAAACAGCTTTATTGATTTGGCAGTCCGTAAGGATTTGGTGATTAAGGAACTATTGGATTAAAAAAATATATGCGGCTTTGGATTGGAACTCGGATACGGAAAAAACAATCCAAAGCCGTTTTTTGCTGCACAGCCTCATTCAAAAGAGAGTTTTGTCTTTTTCGTTTTATAAGGAAGTTTAATCCTGATGCAGAAACTTGGTTATTTACCTGGAATAGAAACACACATGCAACTATTCGCAAAAGACAACTTTAACGAATAGTTCCAAAAGTCCCGGCTTGGATTTCATAGGGCTTTTGGGATTGACGGACTTTTGGAACTATTCGTTAAAGTTGTGTGATGAGATGGGATTTGGGGTAGAGATTCGTTAAGGTTTTTGGGAGCATTCGTTGTTTGGGGAGTTTTGTCGTTTTAACTTTCCTTCGGGTTTTGGGAGTTATGATTGCTTACTTCACGGTAGTCTTCGGTGCTGTTGTATTTGGTGATGTATTTGGTGTTGCGCTCAACGATTTCCCGGCGTCTTTGCATTTCTTTCCGGCGTTCCACATAACGGTTATGGAAATCATCCACGGAGCTGAATTCCATGTCCGTGCGCATTTTCCTGTAACGCGGGTACATGCCTAAAAACATGGCGATGCAAAGCACTGCTATGGCAATGATTATGATTTTCATATGTTTAATTCCTCCGAGTCCAGTATAATCGTAAACGGTCCGTCATTGGTTAACGAAACTTTCATGTCAGCGCCAAATTCCCCGTGACGGACGCACGGAACGGATTTGGCACATTCTTTTATAAGGTATTCGTATAAAGCGTTTGCTGGTCCGGGTGCTCCTGCACGGATAAAGGAAGGCCGGTTTCCTTTGCGGCAGTCTGCATATAATGTAAATTGTGAAATAATTAACAACTCTCCGGCTACCTTTTTTAGATCCCAATTGGTTTTTCCGTTTTCATCCTCAAAAATCCGCAGTCCTAACAGTTTTTTTAACATTTTATCCGCCGTTTCCTCCCGGTCTGAGGCGGAAATCCCTACAAAAACAAGCAATCCCTGACCGATTTCCCCTATCGTCCGGTCTTCTACTTTTACGTCCGCGTGTTTTACGCGCTGTATCACAAAACGCATTTTTTATCTGCTCTCCTTCCCTGCCGTTTCATTGTCTTACTATTCTTTCAGTTTCTGTCTTCCTCATCATCCACGGCATCTTTTCCGTTACTGCGCTTAAAGATATTTCCGATGATGCCTTTTCCCGCATGGGTATCCCTTGATTCGCTGCTGTTTTTTTCTTCTTCCGGAAAATACGGGATAAACTCCGTTCCCTCAATGGAACCCACGTCCATGTATTTTGTGGTTTCCGTGGGCAAATTCTTTTTGGCAAGCAGGGAATTGATGATGGCACGTATGGCGGCATAGATAACCGCAAATACCGGCACACCGGCAATCATGCCGAGAATCCCGAAAATCCCTCCAAACAGTGTAATGGAGAAAATAACCCAAAATCCCGACAATCCCGTGGAATCCCCTAAAATCTTCGGTCCTAAAATGTTGCCGTCAAACTGCTGTAAAATTAAAATGAAAATAATGAAATACAGACACTGTATGGGATTCACCATCAAAATAAGCAGCGCGCTGGGAATGGCTCCCAAATACGGTCCGAAAAAAGGGATAATGTTCGTAATACCTACGATAACACTGACCAATATCGCATAGGGAGTTCCCATTATGTTTGTTCCCACGAAACAAATGATACCGATAATAATGGAATCCACAATTTTGCCGCTGATAAAGCCAATGAACGTCTTATGGGTGAAACGGACATCTGAAATAACCGCGTTTGCCGTATCCGTCTCGAAAAAACCGTATACCATTTTCTTTGCCTGTCCTGCAAACATTTCCTTGCTTCCCATCATATAAATGGAAATGATAAAGCCGATAATCAGGTTCCACATGGTTTTTAAGAAACTTAAGAAACTCAGGGAAATATTTCTTATGACCTCATTCATTTTGGGAAGAACGGACAAATTCAGGAAATCATTCAGTTCCCCGGAATATTTATCAAAAAGATCCATTACCACGGACTCAATATCAGGATTATTCGCCAACAGGTTTGTAACCCATACCATGAGATTGTCGGCATAAATGGGAAATTGGAAAATAATGCTTTGGATACTGCGGATTAATTCCGGAATTACCGTGGCAAAAAAGCAGTATAACGCCATGGTTACTACAATCATAGTTAAAAGAATGGACAAAGCCCGAATCCTTTTCCTGTTCTTCTTGGAATCGATATTGATCTGGAACCTGATACAGGCAGGAATGACAAACTTCTTTTCCAGTGTATTTAATACCGGTGTCAGCAGGTATGCCACAAGGAATCCGTCCAATACCGGCATAATAATACCGATAAACGAACGGAAGCCGGAAGAAATATTGGCTCCGTGGAACAGTAAATAATAAAAGCAGATGCTCGCCGCAATCACAAGAAAGGCAGTAATACCCCAGCGGACATATTTCTTATCAATGCGAAATTTCATAATTTTCCTACTCCTTTTGTAATCTTATCCTTATTGTACCATATTTTCCTTTACAGAGATATGAAAATTTCGCTAAAACAATAAAGTAACCAAAAACATAACCGTTCAGCCTGAAATGTTATGTTCGTGGGTGAGTGCGGACGCAAAAGCCAGGAGCGCAACCCCCTGCCCGGTTTCTCCCTGCCCTCCTGTGCTTCCCCTGCCGGCATCTGTTCA
>CAJUMD010000036.1 GCA_910587275.1 uncultured Kineothrix sp.
AGTATTGATTTTTCAAGGTTCAGCACACCAACTGGTGTGGGAAGTTTGAGTTATTAAGTTATGAAAGCCTCTGCTACCATCATATATGCGCCGAAGGCTTTGTTCATTTATTATACACAAAACCGGCGGAATTATCAAATTATTCTGTTATCCGCGCATGTTTGGAAGCAACCGTTCAACCTGAAATGTTGCGTAAGGCATATTTTTTATAAAACCCGAAATATTTTGCGGTCAGAATGGTTACAGTTTCTGACCCGAATGATTTACCATGGTAGGTAAGGGGAAGGATATCCAAAATTACATACAAAGGAGGAACATTTGTCATGGCAAGACACGGGGAAAACATAAGAAGAAGGAAAGACGGACGGTGGGAAGGACGCTATCCGGTGTACAGCGAAGAAAAGGGGAAAAGAATTTACAGGTCTGTTTACGGTAAGACGTACGAAGAAGCAAAGGATAAGCTGGAGGAACAGAAAAAAAACATGAAAAAACAGGGGGAAAAACGGAGGGGGCCTTTCACTCCGGAAGATATTTTACTGGAAGATGCGGCACGGGAATGGCTGGCGGAAATCAAATGCAAACGGAAACCATCCACCTATATTAAGTATGAACTGATTTGGAGGAACCATATCCGGAATGGGTTTTATGGTACATTATTGTCGGAAATTACAGAAATATCCGTAAGGGAAAAGACCTCGCGGGAACTGTCGGACAGCACCTTAAAAAGTATTTATTGTGTGTTAAACCAAATTTTAAAATTTGCGGTCAAACGGTATACCGTAACCATTCCGGCCTTAAAGAAACCGCAGGCGGATTCATGGAACAAACCGGTTAAGGTACTTGCCAAAAACGAGCAGAAAAAGTTGATTTCTGCCCTTTACCGGGAAACGGATATTTACAAGATGGCAATCATGCTTTGTCTGTTTACGGGATTACGGCTTGGAGAACTGTGTGCGTTAAAATGGCTGGATATCGATTTCGTGAACAAAATCCTGATGGTCAATCGCACGGTTCAGCGACTTTATATGGACGGTTATTCAACAAAGACCGTATTAATGGAAACCGAGCCGAAAAGTGAGTATTCCAAAAGGGAGATTCCCCTTTCCGCTACGGTAGTGGATTTCATTTCCAGGTTCCGGGACGGCAGGGAATATGTATTGGGCGGGAATAAGCCTTTGGAACCCCGGACCATGCAAAACCGCTTTAAAAAGATTTTGGAGGAAGCAGGGCTGTCGGACAAGAATTTCCATATTCTGCGGCACACGTTTTCCACCAACTGCATTGAAGGGGGAACGGATGTAAAGAGTTTAAGCGAAATGCTTGGGCATTCCGATGTGCAGATTACCCTGGACCGTTATGTACACCCTTCCATGGATACCAAACGCCGATATATGGACAGCCTTTCGGGATTTTACGGTCAGATTTTTGGTCAGGCAGGTTAAGGAAGTTCTTCTTTGTAAGCCGTAGCCGGGCTGTGGAGTACAATACCGGCAACATACGCACTCAAAACGGCAACCTGCGTTCCGGCATCTTGCATCGGAAAAAGGGTCTTTTAAAATGAAAAGCAGAAAAAACCGAAAGGGGGAAAAGAGGTTTTGCGGATTCAGGTGGAAATCAGGGAAGATGTGCGGAGACGGTGGTTGTGGTCACATTCCGAGAGCGGACGGCGGAAATCGATACGCCATTTTCTCGCTGTGGAAAAGCCATGAACGGAACCACTGACGGAAAAAAGAACAGGCTCCTTATTCCTGCGCCATAGTTGGCACAGAAACAGGGAGCCTTGTTCCCATTCCTTCTTTCAATTCAGTTCTTCCGCATTTATTTCTTCCAGTCTCTCCAATTCCTCCAGCCATATCCTTCCACATGCATCCGAGGGCATCCGAAGGTCCCCTCTCGGGGAAACCGCCACACTTCCCACTTTTGGTCCGTCCGGCAGGCAGGAACGTTTAAACTGCTGTGCAAAGAAACGGCGGTAAAATGTCTTTAGCCACTTTAATACCACATCCCCCGCATACTGCCCTGCAAAAGCCGAACAGGCAACACGGTATATTTTTCCCGGTTCAAAGCCGCAGCGCAGCATGTAATACAGGAAAAAGTCATGAAGTTCATAAGGTCCCACCAGGTCCTCCGTTTTCTGCGCGATAACACCGTCCACGGGCGGCAACAGTTCCGGACTGACCGGCGTGTCCAGCACATCCAAAAGCACGCGCTCCAATTCCCCATGATTACAGGTATCCGCATAAAACTGCACCAAATACCGGACCAGCGTCTTGGGTACCCCCACATTCACCCCGTACATGGACATGTGGTCCCCGTTATAGGTCGCCCAGCCAAGGGCAAGCTCCGACATATCCCCGGTGCCGATTACCAGCGCATTTTCCTTGTTCGCAATATCCATCAATACCTGTGTCCGTTCCCGCGCCTGTCCGTTCTCGTAAGTCACGTCATGATTTTCCATGTCTTGCCCAATATCCGCAAAATGCAGGGACACCGACTCCTTAATGTCCACTTCCCGCAATGTGGTCCCCAGCACCCGCGCCAGTTTACATGCATTGTCGTAAGTACGGTCCGTAGTGCCGAAACAGGGCATTGTCACCGACAGGATATCTTTCCGTTCCAATCCAAGCAGGTCAAAAGCACGCACCGTCACCAACAGCGCCAGCGTGGAGTCCAGTCCCCCCGAAATCCCGATGACTGCCTTCTTACATCCGGTATGCTGATATCTCTTTTTGAGCCCGTATGACTGGATGGACAATATCTCGTCACACCGTTTATCCCTCACCGTCTGCTCACCCGGTACAAAGGGCAT
The DNA here is from genome assembly GCA_910587275.1 of uncultured Kineothrix sp. Classification (GTDB taxonomy): domain Bacteria; phylum Bacillota; class Clostridia; order Lachnospirales; family Lachnospiraceae; genus Kineothrix. Next base: position 2,810 of record CAJUMD010000036.1, read on the forward strand.
GGGGGAAAACGTGCGGGACAGGCTTGTCTGCACCTTTTTTACCGGTACGGCCACCACCCGGTAATCTTCCGTATGCTCCGTCAGGTACGTGGACATTCTCCGCCGTTCATGCAGTAACCGATGGATATCCACATCCGCGTATACCGTTTCATTCCGGAAACGCTTTGCCTGTGCCAAAACCGTCCCGTTTTCCGCAATGATGTTATGTCCGCCAAACACCAAATCCTGCGAAGACTCCCCTTCGCCCGCACTGGCATACACATAACCCGTAATGGTCCTCGCACTGACGGATTTTACCAGCATTTCACGGTATTCATCCTTCCCCACCGTCTCGTCGGATGCCGACAGGTTTACCAAAAGCGTGGCTCCCGCAAGGGCATGGGCGATTCCCGGCGTCTCCGGCATCCACAAATCTTCACAGATTTCACACCCCACCTTCAGCCCTTCGATGGCTTCCACTTCAAACAGCAGCTTGGTCCCAAAAGGTATCCGCTGTTCCACACCGCCGTCCCGCAATATATAATCCACCGGTTTGCCGTTCCCCGGCGTGAAATGCCTGCCTTCATAGAATTCCGCATAAGAAGGGATATTCGCCTTCGGGACGATGCCGAGGATTTTTCCGTCATACAAGACAGCCGCCGTATTGTACAGCTTATTTTCCCGTACCAGGGGTACGCCTACAAAAAACAGCGCATCCTTCCCTTTCGTCCCTGCCGCCACCTGCAGCAGCGCTTCCCTTGCCTTCTCCAAAAGCATTTCCTGTAAAAACAGGTCGTTACAGGTATAACCGGTGATGCACAGTTCCGGAAACACTACGATCTTCGCTCCCTCGGCAGCCGTTTCCTCCATATGCCTGCTTATCTGCGCCGCATTGTATACCGTGTCCGCCACCCGGATTTCCGGGGTTACTGCCGCCACTTTTATAAAGCCGTGCTTCATGACATGATCCTTTCCGAATGTAAATTCTGAATTGTATATTTTGAATTATGCTTTCTGAATGATTTTTCCTGATTATGTTTCCTGTTCCCCACTATTTTGTCTGTCCCTAAGCGTGTGCAACTGCCTGCATTTTCAAACACGCTCCAGCATACGCTCCAAATCCCCGACGGAAAACGTATACTTCCTGTCGCAGAACTGACACCCGACTTCGATTTCCTTACCCTCCGCAATCATTTCCCCGATTTCCTTTTTCCCGATACTGATTATGGCGCGCTCCACCCGTCCCTTGGAGCAGCCGCAGTAATAAGAGGTATCCATGGTATCCGTAATTTCCATCCCCAAACCTTCCAACAGCCGCTCCAGCATCTGTTCCGGCGTATTCCCTTCCTCCAGCACCGCCGTCACCGAAGAAAATGCCGCCAGATTACGCTCCAGGGTCCCAATGACCGCTTCCTCCGCAAAGGGCATAAGCTGCAGGAGAAATCCTCCCGCCCGGCGCACCGTATTATCCTTATTCATCAGCACGCCCAATCCCACAGAAGAAGGCACCTGTTCCGACGTAGCGAAATAATACGTCAAATCCTCCGCAATTTCCCCCGTTTGGAGTACAGTCTGCCCAACATAAGGCTCTTTTAACCCCATATCCTTAATGACCCTTAAAATCCCGCTGCCGACGGCGCCTCCCACATCCAGCTTTCCCTTTTCGTTTGCCGGAAGAACCACTTGCGGACAGAGGGCATACCCTTTTACATGCCCTCGGGCATCCGCCGTCACCGTCATTCCACCCGCCGGTCCGTCCCCTTTGACCTGCAGGGTCAACAAATCATTCTCCCCTTTCAGCATCGCGCCCATCATCGCACCCCCGGTCAGAAGCCTGCCAAGCGCCGCCGTCATAACCGGACTCATGTCATGAATCTGCCTTGCCCGCTCCGCCACGCCCCTGGTGGTTGCCGCAAAAGCACGGATTTGCGCCCCGGCTGCCGTTGCACGCACAATATAATCCCTGTCACCCATTCCCATTTCCGTTTCTCCCGCATCTGCCTTTCTTCCGCATAATCCCTAATTTCCCCGTTCCCGTTCCTTCCGTTATTTCCCGCATTCGCGCACTACCATGCAAATCCGCCCGCTTTCTTTGCAGACTTCCCCATGGGTATCCGCATCCACCGCGGCAACGAATGCAAGTCCTGCTTTCCTCACAAACGCCTTCATCTGCTCCAGCGTATAACCCCTTTGGAAATGGGTTTCCGTAAACCGCCGGAACCTATCCTCCCCCTCCGCGCGGACAAATACCGTAAGGTCATATTCATTGACCTGCGCTTCCTTATCATAGAAGTTTTCCCAAATAAAGCTGCAGTCCTCACGGTTTTCCGCAATCGTTGCATCCCCGATTACCGTCTCGTACTTGTAAACCGTATTAAAGTCAAAAACAAAAATCCCTTTCGGGTAAAGGTAGTTATTCACCAGCCGAAACGTCTCCACAATATCTTCTTCTTCCAAAAGATAATTCAGGGAATCGCAGACGCTGACCATGGCGCCCGCCGTTCCGTACAGTTCCAGTTCCCGCATATCCTGCTGTAAATACAGGATATCCCTGCCGGAACGTTCCCTTTTTTCCAAAGCGATGCTTAACATCTCCTGGGAACTGTCAATGCCAATCATATCATAACCCGCATCTGCCAAAAGCTCCGTCAGCGTTCCGGTTCCGCATCCCAGGTCAACGATTACGTTACGCTCCGCTGCCAATGCATCTTCTGTTCCTATTTCCGTTCCTTTGCCGTGTTCCGCTTCGATTCCGTCAAAAGATGCGGCTCCGTATTGCTCCAAAAGGCTGAGAATATACCCTGCCCATTCCGCGTAGGGCGTATTGTCCATAAACGTATCATACACACTTGCAAAATCCGTATACGCTTCCATCCGGTCATTCTCCCAGTTTCAGGGCAGCCACAAACCCGGCCGCCAAAGCCGCTGCGCCAACCAAAACCGAAACCACCGTAATGCTGCCGATTCCTCCCATCAATAAAATCGCCACCGGGGAAGACAGAATCAGACCGATGATTGCCCAGTATGCGTACAGCGGGAACTTCTCAAAAATAATCTCGATTAATTTGGCGATGGCAAAAATCCCTGCCACCACACCGATGCCGAAAGGCGCCAATATTCCCACGCCGCGCAAAATCCCGTCCATGTCAAAAGCCAAAACCGCTTTGATAAACTCCGTAATCGCTTCCAAAATCGGATGGTAATAGCCCATTAACAGAAGCATCATGGAACCGCTGACCCCCGGAATGACCATGGTGGCGGATGCCACAATCCCCACGCCGAACAGCTTCGCCACCGAAAGGACACTGAAACTCAAATCCGCGGCATTTCCTTCCGTTTCCCCCATCATCGCCAAACCTGCCACCAGGACAAAAAAAGCGATACAGACAATCAGATGCCCGATTTTTATGGAATTTCCCTTCACGTTCTTCCACGCCGCCGGAAGACCGCCCAAAATCAAACCGATAAACAGCAGATTTGTCTGGAACGGATATTCCGCAAACAAATATTCGATTCCAAACGGAACCACCACCACCGCAATGCCGATTCCGATGAAAATCGGAAGCAGGAACATCACACTTTTTTTCAGTTCGGAAAACAAATGGGTGATGCTGTGAATCAGCTTGTCATAAATCCCCATAGACACCATCATGGTTCCGCCGCTCACACCGGGAATGACATTTGCCAGTCCGATTACGATTCCTTTTAATATGTTCTTAATCATTTTATAACCCTTTCCTTTCTTATTCCTGCCTTATCCCTGTCTTATCCCTGCGGCTTTTCCCAAAGCAGGGATTAAAAAACTCATCCGCCCGCGACAATCTCTTTCAAATTTTTTAACAAAATATCCATCTGTTCCCCGGTTCCCACCGTAATGCGCAGGTAATTCCGTATCCTCGGCTTATCCCAAAAACGGACAAAAATATTCCTTTTTTTTAACTCCACAAAAATTTCCTTCGCCGCCATTTTTTCATGGGAAGCAAAGATGAAATTTGCCCTGGAATCAGGAAACGTAAACCCAAGCTCCGCCAGCTCCTTTTTCACCCTCTCCCTCGTTTGGATTATCTTATTTACCGTATGTTTAAAATATTCCTCATCCCTGACCGCCTCTGCGCCAAGCTCGATAGACGGCATGTTCATCGTATAGGAATTAAAGGAAAATTTTACGTCCTTTAAGTAACCGATTAGTTTTGGGTTCCCCATGGCAAAACCGATGCGCAGTCCCGCCATCGCCCGCGATTTGGAAAAAGTCTGTACCACCAGCAGGTTATCGTATTTCCCAATCAGCTTCCGGCAGCTTTCCCCGCCAAAATCCACGTATGCCTCATCCACGATGACCACGCTGCCCGGATTCGCCGCAATAATTTCCTCCAGCACACCCACTTCCTCAAATACACCGGTAGGCGCATTGGGATTCGGGATAACGATTCCTCCGTTTTCCCCAAAATAATCCTCTTTCACAATGTTGAACTGCCCGTCCAAAGGCTTCCTTTCATAAGGAATCCGGTAAAGCTGCGCCCACACGTCATAAAAAGAATACGTGATATCCGGAAACCATACGGGCTTTCCCGAATGGAAAAAAGTCAAAAACGCCAGCGCCAGCACATCGTCACTGCCCACGCCGATAAATAGCTGCTCCGGCGCAATCCCGTAATACCCGCAAAGGGCATCCGCCAGCTTTCCTGCTTCGGTATCCGGGTACAGGCGCAGTTTCCCGTAGTCAAATTCCTCCGCCAGTTTCCGCACACCGGGCGCCGGCGGATACGGGCATTCGTTGGTATTCAGTTTTATCACGTCCGTGTTTTTCGGCTGTTCCCCCGGTACGTAGGGCTCCACTTTCCGTACATTTTCTTCCCATTTCATCATCGCAATAACCTCAACTCCGTTTTATTTCCATTTACTTTCCGTTCAATCCCTGTTTGAATCTTCTTTCCGTTTTTCCCGGCATGCCCTGACTGGAATTCTCTTCCTGAACAACTACTTACCGCTGTATTATAGTATGAAACGGCGGACGACGCAAGAAAAACAAATATTTATTACAGCGGGGTTATTGATTCCGGCATATCCTATTTTCACCAAATATTTCTGCCCGTGATAAAATACAGTAACCATTCAGCCAAAACTGCCATGTTCACAGGTGAAGGATTCCGCTCCCGGCTTCTGCATCCTCCTCACCTGCAAATATAACAGTTCAGGCTGAATGGTTACAAACTCCACTGCCCGTCATGATAATTCTTTCTGCTGCCCGCTCACTGCAGAAATTCCCCCAACACCTGTAAACAAAGCTGCACATCAATGGGTTTCGCCATATGCGCATTCATACCGCAGTCAAGACATACCTGTACATCATCTGAAAGCGCGTCTGCCGTCATGGCAATAATCGGCAGATTCCTGTCCGCACGTTCCAGCGCCCGGATTCCCCTTGTGGCATCGTAACCGTTCATGACCGGCATACGGATATCCATCAATACTGCGTCATAATATCCTATCTCCGATGCCTGGAATTTCTCGATACAATCCTTGCCGTTGACCGCGCGCTCCAGCACCAGTCCGGCATCTGCCAGTATTTCGCTGGCAATTTCCCAGTTAATATCGATATCTTCCGCCAGTAAAATCCGTTTCCCCTCGAAGTCAACCCCGTGTTCTTCCTTATGTACGGCAGCCTCCAGCTTTCCTTCCGCATAGGAATTCAGGTGTCCGTACAGCGTTGACCGGAATAACGGCTTTGACATAAAACCGGCAAATCCCGCTTCCCGCACCTCATCTTCCACATCCCGCCAATCATACGCGGAAACAAGGAAAACGGGAATTTCCGCTCCAACCGCCTCGCGGATTCCCTGCAGTAACTGGACACCGTCCATCCCCGGCATTTTCCAGTCAGTCAGTACAAAATCAAAGTCCTCATTCCCGGCATGGCATTCCTTCACCATTTCCAATGCCTGTTCCCCGGATACCGCCCACTGCGTATGTACGCCAAGCTCCTTTAAGTTCTCCGCCGCGCTCATACACAACTGTTCGCTGTCATCCACCACAAGGATTTTCCATTCCGGGAGCTTCATCTCCCTGTAATCCACTTCCATTTTCTTTAAATCCAGCGACACATGGAAAGAGCTTCCTTTCCCAAGCTCGCTCTCCACTTTGATGGTTCCTTTCATCAAATCCACAATACATTTCGTAATCGCCATTCCGAGACCGGTCCCGCTAATCTGCTGTACCTGTTCCGTCTCCTCCCTGCTGAACGTCTCAAAAATCTTCTTCTGGAACTCCTGCGACATTCCAATGCCCGTATCCGCCACGCAGAAATTCGTCCTGACATACTCCGCCCCGAGCGGTGACGCCTCCTGGCTGATATGCATGTCAATCCTGCCTTCTTCCGGCGTAAACTTGATTGCATTGGAAAGCAGGTTCAGCAGCACCTGGTTAATACGCACGCTGTCACAATATACACTCTCTGCGGTTATATTTTGGATATATATGTCAAAATGAAGTTTTTTTGCCTTTACCTGCGGCTGGATAATGTTTACAATATCATCCATCGTATCCTTTAAGGAAAGGGGACTCATGTTCAGGGACATCTTCCCGCTCTCAATCTTGGACATATCCAGCACGTCATTGATTAACCCAAGCAAATGTTTGCTGGACAGCTTTACTTTTTGGAGACATTCCGCCATGCGTGAAGCATCCTGCGCATTCCGCAGCGCTATTTCCGTCATACCGATGATGGCGTTCATCGGGGTCCGGATATCATGGCTCATACTGGAGAGGAATTCACTTTTGGCATTGTTGGCATAATCCGCTTCCTTCTTTGCCTTTGTCAATTCCTCCAACTGTTTCTCCGAAAGCCGGTAATACCATACCAGAATGGACGTCATTAGAACCAAAATCACCGACAGGATAGACGTAACCACAAGTATCCGCGATCGGTCCAGTTTCGTAACGGTTTCGCTAAGCACCCGCTCCGGCATAACCGTAATCAGATACCAGTCCGAAGTCTTTGCCAGCTTGGAACAATAAAGCGCCATTAACTTGCCGTCCATCTTATAAACCGTGGTATAATCTTCCTCCGATGCAATCGCTTCCCTCAGTTCCTCCTTATAGTCCTCCGGCATCTTTCCCCCGTATTCCTCGAATTTATTCTCCACACGGTCAAAATAATTATCCCGGAATGCATCCCCGTTCCGGATGACAAAATCCCCGTTGCCGTTTATGATATGGGAAAGCATCTCATCCTGGTTCTCATAAAGAAAAAGCGCTTCGTTCAACTGTCCCATCGGCACTGCGGCAACCACCGCCATGCTCAATTTCCCGCTTTGCATCCGGTAAGCGGCACGTACCCCCAAAATAAGGACAACCTCCCCGTTTCCGTCAACCCCCCGGGCAATAATGTTCCCGTCTTCCTGAACGGGAAGCCGGTCTTCCAAAATGGTAATCCGGTCACCATAAACCGTTTCCATTTCCCCATCCTCGGCATAAAGACCCATAAAAGAAAAATTCATAATCTGGGATTCAAACACTTCCCCGCCGTCCAGCCTCCGTTCGGGCAGGGTCTGCGCAATCACGCCCTCAATCTGCTTCAACTGCAGGTCAATAATGGAGCTGAATTTCTGCTGCACCTGATCGTTAATGGCGGACATATAAGTGTTGCTGATGCCGTAAATGGTATCTTCTGTCCTTTGTGTCATATATGCAATCAGAAACAGAAAAAGGAGGACGCAGATCACAATCACACTGGTCAGGCTACTCCAAAAAAAGCGGACAATTTTTTTATCCATTCTTCATCACCTTTTCTTTCAGACTTTTCCCCATACCAAAACCTTTTCCTGAAAACATGGGTTTTTAAAATATTGGTTTTAGAAAATCCATATCCTCCCGTTTTTCCGTACCCGTCTTGGATGAGAAAATTATATCATAATCCGGCAAAGGATTCAACGCTCCTTATCATTTTCAATACACGGACGGCTTATTTATGTTACTGTTCACTCCGTGACCAGTAACACGCTTTGCGATGCACATATAATGTGCGAAAACACCTCGAAGCCGGTATGGTATGAACAGTAACTTATTTCTCCGGCAGGCATTGCGCAGCTTTATCCTGCCATACCCGACACTGCCATGAAAAAAATTTGCCATCCGTCCATAAAATCTGTTATATTATAAAAAATCACACTTTTTAAGGATTATAAAGATTATAGAGATAATAATTAAAAAAACAATAATATAGAAATGAAAGGAAACAATTACCATGAACCTGACACTTGAAACAAGCATTTCCGCCGTTACCGTATTCCTTCAGGGATTACTCAGCTTTTTCTCCCCCTGTGTCCTGCCTCTGATTCCGCTCTATATCGGTTATCTGTCCGGAGGGGCTAAAAGCGTGGACGAAAACGGCGAGATTTCCTACCACCGGGGCAGGATCCTGCGCAATACCCTCTGTTTCGTACTGGGCGTCAGCTTCGCCTTCTTCCTGCTGGGGCTTGGATTTACGGCAGCGGGACGTTTTTTCCACAGCTACCAGGCATGGTTTACCCGCATTGGCGGTATCCTTGTAATCCTGTTCGGACTCTACCAGCTTGGAGTGTTCGGCGGCTCCCTGTTCCGTCGGGAACACCGCATCGCCTTCCATCCTGACACACTTGCCATGAATCCGTTGACTGCCCTGGTCTTAGGCTTTACGTTCAGTTTCGCATGGACCCCCTGCGTCGGTCCCGCCCTCGCCAGCGTACTGCTCTTAGCGGCATCGGCAGCTTCCGCATGGACCGGTTTTGCCTTCATCGGAATATATACGCTGGGCTTCGTCCTGCCTTTTATGGGTGTCGGTCTGTTTACGGGAAGCCTTTTGGAATTTTTCAAAAAGCACAGGGCGGTGGTGAAATATACGGTGAAAATCGGCGGTGTCCTGATGCTGTTTACCGGTATCATGATGTTCACCGGATGGATGAACGGCATCAGCGCCTATTTATCCCAAATGACAAATACACAGACAGCCGGGGACAACACAGGAAATTCTGCAAATGACACTTCTGTCGCCGAAGACGGCAACAGCTCCGGAACGGATACCGACACGGCAGAGCCGGAAAACGGAGAGATACCAAACGGTAGCAATCAGGCGCAAACGGACAGCAATGACACCGCACCGCCAAAACAGGACACGGAAAGCGGCGGAAGAAACGGCATTCCAACCGTGCCCGCCCCCGATTTCACGCTCACCGACCAATACGGAAATACCCATACCCTGTCGGACTACAAAGGGAAAACCGTGTTTCTCAACTTTTGGGCCACATGGTGTCCCCCCTGCCGTGCAGAAATGCCGGAAATACAGGAAATCTATGAAGAATATGGGGAAAATGATTCCGATGTGGTCATCCTCGGAATCGCCGGTCCCAATCTCGGACAGGAAGGTTCCGCGGAAGACATCGCGGATTTCTTAAAAGACAACGGTTACACCTACCCCGTAGTCATGGATGAAGGCGGGCTGAATGCCTACCTCTATGGCATCAGCGCCTACCCCACCACCTTTATGATTGACAAAAACGGCAACGTATACGGTTATGTGACCGGACAGATTACGAAAGACATCATGTTAAGTATCATCGAACAGACGGTTGACAGCCTTCCTTAACGCGTGTTTGAAATTTCATTCCCGAAATTTTCCGACATACTCTAAACTTACCAAACGTAACTTTGGCTGCCTGCGGAAATCACCTCCCCGCAACCGCCCCAAGCGCAGGCAGCGCGTTCCCCTCATAATCAAACAAAGCCTGGTTCGCCCATTCATTCCCGCAGGGACCGGGATCGTTCATATATTCCAGCGATTCCGGCGTTGCCCAGCCGCTTCCCTTTACCGGCAGCCAGGCCGGCTCCCAGTAAAAGTACCCCATTCCCAAACCGTCCTTTACCGCTGCCACTTCCCTTATCAGCCGCTCCATAAATGCACACTGCCCCTCTACCGTTGCCGGGTATTCCAATTCCCGTGCCAGCGACGGCTTTGCGGCATACCCTTTGCGCTGCTCCTGTGCCAGTCCCTCGTATTCCGCATAATCTTCCAGGGTAAAAGGCTGGGACACTTCCACCACCACCATCGGTTTTCCGTAACGGGCGGCGAGCATGTTCATATTGTCAATCAGCCCCTGTATGTTACCGTTCCACACGGGATAATAAGACATGCCGATTACCTCAAAGTCTTCCCCACCCCGCTTTAAATAATTGTCAAACCAATCCTTATACATCTCCTGATCGTTTCCGTGGTCTAAATGCAGCATAACCGGAATGCTTTTCTCCACTTCCCGCACCCCGCGGATTCCGGCATTGACAAAACACACGATATGGTCATACGCCGGCTTCTTCCCCTCCGGCCACAGCAAACCGTTGGTAATCTCATTCCCCACCTGCACCATATCCGGCAGGCACCCATGTCCTTTCAGGGTAAGCAGCGTATCCCGCGTATATGCATAAACCGCCGTTTCCAGTTCCTTTCCGCCATAATCTTTCCATGCCTTCGGCTTAATCTGCTTGCCGGGGTCCGCCCAGAAATCACTGTATTGGAAATCCAAAAGATATCGTAGCCCCGCCTCCTTCACCTGCTTTGCCAGCTTCACTGTCACTTCCAAATCGTTGCCCCCTGCACCATATGGTTTCCCATCCCCGGAGCAGGGATCCAGCCACAGCCTCAGCCTGACATAATTCACCCCATAAGATTTCAGGATTTCCAGCAGTCCTTTTTCCTGTCCCCCGTCATAAAATTTCCCCCCGCACTTTACCACTTCATCCATTGACGAAATATCCATTCCATGTATCATTCCGTGCAACGCACTTTGCAACGTACTGTGCAACGCACTTTGTATCATACCGTCCGTCATTTTGCCACTCTTTCCTTTCCATCCGTTCCGTTATGATTTGATTCCTTCCGTACCAAAACCTTGCATTCAAACGGTTCCAGCACAATCTTCCCCTGCCACTCTTTACCGGTATCCGCTTCCGCATATTCCCCGGTACACACCGCTTCCACCGTTTCTTCCTTATAATTCTGCACGAAAAGAAGATCCGTCTCCCCCTTCCGTTCCGACACCGTCACACCGTAAGGCAATTTTGCCCGCAGCGGATTTTCGATGCCAACGCGGTTCAGGCATTCCCCGTAGAAAACGTTCAAAAACGTCTGTCCGAACTCCGCCGCCAGATAGCAGGCTGTCCCTTTCCCGTAGCGGTTCTCCGTAACCGCGGGCATTCCACGGTAAAAGTCCTCCCCATAACAGCCAAGCACCTGTGCCGTCTCCGCATGTACCACCTCACAAAGACCTCCGGTGGGATACACGCATCCGCCGTAAACCACATGATTCTTAAACTCCTCACTTGGCGCATCGATTTCCTCCTGCCGGATACCGAGCACTTTCCGAAGCGGATGCTCCCCCGTAAAACACAAATCCGATTCGCCCACAATACCGCTCCAACATGTCGTCACATACATTCCCCCGCCATCCACGTACCGCTCTACCTTTTCCGCATAACCCTTTTTATACATATAATTTAACGGGGCAGCTACCAATGCGTAGCCGTCCATCTCCCCGTCCATATCGATGATGTCCACGTCAATCCCTGCCTCCCAAAAAGCACGGTAATGCCGCAGAAATGTCTTTTGGTAATCCAAGTCCTGTCTCGGTCCCGTAGCATCCCCTAAAGCCCACCAGTTCTCCCAATCGAACACCATGGCAACGGACGGACGGTTGCAGGAGCGGCGGATTAACGCATCCAGCCTTCCCAACCGTTCCCCCACGCCTGTCACGTCACGGAATGTCCGCGTATCCGCCCCGTTTTTGTGATCCAGCACCGCGCCATGGAATTTTTCGAAAGCCCCCCTGCCTTTCCGCCACTGGAAATACTGTACCGTATTGGAGCCGTGCGCTACTGCCTGCATGGAAGAAAGCATATGCATCCCCGGACGCTTTAACGGATTGTTCCCCCGCCAGTTCACGGCGGACGGCACGCTCTCCATCAACATAAACGGTGCCTTTTTCATACTCCGCATCATACTGTGGAACGCCGCCGTTTTCACCGCCACTGGCACTTCGTCTTTCCGTTTATGCCATGCCGGATAGGAATCCCAGGAAATAACATCCAACTCTTTCTGCATCTTAAAATAATCCAGGGGATGGAAAAAGAACATGAAATTCGTGGTCACCGGCAGGGTAGAATATTCCCGGACGGAAGCAATCTCCCATTTCAGGAAGTCCGTCATCTGATGGGTCACAAAGCGGTGCCAGTCCAGGTTCAGTCCGTGCAGCAGGCATTCCCCATGAGGTACGGGACTGTGTATTTGGTTCCAGTCCGTATACACATGGCTCCAGAATACCGTCCACCAAGCCCGGTTTAATTCCTGAAGCGTCCCGTATTTCTCCTTCAGCCATTGGCGGAACGCCTGCTGGCACTGTTCACAGTGACAGGCGCTGTCCGAGAAATTCCCACCCATTTCATTGGAAATATGCCACATCCGTATGCCTGGATGTTTTGCTGCCATCTGCGCCAGCTTCCCGTCCATCTGCCGCGCTTTCTCCCTCATTTTCACCGACGTATAGCAGAAATTATGGCGCCTGCCGGGCAGGTTCCTTCCGCCGTCGCCACGCACCTGCATCGTTTCGTGATAACGGGTGGTCAGCCAATGGGGCATTGCGCCGGTAGGCGTCGCCAGCACGGTGGAAATCCCGTTCTCATAGAGTGTATCAATGATTTCCTCCAGCCATTCCAAACGGTATTCCCCTTCCGACGGCTCCAGCACCGCCCAGGAAAACACTCCGAGCGTCACACAGTTCACATGTGCCCCTTTCATCAGTTCCACGTCTTCCCGCAACACCTCCGGACAATCCAGCCATTGTTCGGGATTGTAATCGCCGCCGTGCAGCAAATGTTCAAATTCCATCTTTTTCCTCCTCTGAGCAGTTATATATACATTTTTCCTTTGGATGCCCGTGTACATAATTCGGGCAGGGGCACGCTTTTCCCCTACCCGCGCGCCGGGCGCCCGTGTGCATAAAAAGGAAAAGCGTCCGCAGCCATAACATACCGCGGACGCTTCCATCAGTCAAAATCAAATTTGGTATACCGTTTTGCCATCGCCCCGTAACGGAACCTCGCCATTTGGTTTTTCTCAAGGACATCTTCTTCCGTCCCCCTGTATTGGCAGCGAATGCAGTAATATTCCTTCTTATCCTTGTCATAGAACATATCCAAATCCAAATCCCTCATAAAGCAAGAAGGACACCTGTAATTTAATTTGCCTTTTCCAGCCTGAGCCATGTCGCAAACGCCCCCTTATCTTTCAGATTTTTGGTATATCCAAGGGTAAACATCGGTGAGAATGCATAACCTTCTTTTACATACCCCACGGCTTCCCCGTTTGATGCCTTCATGGATACCTTTGTATGAATTGGCGGAATCACGGCGGATAGTTCCGTTGCCCCTGCCTTTTCCATCTCCCTGCACTTGTATTCGTAAGACAACGTTTCCCTCTCGCCGTCCTTCTCACAGGCAAGAGTAATGCCTGTCATATCCTCGGAATATTCCGTCGTACCATAACATGCTACCATGTATTCGTTGATTTCCACTTCCGCATCCGGCCTGCTCATGTCCAAAATCTTTCTCTCTATCTTAATATCCGAGCTTCCTTCCTCAAAGGAAATCACACTCTGCAGCGTCAGGGTCAGGTCATAAAATTCAATTTCCACAGGGTCAAGCGTCAAAATCCTTGTTTTCCCTTCCTGAGAAAAATGGGCTTTTGTCCGGCACAGGCACAGGTCCACTTCTTCCCCCTGGTATTTCAGTTTGGCGCTTCTTACGGTTCCCTCTCCTGCATAGTGGGTGAAATATCCGGCACGGTATTTCTCCTGGATTAAGAACGGGTAAGAGGCATCCGTCACATGCTTCGTACCGATACCGACCGGCCATTCCAGCTTCGCCGCATAAGGGCGCAAATCCACAATGGCGCCTCCCTGGTCCATATTGACGCATACCCTCATATAAGGGTCGCAGTACCAGAATAACTGTTTGTCGGAACCGTACAGGATATCCCTCCAAAGGGCGCATTCCGGTTCCTCATACGTCTTCTTCCCACGGTAGTAATCCGCAAATTCCGCCATGGTCATATCCGACAGCTTACCTTCTTTTTTCAGGTTTCCGTAATATGCCATACCTTCTTCATAGCTCTTTTTCAAAAGCTCATACGGAGCTTCCCAGCGTCCCATTTTATTCAGCCATGCAGGACCTACAAACATCATGTTATAAGAATATCCGTTATTGTATTTTTCCAAATCCCGGTACTGGTCGATTAAATTGAATAAATAAGGAAATTCCCATGTTTCCGTATCATAAATCATGCCGCGCAGTACATTTTGGGGATGGGTACCAAAATTGGAGCCGTTCCCGTCATAGCAGGCAAGCAAATCCCTGGACAGGTGCGGGATTGCCACGATACCGCTGTCCTCCGCCTCATTTGCCGCCGGTGCATGGGTATTCTGTTTGGAGGGAATCCACGGATTCCACGGACCGCCGTCCATAAATGTATACCATGAATTGTTGCAGGTATGGTACGCTTTCGGCCCCTCCTCCCAGCAGGTAGCGACCGCACATTTTACCATCGGATATTTTTCCTTTATATAATTCGTCAAATCCGCATCCATATAGTAAGAACCGGTGGATTCCGGGTAAAACCCGAACGTATCATGGAACTTCCCGAACACATCGTCCACAATGCGTTTCTTGTCTTCCATGGAAAACATCCAAATACAGAAATCCTTTGTCTTATATTTCTCACGAAATTCCGTGCAGGGCAGTCCCAGCAGCGACAGGGAAATCTCGTCTCCGTACTTTTCATGGTGCTCTTTGGCTATTTGGATTGCCTCCTCGTTGAACAAGGCGGCATAAGTCATCTGAATCGTCGTTTTCAGACCGTTCTTATGCGCCGTTTCCTGCTGGAATTTGAAGATGTCCAAAGACTCCGTAAGAAGCGCTTTCCGTCCGATATCTTCTTCTTTTCCATGACCGGTTACTTTCTCCGCATATTCGGGGACCATTTCCGGCCGATGAATGATGTTCACAATAAAATCGCTCATATTTTACCCCTGTTCCTGCCGGTGTCCGGCATATTTTTTATTCCCGTGCGCAACCGATTGCCTTTCTTCCATTCTATCAAGCGGCGGGAAATCTGTCAACTTATAAAATGTACCGACATTTGCAAATTTTTTTTGGCAGTTTTCCACAATCCTTTCCCGGTTTCCCTTCCGGAAACAGCCTTCCCTATTTCGTAGATTCCTTCAGGCATATTTCATAATCCATTACGGTTTTTACAGGCACCTCTTTCCCGTCCAACAGGGCAAACAGGAGCCGGCACGCCGTACCCGCCAAAGCTCCGGTATCGAATTTCAGCGACGTAACCGTCACCGGGTAATTTTCCATTATCCTACTGTAATGGCAGGACGCTACCTTCACGTCTTCCGGTATCCGTACCCCTCTGTCCGCCAACAGGCGTACCGCTTCATTGCATATAAAGTCATCCTGGCAGAGCAAACAGTCCACGCCTTCACGCAAAAGCCTGTCCACCGCTTTTTCAATCATCACTTTACTGTCCAAATCCGTATACAGGATATCCCCGTCCGGCTCCCTGCCATACTGCAGGTATGCCGCACAAAAACCCTGGTACCGGCTTTTGTTGACCATCTGCTCCATGTTGCTGCCCAAATAGGCGATGCGGCTTATTTTTTTTGCCAGAAGTATACCCGTCAGTTCCATACAGGCCCCGGCATTGTCATTGTCCACCTGTATCACGTCCCCGTCCGGAACCGCACCAATCGTTACAAACGGAATCGTTTTTTCCTTTAAGAGCGGAACAAAACAATCGTTTTCATATGTGCTTGTCAATATCATGCCGTCCACCTTACGGTTTAAAATCAGCCGTTCCAACGGTCTGGTATCCCTGCCTTGGGTGACTACCACCAAAATATCATAATCATTTGCCTGGGCAATTTCCTCAATGGCATAAATACAGGTGTGGAAAAAAGGAATATCCGTCAGCGTATGGACTTTCGGCAGGATAACCGCAATATTATTTGTCCTCGCCTGCGCAAGACTTTGCGCAACGGCATTGGGATAATAGCCGCTGGCTTCGATGTAACGCAGAATCCGTTCCCTCGTTGCCTGCCCGATCCTTCCCTTTCCCGATATCGCCCTTGAAACCGTGCTTGCAGATACTCCCAGCTCCTTTGCCACATCATGAATCGTTTTCATCCGTCCATCCCCTCTCCGTGCGCAATCGTTTGCTTTATTATAGCATTTTCAGGGAAATATCTCAATTGAGATTTTTCTTTTTCCGCAGGCAGCAGCAGTTCAGACCGAACTGTTACCTTTGGTTCTCAATAATTCACGCTCTATTTCTTTTTACCGTATGCCTCCACCGCCGGATCCCTCATTTCATATACGCGGCGCCATTCCTTCGTTTCTTCGATTTTTTCCGTTTCCGAACGGTTTTTATACAAAAAGCGGGTCAGGCTGTAACAGTCAATCCATATTTCATTGCTGCCTTCCTTCTGTGATTCGTCAAAAATAAGCTGAAGTCCCCAATGGAGATGAGTTACGTCGATATTGTTCACGTTTTCCTTTTTACTGTAACCCGTATGCCCCATATAACCGATGACCTGGCCGGCAGTCACCACACTTCCCTCCTCCAGGTCTTTGCAGTACGGGAAGTTCTGCCTTAAATGGGCATAATAGTAATAGCGTTTCCCGTCAAAACTGCGGATTCCCAGCCGCCAACCGCCGTACTGGTTCCAGCCGATGGCTTCCACATAACCGGATTCTATGGCTATAATAGGGGTCCCTGTCTGCCCCATCATGTCATGACCCAAATGGGGTCTGGCATAACCGTAACTTCTGGATGCCCCGAAATCGTCATAATCGCTGTATTCAAATCCTTTTGCCACCGGCGAAAACGCCTTTAATCCATAGCATTTCTGCCATTTGACGCTTCCGTCTTCCATGGGTCTTTGCATTTCGTATTCCCCCACGTAACCGCCCAAAACCGCCTGATAGGCTTCCAAATAATAGGAATAATATTCCATGTCCTTTGTAAGCTCCGCCATGGTCGTTTCTTTTTCCATCAGTTTCTTTGCCGTCCTGGCGATTTCCTCTGCCGTACCCGATGGAAATTCGCCTCCGTGTCTCGTCCCTACATATGCCAAAAGCTCAATCCAATCCACATGCGCCGTATCCTGCTTTTCCGCCCGTTCCGTTCCCGCATTCCGGCCATCCGCATCTTTTGTCCCGGCATTTCCCGGTTCCATATGCCCTGCCGTGCTGCTCTCCGCCTCTGCCGGCTGCACAGCTTCCTTCCACGATTCCACATCCCATTTATATGCTTCACAGAGCGCTTCATAGGATACGTTAAAATCCACCCATTTGATGTATTGCCCTTCCGCAAACACCTCCACTTCCACTGCCTGCTCCGGAATGTGGGAAATACCGCCCTTTACAATCTGTATCCCCCACAGAATACCAAACGCCGAAAACAGAACCAGTTCCGCCCAAATTGCACACCTGATTTTCTTTAAATACTGCATGTCACACCGTCCCTCTTACCTCATAGCAATATATGAAAAAAAACAGGGAATATACCCAATTGGACAGGGGAAAATATTGTGCAATCGAGCAGAGAAAATCTTTCCCCTACCCGCGCGCCGGGCACCCGTCAGCTCTGCTGACATCCTTCCTTTGGGTGCCCGTGTGCAAAAAAAGGCGGAACCCGCGTTCCGCCTTAAAGCACTGATTCCGCCGAATACCTCCTATACTTCCGGCTCAATCAGCCCATATGTGTTGCCTTTTCTCTTGTAAACCACATTTACCTGATCGGTTTCCGCATTGCAGAACACAAAGAAACTGTGTCCGAGAAGCTCCATTTGGATACATGCATCCTCCGGGTACATCGGTTTGATATCAAATTTCTTGGAACGGATAATCTTGATTTCCTCCTCATCCATATAATCCTTGTCAATGAATTCCTGTTTGAAGAAGCCAGCCGCCTGCTGCTGGTCCACCAGCTTATTTTTATATTTCTTAAGCTGCCTTTCAATAATCTCCTCCACTAAATCGATAGAAACATACATGTCGTTGCTGACCTGTTCCGAACGAATGATACTCCCCTTCACCGGTATTGTCACTTCTATCTTCTGTCGTTCCTTTTCCACGCTCAACGTTACGTGAACCTCGGTATCCGGATTAAAATATTTTTCCAGTTTTCCAATCTTATCCTCAACTGCCGTCTTCAACCCCTGCGTAACATCGATGTTTTTGCCTGCTATCACAAACTTCATATCACTCATCCCTTTCGTTGGATTATTGTACAAGCATTATACCATATTTTCACCTGCTTGTGCAACAATTTAAGGAATTTGTTTCCTGTTTAAGACTTTGGTACTACCCTTCCATCCTCCCAAAAAAGTCCGGCGAAACCGTTTTTTCAGTAAAAACAGACAAAACATGCGTTCCGTAAGTTTCTCTCCTTTCCCATATGCTTTCCCACCAAATACAGTGGATAATGTGGATAACCCCGTGTATAAATGAAGGAACCGGTATTTTCCCTCATTTTGCCCGTGGATAACTTTCCATTCTTTTTCGTTTTATTTCCGTTTAAAAAAACGTTCTTTGTGGATTTTGTACAAGCCGTCAGATACCGCGTCGGAATGCCTGCCAAAAAAACTTTCTGATAATTTGCGGATATGTCTTTCCTTTGCATTCTTCCTTTTGATGCGCATACACAATTGGGCAGGAAAGGCATCTTCCCTACCCGCGCACCCCATGCAGAAGAAGTGCGCCGCTTTAGCGGCACACTTCTTCTGCATGGGGCTGTGCATAAAAAACAGGCGGATACCCTGCGGTACCGCCTGTCTCATACGCTGACTTAACTGCTGAATATGTTTTAGAAAATCCTCCTTACCGAAAGCGGAGTCCTGTAATTTGCGTTGGACACGATGATACCCGTCTTCGATGTGGATGCATGGACAATCTGTCCGTTGCCGATATAGAGTGCCACGTGACCGGAGTAGCATACCAGGTCACCGGGCTGTGCATTTTCCAAACCGTTGACTGCCGCGCCCACGCTTCTGTCTGCCGCCGAAGAATGGGGCAGGCTGACGCCAAAGTTGGAATACACGCTCATGACGAATCCGGAGCAGTCTGCACCGTTTGTCAGACTCGTTCCACCCCATACATAAGGATTACCCACGAACTGGAGCGCATAGTCCGCAACCGCGCGTCCCATTTCACTGCCGCCGCCGGAAGCATACATTACCTGGTTGGACGCTCCGCCGGAAGACGAACGTCCCGCCGCTTTCCTTGCCGCTGCCTGTGCCGCTTTCCTTGCCGCTTCTTCCTTTGCCAGTCTGGCTTCTTCTTCCGCCTTTGACTCCGCCTGGACAAACTCCGTGGTAAGGTCTACGTAATCGGTGGACACATAGCCGTCACCTTCCTCAATATTAACCTTTACCCATCCGTCCAATTCTTCCGTAACAATTAACTGGTCTTCCAACGGAACCATACCAAGAACCGTTTTGTCCAGTCCGGGTTCCTGCCGTACTTTCAGGGTGGTCGTTGTCACCGTGGCAATCCGTGTGCCTACTGTCTTTGCAAGCTCCACCGCATCGTCACCCGTCACACAGTACTCGCCTTTTACATACCCCGTCACAGAACCGGATTTAATTTCGTACCAGCCGTCCACTTCGGAAATAAAGGTTCCCACCGACTTATCATACAGCTTGCCGATGATTTCCCCTTCCTCGCTGGGCATGTTCCTTACGTTCACATAATCGTTTACTTTTGCAATGACAAGGCTTTTAAAACCTTCTTCTTCATCTTTCCTGTCCAGTCTCTTTTGGACATCCCTTAAAATCTTCTCGTCCAGCATGGAGACATCCACCATATTGGTTTCCTCAATAACGATGTCTTCTTTCTTCTCCTCCGCCTGCGTCCCTGCCGTTTCCGCGCCTTCCGTCGATGCATTTCCGGAAATATTATCGGATACGCTCGCATTCCCGCTGACTTCCGTTCCGGTTCCCGCCTGCTGGGAATTACCCGTTACGCTTACGCCGTTGTCCGCCGCGCCTTCCGCTTCCGCATTCTCCGTTTCCGGTTTTCCCGTATCTGCCTCATCCTTAATATTCTTTAAGGAAGTGCCGTTGGATGCCAGTGTATAATCAACACCCGCAGACGGCAGGACGGATGCCACATTGCTTGCCGCATTTACGCTTATGTCAATACTTGAAAATGTAAGAACTGCCGTTACCGCACACATTACAACTTTCACGCTCTTTTGTCTCATAGGATGTGCCTCCGCAAATTGTTAACGTTTCTTTGAATTTATTACAATTTTGTTACATCTGTTAAATAATATAACACCTGATTCAAAATTTGTCAACCGATGGGAAAAAATACCTGACTGATACTGAAAATACCGTAAATACGGCATTTTCGCAGGTTTTACCACTCTGTTTTGTACTGTCCACAACCTGCGGCAGACACCCCTTATGCCTTGATTTATTGCGGAAATTCTGTAATATCTGTAATATTTGTAAAAATTTTTTTCTGATGCATAGTTCAAAAAACCCCGTTAAAATAATTCTGTATTCCCGTCACGGCATTTGCCCCATCCGCAACCGCCGTAACCACTTGCCGCAGCATCTTTGTCCGCACATCCCCTGCCGCGTATATTCCCGGCGTCGTCGTGGCGCAGTCTTCTCCCGCCACCAGATATCCCTTTTCATCCAAATCCGCAACACCTGCAAACGCCTCCGTATTGGGGCGGATTCCGACGGCAATGAAAACCCCGTCCACCGGCAAATTTTTCTCCTCCCCCGTTTTCACGTTACGGAGCGTTATCCCGTCCACCTGTTCCTCCCCCTTTATTTTCCCCACTACCGTATCCCAAAGAATCTCCACGTTCGGAAGCCCTTTCACTTTCTCCTGCAGGATTTTGGCCGCACGCAGTTCATCCCTCCGGTGCACCAGGTAAACCTTCCCGCACGTCCTCGCCAGGAAAATGGCATCTTCCACCGCCACATCGCCTCCCCCTATGACTGCCACGGTACGGTTACGGAAAAAAGCACCGTCACAGGTCGCACAGTAAGACACACCCATCCCTGTCAGCTCCTCCTCTCCTTCCACACCCAGCTTCGCATATGCGGCTCCCGTTGCAAGAAGTACCGCCTTCGCACAAAAATCCCCCTTCTTTGTCTTCACCATATGGAGCTTTCCACCATCCGGTTCCACGGACCGGAGCTCCGCGGCCTCCAATTCCCCTTTTTCCTTTTCATCTCCCATTTTTTCCAGACAAACATTCCCGCCCCCAACAGCAATCCCGAGAGTTTCCGTCTCTAAAAATTCCACGCCCAAGCGGTCCGCATGTTCCCGGAACTTCATTCCAAGGTCAAATCCGTTCATTCCCGGCAGTCCCAAATAATTATCCACCTCATAAGTATTCAGAATCTGCCCTCCGCAAATCGGGCTTTTCTCCAACACAAGCGTTTTCAACCCCGCCCTTTTCGCGTAAACCGCCGCCGACAACCCCGCGGGTCCCGCTCCGACAATCACTAAATCATACAAACCACTCATCATTCCATCCTCCTTACCACACATTCCAATCTTCACCCGCCACTCCATCTCCCTGTTTTCTGGCGCACCGCGCAGGATGAAAGCCGTCCCATACGGAACCAAACCCTGACCGCTGCCCCTTAATACCACCCTCCATCCACCGCAATTACCTGCCCCGTCATATACTCCGGCGCCCCGATTACCTGCATCACAACTCCCGCCACTTCCTCCGGCATTCCAAACCGGTCCGCCGGTATTTCCTCCCGCAGCGCCCGTCTCTCCTCCTCATCAAAGCACCCGTTCATCTGCGTATCGATTACCCCGCAGGCAACCGCATTCACCCGGATATGGCTGGGCGCCAGCTCCTTTGCCAAAGCCTTCGTAAAACTGTTGACACCGCCCTTGGATGCGGAATAAGCTACCTCCATGGAAGCCCCCACGCTGCCCCATACCGAGGAAATATTCACGATACACCCCTCGTGGCGTTTTAACATAAGCGGAATTGCCAGTTTACACGTATAAAACAGGCTGCTTAGGTTCGTGTCCATAATCTCCTGCCACTGTTCCGGCTCCATTTCGGACAGCAGTCCGATATAGGATATCCCCGCATTGTTCACCAACACATCCAAACGCTCCATTTCCGCAAACATATTACGGACCGCCCCGAAATCACCTGCGTCACAGACTGCAATCCTGCAGGAAATCCCATACGCCTCCTCCAAATACTCCTTTACCTGCAAAAGCCTGTTCGCCGAGTTTTTACAGGTCAGCCACAGGTCATATCCCCCGTCTGCCAGCTTTTCGGCAATGGCCCTGCCAATTCCCCTGGAAGCGCCTGTTACCAATGCCGTTTTTCCGGTTCCGCTCCTCCCTTTCCTTCCATCCATTTTCATTCCGGCTATTCCTTCCATTCCCTCCATTTTATCCCATCCTTATCCTTCCCTTCCGTTCCTTTGGCGCCTCCCGGAGCGCATTCCCCGTGCATCCGACCGCCTTCTTTCTTCCCTGCACCGTTCCCTGCCTGCCGTCCGGCATCATCCCACCAGATTCCGTATCCCGTCACAGATCCGTCCAGCCACCACCGGATTATTCATGGTAAAAATATGGATTCCGTCCACGCCATGGGCAATCAGTTCCACAATCTGGTTCACCGCATATGCCATTCCGGCGTCAAACAATGCCTCCTTATGCTCCCCGTACTTCTCCAGTATTTTCTCAAATTTGTCCGGCAGAACCGCGCCGCACATATCCACCATCCGCTTAATCTGTGCGCGGTTCGTCACCGGCATGATTCCGGCTTCAACCGGAACATCAATGCCCGCTATCTTCAGTTTTACTAAAAAATCATAAAAATTATCATTGTCGAAAAACAACTGGGACACCAAATGTCCCACGCCTGCATCCACTTTCTTTTTCAGGTTGCGGATATCCGTTACCCCGTCCGGCGCTTCCGTATGTACCTCCGGGTAACAGGCGCCGCTCACATGGAATTCCCCCTGCTCCCTGATAAACGCCACCAGCTCATTGGCATAATGGAAATCATCTTTCGGCGGGATTTCGGGATTCCGGTCGCCGCGCAGTGCCAGCACATTAAAAAGCCCGGCTTCCCCCAATCCGTCCAAAATCCCCCTGATTTCTCCTCTGCTGTGGTTTAAGCAGGTCAGGTGTACCAACGGCTCTATTCCGTAATCCCTTTTGATCTTTTTCGCCAGTTCCACTGTCTTATTGTTCGTGCTGCTTCCGCCCGCCCCAAACGTCACGCTGATAAAATCCGGCTCCAGCTTTGCCAGCGTCCCCAGCGTTGCATCAATGTTTTTTAATTCCGCTTCCTTTTTGGGCGGAAAAATCTCAAAGGAAAGCACCGGTTTCTTCTTCTTAAATAAAGTTTCAATGATCATCTTTTTCCCATCCTTCTATGTATATTTCTTATTTGCTCCTGACATGTATCCCCAAAGCGTGTTTCAAAGTGAAGCATACAAATGTCGGGAATGAATTATCAAACACGCTCTAACACAACCCGAAGTATTTAAGCGCCGCCACCCAAAGGAAAATGGTAAACAACGAACCCACATTGCTGACCGCCACACCAAGTCCTGCCAGTTCCCCGTTGCCGCCAAGCTCCTTCGCCATCGGGTAGGAAGCGGTAGCCGTCGGGGATGCAAACACCAAAAACAACCCCGCCAGCTCCATGCCCCGGAACCCAAGGACTATGGCAGCCGTCACGAAGACTGCCGGAACCACTGCCAGCCTTCCAGCCGCCATCACGGCAATATATCCCGCATATTTGCGCAGCGCATCGAAAGTCAGCGTTGCACCCACGCAGATGATTGCCAAAGGCGTAGCGATATCCCCCAAAGCAGTCAGGGGCTTTAAAACAAGCTGCGGCAGGGGGATTTTTAACCCAAGGAACAAGAGTCCCGCCGCGCTTCCCACCACAAGGCTGTTTGTCGCCACTCCTTTTAGCAGATGCGCCACGGACAGCCCTTTTCCCCCGCGCCACACCTCAAAAAGCACCACCGCCAGTATGTTAAAAACCGGAACCACAAATGCCGCCATCACGGATATCACGCCCAAATCCGTATCCGGGTACATGCTGGCGGCGATGGACATGCCAAACAACACGTAATTGCTCCGGTATACCGCCTGAATCATGGTAGGGGCATCCCTCCGGTCCTTCACTTTCCTTCCAATCAGGAACCACGTCATCCCATAGGCGAGGAACACGGACACCAGCACAAACAATATCAGCTTTGGCTGGAAAGCCCTTTGGAAATCCGAATGGTAAATGTCCAGGAAAAGTTTCACCGGCAGGAACACCCGGAATACCAGCCTGTTAATCTGCGAAAAAGCATCCCCGTCCACCAGTTCCACCTTCCGCAGCAGAATACCGATCCCCATATAGGCGAGAACCGGAAAAATAATCTGAAAAGAAAGAATAAAGTATTCCATTTTTTTACCCCATATCCGCTTTGGCGGACTCTTTACTCCTGTTCCAATACGTCAAACCATTCCCCTTTTGCCCATGGACTTCCCACATCACAGCGCCCATGGTGGTACTGCCTGTCCACGGAGCCTTCTTCCTGTTCTCCGGAAACCTGTATTTTCATCCGGCTCGTCCCCGACTCCGCAAAGTTCTCCAAAACATTCAGTATCTTCGCAATATCTTCCTCGCTGACTTCCTTCATGCCTTCCCCTCCTTTCTTTTTCCCGCATAACCATATCCTGTGTTTTTCCTTCCATACCGTTAAAAACTCCTGATTTTGTCACTTCCGTCATCCGTCGTTTTCTCGATTTTCTTCACGGTGACATAATACCGGTAATTGTCATTCACTTCCACACATACGCGGTCGCCCGCTTTATGTCCAAGAAGCGCCTTACCGATGGGGGATTCCGTACTGACCAGTCCTTCCAGGGAGTTTCCGCGCATGGTAGTGACAATTTTATAGGTTTCCACGGTTCCGTCTTCTTCAAACTGTACTTCCACCGTATTGTCCACCCCGATTTCATCCTCTCCCGATTCGTCGGATATGATTTCCGCAGTTTTAATCATCCGCTCCAAAAAACGAATACGGCTTTCGTTTTTATTTT
Source organism: uncultured Kineothrix sp. (assembly GCA_910587275.1). Classification (GTDB taxonomy): domain Bacteria; phylum Bacillota; class Clostridia; order Lachnospirales; family Lachnospiraceae; genus Kineothrix. Next base: position 27,992 of record CAJUMD010000036.1, read on the forward strand.
TTTCCCGTTTTGCCGCGTAATATTCAAAATTTTCGCTCAAATCCCCCTGCGCCCTTGCTTCCTTCACCGCTTCCAGCGCCTCCTTGCGCACCACGAGCTTACGGTATTCGATTTCCTCCTCCATCCGTTTGATGTCGTTGCGCGTCAACTGGTTATGCATGGCAAACTTCCTCCTTTTTCCTTTTCCTGTTTTTTATAACTGCCGCAATTCCTGCTCCGCAAAAAGCCAATCCACCGTTTCCTGATAATCGTCCACCCCGGACGCCTTCTTTATTTTCTTCCAGTATTTTTCGTGGTTGGTAAACAGGTGAACCATATAAGACCACAATTCCTTCATCTTATAAAGCAAAGGGGTATCCCCGGGCATTTCCTCCCGGTAATCCCCATACAGCCGGTCGTGGAACGCTTTTAAGGTTGTCTTTGCCGCCACCATGTCCATACCTTCTTCCGCCCCTGCCCCGTTTCCATGTTCCAAACGGCGGATTTCCTGCACCAGCGCCGGATTCACCAACAGCCCCCTTCCGAACATCATCTTTTCCACCGAAGGAAAAGCCTCCCGGAACTTCCGGTAATCCCCCAATGTAAAAATATCCCCGTTATAGCAGACCGGATTCCTGCTTATCCGTACCGCTTCCCCAAACATCTCCCAGTTTGGCATGTTCCTGTAAAAATCCTTCCGCACCCTGGGATGGATAACCACTTCGTGCAGCGGATATTTGTTAAAAACATCCAAAATCCGGTAAAATTCCTCCGGTGCCGAAACACCGAGCCTTGTTTTCACCGATACCTTTATCTCTGTCTTTGCGAAGACCTCCTCCAAAAAGGCATCCAGTTCCTCCGGTTTTGCAAGAAATCCTGCACCTTTTCCTTTGGATACCACAGTACCGGAAGGACAGCCCAAATTCAGGTTGACCTCCCCGTACCCATATTTTTCCTTAAGCTCCGATGCGGCGCGGAGAAAATACCCTGCCTGGTTGGTAAGAATCTGCGGCACGGTATCCATCCCCTGGTTATGTTCCTGCATGATATCCTTCATTTCCTTCGGGCTGACCGCCCTGTTTTGGTTCGGTGACAAAAAAGGCGTAAAATATTTATCCATTCCCGCATAAAATGCATGATGGGCGTTCCGGTAGATATAGCCCGTAATCCCCTCCAGCGGGGCAAAATAAAACTCCATTTTTATTCCATACCCTCCATCCTTCTTTCTGCACCTCGGGGATTTTAATGTTCTTTTGAAATTCGCTTGAATTATCGCTTGCTGAACTTAGAATCCCGATTTTTCAACATTATTT
>CAJUMD010000037.1 GCA_910587275.1 uncultured Kineothrix sp.
TTCCGCCCGGCATCAAATCTCCACGCCCAAAATCCGAAGCTCCTTCTCCGCATCCTCATTCCCCCTGCTACTGGTTTCCACCGCGCAGCGGAAATACCCTATGGCTTCCTGCGTGCGTCCCCGGTACAGCGCCATATATCCTTTCAGCTCCCATTCTTCCGTACATTCCTTCCGCGTACAGTTCCAACACCACGGGGACTTTTCCATCCGTTCCAGGTACTTTCCGGCTTCCTCATACTCCCCGCAGTAATAATGCATCAGGAATAAATGGTAGGCGTGTCCCCTGCCGTTGGAGCAGTCCCCGGCAAACAATTCCTCCACGCTCCTTCCCAAGTCTTTGCATTCCTTGTAAAACTCGCCCTGGCTTTCCAAATAGCGTTCCTTGCATTCCCTTGCGCCGTCCAAATTTCCCAGCCGCCAACAGCACTGCATGAGCTCCATAAGGGCGGTGCGGTAATCGCCGGAATCGATTCCTTTCTCCGCCAGCTTCCGGTGTTCGATGGATTTTTGGAAAAAGACCGCCGCTTTTTCCTGCTCCATCAGGAAATCGGCATAACAGTAGGCAATCTGCATGTACGCGCTTGCCTTTCCATCGTGGTCTTCTTTCAGCTTCCCTGCCCCTTTTCCTTCCAAAAGCTCCTGGGCTTCCTCCGCCTTTTGGCGCAGTTCGTCCCCGCTTAAAAATTTTTGGTACAAATCCAAAAGATCGTCGATACGGGCTCCTTCCTTCTCCCAGTTATCGCATACGTATTCCGTAAGGGAGGTACCGCCGTAAAGCTGCACGATATTATCGAGCGCCTGCTCCCATTCCCGGAACCGCATATAGTAATAACGGATATACCCAAGATTTTTCCTGCGCCGTTCTTCCGTCTTAAGCTGTCCGTCCATTTCCAAAAACCACTCCAGCCCTTTCCGGTACTGGCGGGTTTCACAGAAGTAGTCGTGCATCTGGGAATGGGCGTAATTATAGTCCTCCCCCTTTTCCCAGCCTGCCTCCAGCCCTTTGCGGTAATATGCAACCGCCTCGTCCCTGCGGTTCAGCATCTCCAGCAAAAATGCCTTGTGCCCCCAGTTCCTGCTTTGGGTGGCTTCCTTTAATGCCCGTTCGATTTCTTCCAGCGCCAATCCATATTCATGGTTTCTTGCATGAAGATCCGAAAGCTGCCAAAGCTCCCTGGGATTTTCCCCGAATTTCTCCAAATGCAGGTTCAGATATTCCATGGCTTTATCATAATATTCTTTTTGCCCTGACCAGGAATATTTCCAACGGTAGCGCCATACGATCCGCCATATAAAATCGAATTCCTCCGGGTTTTTTTCATGCGCCTTCACGTAATATTCCGTGGCTTCGTCCCACCGTTCAAAATCCTCCAGGCTGCGTGCCATGTAATAGTACATCCATTCGTAATCCATGCCCCGCTCCTCACAGACTTTCAGGTGTTCGTATGCCGGTTTGGCATCCTCCCCGTATTCCACGTAATAGCGTCCGAGGAAATAGCGGTTACGCAGGTTGTCGTCCAATTCCACCGCCCGCTTGGTCCACTGTTCCATTTCCTCCTCCAGACAGAATTCCCCGGCATCCGGCTCGTCATGGATATACGCCCTTTGCAGATAGGCTTCCGACAGTATTTTTTTTAGCTGCGGGGACAGGTTTTCCCCGCCGCTTTTTTCCGCTTCTTCCTCCAGTTCCCGGATCAGATTCCCGGCATAGGCATCCGCCTCCCGCAAAGCTGTCTCATCCTCCGCCGCACGGCGCATCAGGTCCAGCCTGCGCAATTTTAAGTATGGACTTTCCACTTCCGCTTCCTGCGCCTGGTCCAAAATACTCCGCACCTCGCCAAATTGTCCGTATTCGTAAAATACCCGCACCGCACGCTCAAAGATTTCCGGCATCCCTGCATAGATTTCCTTCGCTTCGTAAAAGGTATCCACGACCTCCTGCGCCTTCCCAAGCCCTTCATAAGCCTCCTGTGCATAAAAATATGCCCAAAAATACCCCCGGTCCAGCTCCTTAATCTTTTCACAGGTTTCCAGCATCTGTCCGTAATCTTTGAAATCCCGCAAAAACATCAGCTTTGCCATCCTGAAATCGATTTCTTCCGGCTGGATGGCGATGGCTTCTTCATATGCCGCCAATGTCTGCGCTTTCCATTGTTCCGATTCCCGTTCCGATTCTTGTCCCGATTCCGATTCTGTTTCCTGTTCCACTGCCTTAAGATAGCGCTGCCTTAGGGCATTTCCTTCCCACTCATGGCTCTGCGCCATCCGGTACGGGGACTCCTCCCCTTCCTTTTCCATGCACTGCCGCCATAGAATGGCTTCTTTCCCCGCTTCCTCCGCGCATTCCCCCGCCATGTACAGAACCGCCTTCGCCCTGTGGCAGTCCGCCTTATCCGCATCCAGCACCGGATGTTCCTTAAAAAATTCCAAGCCTTCCGCCGCACGGTCATTTTGGACATAACACCATGCCAACTGTACGCCTTCCTCCTCGGTAATCTGTCCGGCACGCTCCCCGTCATAGAGGGCAATCACCCGCTCATTATATTCCTGCAGCAGTTCCGCCGCTTTCTGCGTATTATATATCCGTCCGGCATCCTGCGCGTGTTCCTTGGCATCCCGCCATTCTTTCTTTGCAGCACACAATTCCGCCAGCGCTATATGTATCGAATAAGCATCGTTGTCCTCCAAATCCCCTTTTTCCAAAAGTTCCCGGTAAATCCCGGCAGCTTCTTCCTCTTTTCCGCATTTTCTTATGATATACGTACCGGCAAGGAGCATCCGGCGGTCTTCGTTCTCCCCGTCTTCCCATAATTCCCGGACCATCCGCTCCGCATCTTCTTCCCTTCCGCAAAACAGCGCATACCGCGCCTTCTCCATCCCATACCATGGATGGGAGATGCCAAGCGTGTCCATGAGGGCAATTTTCTGCCCCATCTCCTTTAACCAGCCGTCCCCTTCCTCCCCGTCTTCCCCGGTGATTCCCGTCAGCGCCGCATAATTTTGGATAAAAGCATCGTAATCCGCATGGTCCGGTCCTTTTAACTTTTCATAGGGAAAATCCGACTTTTCCGCCCCTTCCCCGCATTTTCCCGCCATGTAATAAACAAAGTTCTCCGGCAGGTGTTCCTTAAATTCCTCCTGGTGTTCCACTATCCCGAATATACGGTCCAAAATACGCCAAATGTATACCGGCAGCCGGAAATATTCGGAAAGGTAGCGGAAGAATGCCCACTTGGTTTCCTCCCCCAGCTCCAAATCATCCATCAAATCCTTCTGCAGAAGGCGTTCCCACTCTGCCCCGTCCAGCCTTTTGGGCAGACTGTGGTACACTTCACCCACTTCCTGTAAGAACAGCCCCACCGGTCCATCCGGCTCCCCCGTCCCTTCTTCTTCCTGCCTCGCATAGTCCAGCGCATTCTCATAAGCCTCGCGCAGCCGCTTAAAACCTTCCGGATTATCCTCCGGGTTTACCGATACCAGTTTTCCCCGGTAAGCCGCCCGGATTCCTTCCTCGTCCTTCGTAATCCCGATTCCCAGTATCTCAAAAATTCTCCTGATATCCTCTTCTTTCCTCTCCATGCTTTCCATCCGTCCTTTCTTTCCCTGACAGCCTAACATAACCTGACAACATCCGGCAGTTTGGCATAAACCATTTCCTTTTCCCATCATATCGGATTTTCTTTCACATTTCAAGTCTGCCGGTCACGGAGCGTACCATAAGACAAATCCGGCCGTTCAATTACTGGCCGATGTCGGCGTCGGGATTTATAACAGGGAAATCATCACTGAAGACGGGTACAAAAACATGTGGGGCGAAAAGCTATGAAAAATATTCAAACTCAAAAGAGGCCCTGTCTGTTTCAAAAGCAAACAGGGTACAGCCCCCTTTGCGGAATCGGTAGAAAGCCAGACAGGATGCACTTTCGCGGATTGTCCTTACCATGTCTCCCTTCACCGGAGCCTTAAGGGGTCTTCCGGATGTTTCCAGCAGCCGGACATCCAACTCCAAATTCCCCTGTATAACCCGGACCATATTGTTTTCGATTCGAACAACCCTCGCCCCCAGGTAAGTAGCGATTCTGTACTCTTTCCCCCGCCATAATACAACGCCTATCATACCGGTAAAATAAATGCCTGCCCCGGTCTCCTTCCCTATATCCCCTGGCATTCCGGAAAGAATAGTTTTGTCCGTTGGAATGAATCTGCCGGGAATGTAACCGCCCAGGCATTATGCTCCGTGATTACCTGAATAGAACAGGTACGTTTATTCCCTGCGCCGTGAACCGCAGGTATTACCGCTAAAGTCTGTGTATCGGATTGACATTTCAAATACCAGCCATAAAAAGAATTATGCATATGTTTATCCTCATGAAAAATAATGTTTATTTTTCCACGAATGCGCCTGTTTTATTCATCCGACAGGATTTCATACTGTTCTTCTATTGTGTAACGATCCAATCTCTGCACCCATGAGAAAACCGGGGCGCGGCGGCTATCTGATAGCTGCTGCGTCCCGGCTTTCTTTTTTCCTGCAAATTGGAATTTCACTTTCCGTCTTTCCTCCGTCTAATTTAGAAAATAAAAATTTGTCCTTCCCACAATCATCCCATATTTTCACAAGCCAATTGATAAACGGCGGCTTTTGGTAAATCAAAGCCGCCGTTTTTTTGTTTTCCAAAAAAGATTTTTTTATTTCTTTATCAACAAGGATTTTCCCGTCATTTCCTCCGGCTGCTTCCTACCCATCATTTCAATCAAGGTTGGAATGATGTCTGCCAGGCAGCCGCCTTCCCGCAGCGTATATGCCTCATCATAGTTCACCAGGATGAACGGCACCGGATTCGTTGTATGGGCAGTAAACGGATTGCCCGTTTCGTAATCCACCAACTGCTCCGCATTGCCATGGTCTGCGCAGATAAACATCGTGCCTCCCGCTTCTTTAACGGCATCCACGGCTTTGCCCACGCATTCGTCCACGGCTTCCACGGCCTTAATCGCCGCTGCTTCCACGCCGGTATGTCCTACCATGTCCGGGTTTGCAAAGTTAATGATAATCACATCGTATTTACCGGATTTAATGGCTTCCACCAGCTTGTCACATACCTCGTAGGCGCTCATCTGCGGTTTTAAATCATAGGTCGCCACATCCTTCGGGGAATTCACAAGAATCCTGTCCTCTCCCTCATTGGGTTCCTCCACCCCGCCGTTGAAGAAAAACGTAACATGTGCGTATTTTTCCGTCTCCGCAATCCTTGCCTGCGTCATATGGTTTGCCGCAAGCCATTCGCCGAATGTATTGGTAACGGCAATTTTATGAAACGCCACTTCCTTGTTGGGAATGGTCGGGTCATAATCGGAAAAGCATACATACGTAAGCTGCAGCCGATTTCCCCTGTCAAATGCCGTAAACTCATCGTCACAGAAACATCTGGTAATTTCCCTTGCGCGGTCGGGGCGGAAATTGAAAAATACCACCGAATCCTTATCCTGGATTGTTGCCACCGGAGCGCCATCCTTTACCACAACCGTCGGTTTCACGAATTCATCGCTTTCGCCCCTTTCGTAGGACTCCGCAATACCGGCAGGACCTCCTGCCGCTTCCAGCCCTTCCCCTTTGGTCAGCGCGTCATACGCCAGTTTCACCCTGTCATAATTGTTATCCCTGTCCATGGCATAATAACGTCCCATAACGGATGCCACTTCGCCGACGCCGGTTTCCTTCATTTTTGCTTCCAGCTCCTCCACGAAGCCCTTGCCGCTCTCCGGCGGGGTATCCCTGCCGTCCAGGAAACAATGAACGTATACCTTCGACAGCCCGTTCCGCTTCGCCAGCTCCAACAGCCCGTAAATATGGGTATTGTGGCTGTGCACGCCGCCATCGGACACAAGCCCGAACAGATGCAGTGCGGAATCGTTTACCTTACAATTGTTTACCGCATCCATGAGCGCCGGATTCTCAAAGAACGTACCGTCCTGAATCTCCTTCGTAATCCTCGTCAGTTCCTGGTATACGATGCGCCCTGCGCCCATGTTCAGGTGCCCCACTTCGGAATTGCCCATCTGTCCGTCCGGCAGCCCTACCGCCATACCGCTGGCATTTCCCTCCACAAAAGGACATTCCCGCATCAGACGGTCCATCACCGGCGTATTGGCCTGCGCCACGGCATTGCCGTCTTTCCTTTCGTTCAGTCCGTAACCGTCCAAAATCATTAAAACTGTTGGTTTCTTGCCCATGTCACTCTCTCCTTTATTTTGTTTGTCCTGCCCGGTCAAAAAGCCGCGCATATATCGCCATGCATGTTCCGCACAAAGGTTCCTCACCCGCACATCCCACACATTCTTTCCCGTCTGCAATTATACATGTTTTTTCCAAAAAAGTAAATATATAATGCCTCCTAAACCCCAAAATAGGTATCAAAAATCCTCTTTGCAACCGGCACCGCATAATCCCCGCCGCTTCCCGCCCCTTCAATGATGACCGTCACGCTGATCTGCGGTTCTTCTGCGGGGGCGAATCCGGTAAACCATGCATGGGATTCCTCTTTCACGTTACTGTATTCTGCAGACCCCGTTTTCCCGGCCGCCGTATAGGACAGCCCCTTTAAACGGCTGGCAGTGCCTTTTTCCACCACGCCCTGCATCAGTTCCTTTAATGCCGACGCCTCCTGCTCCGACATTAACTGCCTTCCGGGAGATGCCGAAAACTGTTTGACTACCGTGCCTGCGCTGTTTTCCACCCGTTCAATCAAATAGGGGGGGACCAGCACGCCCCCGTTGGCTATGGCGTTGGTAATCATGTTCAGGTGCATGGGCGACATCCCCGTGGTTCCCTGTCCGATGGCAATCTGCATCATTTCCCCGTTGGAAGACTCCCCGCTTACCTGGATGCGGCTTTTATTGTAATTCATGTCCAAGGGCAGATCGCCGTTAAACATCAATTCCTTTAAGGTATCCTGGAATTTCCCTTTGTCCAGTTTTATGCCGATATCGGCAAAAGCGGCATTGCACGATTTGGCAAAAGCCATGGCAAAATCTTCCTGCCCATGGCTGGTCCCGTGATAACAGTTAATCCTGTCCGGCCCGTCGGAATAACTCCCATTGCACAAAAACCCGTAATTTTGGTAGGAATCGGGATTCTCCCTGATGTATTCCAACGCTGTCACCATTTTAAACGTGGAACCGGGGGGATACATCCCCTGCGTAACACGGTTTAGCAAAACGCCGCTCTCTTTATCCTCCACCAGCCGGTCCCATACCGTACCGATTTCATTGGGGTCAAAGTCCGGTTTGGAAACCATCGCCAGTATCCTTCCCGTGGAAATATCCGTCACCACCACCGCACCCCTGTAAACGCCCATGGCTTTATAGGCGACTTCCTGCAGGTTAACGTCCAGTGTGGTGTAAACATCGTCCGCCTTATATTTTTCCCCTGCCGTTTCGTTTAACACTTTCTCCGACAACGGGGCGCTGGACTGGATCAGGTAATAATTGCCAAGGGCTTCCACCCCCGCCCTCCCGTTGGTGGCATAACCCACCACATGGGCGAACATGTTGCCGTACGGATACTCCCGCACCTCCCTGCCTTCTCCGTCCGTACCGGTTTTGGCCAGCACCTCACCGCTTCCCGCATATATCGTCCCCCGCACATTTTTTGCCGTCAGCATCTGCTGCCTGCCGTTATAGCTGTTGTTCATCCACTCCTGCCTGTGGGACATGGAATACTGGCAAATATAAACCATCATGCCAAGAAACACTGCCACGAAAAAATATGCCACCGCCACAATCGGGGCATTTTGCATTTTTTTATTTTTTTTATTTTTTTTCTTTGTTTCCGTCTTTTTTATTTTTTCCTTATTGTCCCTTTTTCCCCTTTTTGCGGTTTTTCCGCCGCCCGCATTACCGTCTTTATTCCATGCCATCCGCATCCCCCCGTTCCTGCCTGCTTTCCCCGCGCGCCTTTCCTGTATTTTTCCAATCCGCATTTTTCGGCTCCGTTTTTTTCCGTCCCGCCTTTTTTCCCTTTCCGCCAATCCTTACCTCATGTTCCTCATCTTTTTTCACCATGCAAAGTCCCTCCACAATGGCAAACATGACCAGCGTGGTCAGCACGGAACTTCCCCCGTAACTAATCAGGGGCAGCGTCACACCGGTCAGCGGAATGAATTTACTGCCGCCCCCGATGGTAAGGAAAACCTGGAAAATGTAAGTAACACCAAGCCCAAAGGCAATCAACCGGTAAAAACGGTCGTTCAGTTTCATGGAAATGTCCATAAACATTAGGAAACAACTGACGCACACCAGTATCAGGCACATGGCAAACAGGATGCCCAGCTCCTCCGCCACGGCGGAGAAAACAAAATCCGCCTCCACAAAAGGGATGGACTGGGGCGTCCCCCCGAACAGTCCAAGCCCAAACCAGCCGCCGCTGCTGATGGCAAACAGCGACTGGGTAATCTGGTAGCCTCCCGTATCGATAGCGCTCCACGGGTCCTGCCACGCCTGGACACGCACCTGCACATGGGAAAACATCCGGTAAGCTGCCACGGCAGCCGCCGCTCCTCCTCCTGTCCCCGCCAACAGGTACAGTGGATTCCCCGTCGCCACAAACACCATCAGCACATAAACCACAAAAAATATCAGCGCGCTTCCCAAATCCTTGGAAAACACCAGTATGACGACATGGATTCCCGCCACCACGGCAGTCAGGCAGACCTGTAAAAACGAAGCGGAACCGCAAAGCATACCGGCAAGGAAGAATACAAAAATAATCTTCACAAATTCCGACGGTTGGACGGTCACGCCTGCAACGGTATAGGAAATCTTGGAGCCGTAAGTATAGCTTCCAAGCACAAGCACCACCGTCAGTGCCGCAATCCCGGCAAATGCATAAACCCATGTCAGGCTTTTTAGGAATTTCAGTTTATGGACAAAAAAGGGAATCACCATCACCACCGCAATGGATACCGCCGCAATGACAAACTGTCTGACCGCCCGCTCATAAGAAAGCCTTGTCAGCATGACAAATCCGACGCTGAGCAGCAGGCACATATGATTGACGATTAACCGGTTCGCCCCCGGATACACCATATGGAACAACACCGCCGTAGCGAACAGCACCGCCTGCTGGAACGCATAGAAAAACAGGTAGCTCATGTCCCCCGTTTCAAAACAGATAACCAGAAAGCAGGAAAAATGGATCAAGAGCATCAGGAAGTTCTGCCTTGTATAAATCCCGCTCCGGCGTTCTTCCTCCTGGTAACGGAATACCGCAAAGGATTCATATGCATATAATGCCATCAGCATGGTAATGACATATTTGGATAGTTCGGTGATATATAATTCCATGTTCCTTTCCGTACTCCTTCTTTCCGCCTGCCGCACGCAGGCTTATTCCGTCCTGCGGTTTTATTCTACGCCCCGCTTTTATTCCACTCCCCGCTTCATATGCCCTTTCGTATACTCCCGATAGGGAGGTATTTCCCCGCTTCCTTTTAACCGTCCTTGAAAATAGGAAACCACCCTATCTACATCATTACCAATTTCTGTCGTAAAATCCAAACGGAAGTGATGAATTCCCATCCCCGTCAGCTTTCCCATGTCCTGGTGCAGCGACAGGGGAAGGGAATTGTAAACCACATTATAACAGTGTTCACAGTCCGTATAAACCGGAAATACCTTCCGGTACCGGTCCGTCAGCGGCACAAAGGTTTCCCGCCTGCCAGTATACGGCAGACAGCCCGTACCTGTTTTCACGATGCAGTTGGCAGTTACCATCATGGGAATCCTGCCGTAGACCGCCGCCGCCCACTCCGTTTCCGGCGTGGCTTCCACCAGTTCCCGCATTTCATGGATATTCAGCTCATGGGGCAGGTAATGTTCTCCGGCAAATTCCCCGAACACCCCTGCTGCCTGAGGATTCCACTGGTAAAGTCCGGCATCGGAAACCACTTGCCTGTCCCATCCCTTTCCAGACACTTCTTTTCCAAATGTCTCCGCAAGCCAATACCATTCTTCCAAATTCCGCACAAGCACGCCATCAAAAAGCGTACCCCCAAGCAACCGTTCCATGCGCTCCAAAAATGCCCGGTCCTTTGCCCTGGTGATATAAGGCAATGCCAAATAAATCCCTGTTTCCCCGCCGCACCGTTCCTTCAGATCCCAAAGCCACGGTTCCCCGTCGCACAGCCCGGAAGATACGTAAAGCCGTTCCACTTTATGGTTCACCGCCGCCATACATTGTTCTTTTGTAAGCGCCGATACATGGATGCCGTACTTCCCCTGCGTCTTCCTGCCGCCTTCCTTAAACCGCATTTCCGTTCCGCCCCGTTTCCGCCGGACGGTTCCGGGATTCCCGGATTCTGCTTCTCCCGTTTGCATTTCCCCTGCGCCCCCGTTCCCGGACTCCGCCTTCCCCCCGCCGTAATCCCTGCGGGACGGGTAATCCAATCCATATCCGGCAATGACGGCGTCTTCCAGTCTGCTGCAGGCGCTGCGGCGCAGGTCGTTTAACGCTTTTACCGGAAGGAACACGTCCCCTTCCATTTCGATTGCCATATCCGTATCTTCCACGCAAAACGGCGTGTTCCCGCTTTTCCCCAACTGCTTTTTCACCGATTCCGCATCCAGCGGCTGCTTCTTTGCTTCCTGCACGGTTTCTCCCGTCACGGATACCTCACGGGAAACATCCCCCTCCAAACGGAGGGTCAGCATAGCGGGAGCGCCCTTTTCCAACACTGCCCTTGCCTTCACGGGCAGACGGAAATCCCCTTCCAGGTATTCTTTCCTGACCCATTCCGCCAGTTCCCCGTCACGCCCCGAATAAGCAGGATTGTCAAGTGTTATCATCTCCCGCCCGTTTGCCCTGTGGTAATAGCCTTCACTGATGCCGCTGCGGATATACAGGGCGCGCAGTTTTTCCATATCCTTTGGTTCCACCGTCCATTCTGCGGACGGATTCCCATAATACCGGTCGATGTATTTACGGTAAACCGATGTCACACCCGCCGCATATTCCGGGCTTTTCATCCTTCCCTCAATTTTCAGGGAATCGATTCCCGCCCGGATTAATTCCGGCAGGATTTCCACCGTACACATATCCTTAAGGCTTAACGGGTAAGATTCCCTGTTTTCCCCGTCCAGCCGGTAGGGAAGGCGGCAGGGCTGGGCACATCTGCCCCTGTTTCCGCTGCGCCCTCCAATCATGCTGCTGAATAAGCACTGGCCGGAATAACAGTAACAGACGGCGCCGTGGATGAACGTTTCCAATTCCATTCCTTCCAGGCCGGGGGCATTCTTCATTTCCATAATCTCCGTTAAGGACAATTCCCTCGCCGGTACCATGCGCTCCGCGCCAAGCTCCCTTAAAAACCGCGCCCCATGTACACCCGTTATGCCCATCTGCGTGCTCACATGGCGCGGCAGGCCGGGAAACCATTCTCCCACGGCATGAAATACGCCGAGGTCCTGGATAATCACCCCGTCCAGTCCCGCATCATAAAGAGGCAGCAGGTAATCATGGATTTCCCCAAATTCCCTTGTTTTCACCAAAGTATTCAGCGTCAGGTACATCTTCCTCCCATGCACATGGGCGTACCGCAGCGCTTTCCTTATTTCTTCCTCCGTAAAATTATCCGCATATGCCCTGGCGCCGAATTTCTTCCCGCCGAAGTACACGGCATCCGCACCGGCATGTACCGCACCGAGAAATGCCTCGTAGCTTCCGGCAGGCGCCAGCAGTTCCACTTTTTTCATTCCCTAAGACCTCCAAAGTACAATCGGGCAGGGGAGAATTTCCCCTGCCTGCCGCGCGCCCCATGCGCCGCCATGGCGGCAGCTCCCACTGCATGGGGCTGTGCATCAGAAAAAGCTGCCTTTCCTAACCTAAGACAGCCTGACTTTCCTTCCATTTCCTTCATTTTCCTTACTTCTTGCCCACCGGCTTCTTTCCGTTTTGCTGCTCTGCGTTTCCCCCTTCGCTGCCCCGCACATCGGAGGTACGGTGTTCCCGCAGGTCCTTTAACTCGGTTTCCATACGGACTACTTTTTTCTCGGTTTCGTTTAACTCGTCCTGAAGGGATTTCACGCTCTTTTCCGTATTCTCCAGTTTAATCTGGGAGGCAATCAGCTCGTGCTTTAAATCATACAGTTCCTTTTCCTTGCTCTGTATTTCCTCCTCCAAAAGACTGATCTGTTTTTTCGCCTTAAAATAGTCGTCCGCAATGTTAAGCTGCAGCAGGACACTTTGCGTATCGAGGGGCTGTCTCCTGAAACTGTCAACTTTTCCGTATTCCGCCATCTTATTATTAATATAAGACGCTACTTTCTGCAAATATTCTTCACTTTCATATCCGCTTAAGGTAAAAACCTTCCCTCCGATGATTACTTCCGTATCCGTTTTTGCCGACATTCCACACCCATCCTTCCCCAAAAAATCCTGCCGTCCCATACAGACTTTGGGAAAACTCCCTTCATACAAAATATGCCTTTCCACAAACGCGCAATATACAATATCTATTATATCGGTATCAGGACGGAATTTCAAGCCCTAAATGGTGATACGCCAAATCCGTTGCCACCCTGCCCTTGGGTGTCCGGTTCAAAAACCCGTTTTTTAGCAGGAACGGTTCATACACATCTTCCAAAGTCCCCGCATCTTCCCCGATGGATGCCGCCAGCGTATCCAGCCCAACCGGTCCGCCCTTAAACTTATCGATAATCATAAACAGAATGTTCCTGTCGATATGGTCCAGTCCCATCCGGTCCACTTCCATCAAGTCCAATGCCGTGCGTGCCACTTCTTCCGTTATGACTCCGTCATACTTAATCTGCGCGAAATCCCGTACCCTTTTTAACATCCGGTTTGCCAGCCGCGGCGTACCGCGGCTCCTTTTCGCCATTTCCTCCGCGCCTTTTTCCTCTATTTCCACGTTAAGGACCCTTGCGGAATGCAGGATAATCAATTTCAGTTCTTCCGGCGAATAAAATTCCAGCCGGTGGATGACCCCGAACCGGTCCCGCAGGGGCGCCGTCAGAAGCCCCGCCCGTGTCGTGGCGCCCACCAGCGTGAATTTCGGCAGTTCCAGCCGGATGGAACGTGCCGTGGGTCCCTTCCCGATCATGATATCGATACAGTAATCCTCCATCGCCGGATACAGGACCTCCTCCACCTGACGGTTGAGCCGATGGATTTCATCTACGAACAGCAGGTCCCCCGGCTGTAAATTATTTAAGATTGCCGCCATTTCCCCCGGTTTCTCAATGGCGGGACCGCTGGTCACTTTCATGTTTACACCCATCTCCGCCGCGATAATCCCCGCCAATGTGGTTTTCCCAAGACCGGGCGGTCCGTAAAACAGCACATGGTCCAGGGCATCCTGCCGCTGTTTTGCCGCCTCAATATATATTTTCAGGTTTTCCTTCACTTTTGCCTGTCCGATATAATCCTCCAGGCATTGGGGTCTTAACGAGCCCTCAATTTTAACGTCTTCTTCCGTCAGCTTCGTTTCTATCATTCTTTTCGCCATATTATCCCATACCCGTCCGCTTTGTTTCCACTACCTCATACATCCGTAAATTACAGCATTCTCTTTAACGCCTGTTTCAGTATTTCTTCCGCTTCCATCCCTTCCGCGATTTCCACCTGCTTCACCGCCTTGAGTGCATCCGTGGAGGAATAACCCAAAGCTGCCAGCGCTTCCACCGCCTCTTTGCGCGCCACTGCCGCCCTGTCATTTTCCCCGGCATCCGTATTCGCCTGCGCTGCCTCCCTGTGGATAAACGTATCTTCCATGGACACCTTGTCCCTCAAATCGAGAATGACGCGTTCCGCCGTCTTCATCCCCACCCCCGGCGCTTTGGCGATTGCCTTGGCATCCCCTGCCATAACCGCAAACCGCAGGTCGTCCGCCGTCATGACCGACAGGATGGCAAGCCCACCTTTGGGACCGATACCGTTAACCGTAATCAGTTTCTTGAAGATTTCCAAATCATCTTTCGTTAAAAAACCATACAGTAAAAAAGCATCCTCCCTGACATAGGTATACGTATAAATCTTCACTTCTTCCCCAACCGCAGGCAGCCGCCCCGCCGTCCCCGTGGAAATCTTAATGTTATACCCGATGCGGTTTGCCTCCAGTACCAGGTTGTCCTCCGTAATCTCCGCAATTTCACCCTTTATGTATGCAATCATAATGTACCTGCTCCTTTATTCTTATCCTCCGCCGTCCGTACCCGGAACCGGATGCCGTACTTCCCGTTTTCATCCGTCTTCCCCGTTCTTAAACGCCTTTTTTGCATATACCGTAACTTCCCTGGCCGCAATCCCGATTACCAAACCTGTCGCAACCCCTGCCGCCATAAGCGCCGGAAGGTAATACACCACCCCGGCCGTCTCCGTCACGAAAACCGCAACCGCCGCCTGTCCCACATTATGGAAAATCCCCCCTGCCATACTCACACCCGCCATGCCGAACTTTCCTGTTTTTTTGAACGCACACATCGCCATAAAACTGCACACCGCACCCGCCAGACTGTACATCACCATAAACAGGTTTCCAAATATAAAACCGGCAAGCACCACCCGCATCACGTTTAGCAGGATGGCTTCCCTCCACCCGTACCGGTAGAGCACAAGAACCACCGCCAGATTTGCAAGCCCAAGTTTCGCGCCCGGTACTCCGAACGAAAAAGGCACCAGCGATTCCACATAAGACAGAATCAGCGCAAAAGATAAAAGGACACCCAAATAAGCCGTTTTTTTCCCGTTTCCCATATCCTTCCCATTCCTTGTTTTTCCCGGAAACCGTTTCAAGAACCGTTCCTTACCCTGCCACCGCATCCACCCCTGCTTCCTCCCCTGCCGTCACCTCCACGGTGAGCCGGTGCGGAAGACATATGATACATTCCCCTTTCCGGGAAATGGCTTTCTGTCCCACACAGAGCCGGTCCGGGCAGTCCGCATCTTCCATATATGCCTCCCCGCCCCGGATTACCAGCCGGTTCTTCCCGCCGTTTCCGTCCGTAAAAGTCAGTTCTGTATCTTCCGTCAACGGGTAAATCCCAATGGGTTTCCCGTCACGGGTCACCGTTACCTGCTGCCCCTGCCCGGAGAAAAAAACACGGGGTATCATCCACAATAAAAAAGCTGCCGCCAATGCTGCCGCTGCCAAATAAACATCGTTCCGTTTCACCATTTAAACCCCTTATACCGGCTTCCTGCCGGAATCCTTAAACACCCTCTGTCTAGTATACTATTAAAATGGCTTGATTTCAAGAACATCTGTTTTTGAGTTTCCCCATTTTTAAAATGCAACTGAAATCAATAACCAAATATCTGGGTACATTGTTTTCCAAGTTTTCTGTCATAAACGGTCATTCCTCCTTTTCCTGTCATACTTGCACCCGTTGGAAACGTGCGCCGCCGGGCGCACAACAAAACGCCGGCGGAATGTCCAACCATTCCGCCGGCGTCCGTTTCTTCCGGTTATCTGCCGTATCAGTCTTCCTCGTCTTTGTCCAAGGATGCCATCGGTATCGCCGCCCTGGGCATACCGCCGTCGGGATTCATCGTACACTGTCCCTGGAATACCGCGTTTTCATCCACAATCAGGCTCTTGGTACGGATATTGCCGATAATCCGCCCCGTGGAGGCCACCTCGGTCCTGCCGCCCGACAGCAGATCGCCTTCTATGGTGCCTGCAATCATGATGTTGTTCCCTTTGATGTTTCCGATAACCTTACCCGTGGAACTGATCACCAATGTACCTTCCGAACTTACGTCACCTTTTACGTTGCCTTCCACGCGGATGGCCTCGGTTGCTTTAATATTACCTTCCACCACCATGTCCGCGCCTATAATGCTGCCTATTTTGGCATTTACCTGTTCTGTTGTCTTTCTTCCCAACATACTCTCCTCCTTGACTTATCCGTTAATCTCGATTAATTCCATCGGGTCCACGTATGTATCGTCCTTACGGATACTATAACCGGTATCCGTATTTTCGTCATCGATAACATACAGAATGGCCCCTCTCGTCACTTCGTTGCCTTCCTTGACCATTGGATTGCCGCCATTGCGGTACACGGAAACATACCCGTTGCCATGGTCTATGCTGATGAGGTTCCCATATTCCACATCCTCGCCCACCGACAATACGGTTCCCGCACCGGAAGAAATGACATTGGTTCCTGCCGCGGCAGAAAAGATGATTTCCTTCCGTTCTTCACTGGCACGCATCTGTGCCTCATCATCATTTGTCTCCTCCTTAATCTGCGCCGTACCGCTCATGGGGAATCCCTTCGGGATATGTTCCTCCTCTTTTTCCGCTTCCAGTGCCTGCTCCGCTTCCACCTTCTGGTTCACGGTATCGCTTAAAATGGAAACCGTTTCCTCCAGTTTGGCAATCTCGGACTGCAGTTCTCCCTTTTCCAGTTCCAGTTGTTCGTTTGCCTCTTTCAACTGGGCAATCTGGTCCAACTGTTTCCTGCTGCGTTCCATGGAATCGGACAAGGTAATGGAACTGTACACCACATAACAGATGGCAGCGACAAACAAAGCAAAGGCAAACACCGATACGGCGCCTACCGCCCCTGCCCTGATGTGGAATTCCCTATGATGCTTTTTGGCAGAATCAGACATTATCATGACTGTATAGCTGGTTTTACTTTTCCGCAAATTAAGCCTCATATAACAAGTCACCTCCAGTAACTTATCTTATTTTACCACAAGTGACTTACGAAACACAACTTTATTTAACAATTTGGTAATAAATGTTTAAAAATTTGTTACTGTCCACCCCATAACCGGTAACACGCTTCGCAATGCAAAGGCGCTGCAGCCCCCGGAATTTTCGCACATATATGTGCGAAAACACCCCGAAACCGGCTTGGAGGCAAAAAGTAACACAAATTTAAACATTTAACGTCATATCCCCGTCCAAAATCCAATTCTTTTTCCTCATAAATCCGGAAACCGCAAACGCAATCACGGCAGGAAGCACAAAATGCATCAGTCCAATCTGGAACAGAGCCATTCCGGAGGACATGCCCTCCCCCACCATCGTCTGGTAAGCATTAATCTGTCCCACCAACCCTGCCGTTCCCATACCGGAGCCGGTTGGATTGTTGGTCATTTTGAATACCATGGTGGAAACCGGGCCCAAAACGGCGCTGGCAACGATTGCCGGAAGCCAAATGACCGGTTTTTTTACGATATTCCCGATTTGCAGCATACTGGTTCCAAGTCCCTGCGCCAGCAGGCCGTTGACTTTGTTCTCCCGGAACGAAGCCACGGCAAATCCAACCATATTGGCACAGCAGCCCACCGTGGCTGCCCCTGCCGCAATGCCGTTTAACCCAAGGATAATGCCAAGCGCCGCGGAACTGATGGGCAATGTTAAAATCATCCCCATCAGCACGGACACAATAATCCCCATCAGGAAAGGCGCCTGTACGGTTCCCCAATTAATGACAGAACCGAGCCATGCCATGAAAGCGGAAATCGGCGGACCCAAAACAAGCCCCACTGCGGAACCGCTGACAATGCACACAAACGGCG
This sequence comes from uncultured Kineothrix sp., assembly GCA_910587275.1. Classification (GTDB taxonomy): domain Bacteria; phylum Bacillota; class Clostridia; order Lachnospirales; family Lachnospiraceae; genus Kineothrix. Next base: position 17,555 of record CAJUMD010000037.1, read on the forward strand.
TCACCAAAATATCCACCTTTGTCTTGCCAGACACCAAACGTCCCACATAAATACCCGCGATTGCCGCAAGAAATGCCCCAAGGGGTTCCCCCGGACCGGCAAATACCATGGCACCGTCCACCAGTACCGTACCCGCAATGATTTTGCCGGCAAAAGCCCCCACCATGCCGGTGGTTGCTGCCGACAACGTAACAAGGGGGCTCTCCTTAAACTTCACCGCAACCCCGCAGCCGATTCCCGCCCCGGTCACCGCAGCGGCAGCTTTCCCCATCATAAACAGGTATTCCCCGGCGCTTCCGGGTATCAGGTTCCCCACCTGCTGGATAATCGTACCGATAATCAGCGTGGCAAACAGTCCCGAAGCCATTCCCCCAAGCCCGTCAATGAAGATTTCATTGAGCACTTTTTTTACTTTCTGCATCCCTGTCATTTCCATATTTCCATTCTCCTCCCGTACTGACCTTTTTGCATTGCTCCGGTACCTCCATCATGCACCCTGCCTCCATATCTGCATTTCATTGCGCGGCGGCACATGTCTTGATACCTGTCTTGTCAGTCAAGAGCTAGAATAACACAATTTTCCTATTTCAGCAAGTAGCCTTTTTTCTTTAATTCTTCCCCGATGCAGTCCAGGATTCTTTCGTTTTCCGCTTCCACTGTATGGAAATGGATGCCGTCGGTAAGGCGGCAGAGCGGATTCGTCTTATATTGTTCCACCTTCCTGACAAAAGCCTCCGCATCCGCACGGCTGTTGATGATCAAATCCGCCGCAATCTGTCCGTAAATATCGTGCTCCACCACCACGTCCAGGATTTTCCCCCCGAAATCCACCACCGTACATAGTTCGTCCATGATTTCCCTGTCCATATGTCTTACTTTATAAGTCCGGCGCTTCTTCCCGTTATCCTGTTTCCCCGCAAACAGGATATAGCCTTTATTGGTCGAAAGGATGTTTTTATCCGTCGCCCGCAGCAGTGCAATGTCCTGCACGATCACCTGCCGGCTCACCCCAAGCCGCCCTGCCAGCTCCGTCCCTGACACCGGTTGTGTTTCCCCGTGCAGGATTTCAAGAATCCTTTCCCGCCTTATATCGCCTTCCGCCATACCCTTACTCCTTTCCTTTTCCGCTTTCCTTATGCGCGTAATACGCATCCCCCGGAGGTCTTTGTTTCATGGGACGCACTTTCCCATGAAACGAAAAAAGGTATTTGCCCGAGGACAAATACCTTCTTCATGTAAAAGGGGAATTTTACATGGATTAAACGAACAAGTCATTTAATCCTTTTTCAGAATACCATTTGTTTTGTTGTTTGTATTTGCACAATCAGTCTTTTTATAGTGCAAACAACAGTTCAGGCTGAACTGTTACCAGCGCAAATTTAATTTTGCAATTTTCCCTTTACATTCCCCTTCATATATGATATTCTAACTATGTCGCAAGAAATGCGGCACGATATATATTTTTTTGGAGGTATCTGAAATGAACAAAGGTACAGTAAAATGGTTTAACAACCAAAAAGGTTATGGCTTCATCTCTGATGAGCAGGGTAATGATGTATTCGTACATTATTCGGGACTTAACATGGAAGGCTTCAAATCCCTTGAAGAAGGCGCTTCCGTAGAGTTCGAAGTAGTAAATGGCGAAAAGGGACCCCAGGCTGTAAACGTAACAAAGTTATAATCCGCAAAACAACGGTTATAACCCATTAATCAGTATCAACATGTGCCTTTTTATAATAATGTAATGCGTTCTGTTAAGAAATAGTTTACGGAATTGGTTTTCCGGTTATTTTGTTAATGGAGTTCCATCAGTATTTGTAATATGGTAACAGATTTGGTAACGGATTAAGGAAAAGCAAAGAACCTGTCTTACATCGGATAGGTTCTTTTTGTATGTACATTTTGTATGCACAAAGACAGGCCGCACGCTCACCTGTCCCTGCGGACACCCGCCACAAAATCCAGCACATCCGAAAACCCCATACTTCCTCCGAACAGGTCCAGCGCACTGCCAATAGTGACGTTGACCCTGCCCTTTCCCAGTGTTTTCAACAGTTCCAAATCATGGAAATCATGGACTCCTCCGGCGTATGTAACGGGCATTTTCCCCCACGCACCGAGCATGGCTGCGACAGGACATTCAATGCCGCCTGCCCTGCCTTCCACATCCACGGCATGAACGAGAAACTCATCGCAGTACGAAGCCAGCCCGTCCAGCGTGCTATCCTTTAGTTCCACTTCCGTATAGTTCTGCCAACGGTCGGTAACAATATAATAGGCGTCCCCTTTTTTCCTGCAACTTAAATCCAAAACAAGTTTATCCTTCCCGATACGGGCAGCCAGCTCTTTCAAACGGTCGTAACGTATCTTGCCGCCCTGGAATACATAGGAAGTGACAATGACATGGCTTGCCCCCGCATCCAGGTATTCCATGGCATTGTCGGTACGGATGCCGCCGCCCACCTGCAGCCCTCCCGGATATGCCCTTAAGGCAGACAACGCCTGCGCCCTGGTCGCTTCATAATATCCGCTTCCTTCTGGATTTAACAGGATGATATGCCCGCCCCTGATTTTATTTTTTTTGTAAAAATCAGCATAATAAGCAGCGTCCTGGACGGACACGAAATTTTCCTCCGCCATATCCGATGCATCCCGCAGGCTTCCGCCCACAATCTGCTTCACTTTTCCGTTATGGATATCGATGCATGGCCTGAATTCCATTTTTATGCACATTCCTTTCCCAAACGCTCCACGGCGCGTATATTTTTTTTTTATGCGGAACATACTACTAACACAACATTCCAAAATGTTGCACTTAAAATGTATTTTTATTTTTTACAAAAACGGAGGGAAAATTATGAAAAACAGCAAAAAACTGATATCAGTTTCTCTACTGGTCCTCATGCTCGGACTCGTCGCGGCATGTGGTAACAGGAATGCTGCCGACAACACCACCGACAACGGTGCCGGCACAACCGGTACCGGTAACACCAATGCAGGAAACACGGATTCCGGCACAACGGACGGCAATACCACGGGAACCGGTACGACCGGGAATACCACAAACGGAACCGCCACGGATTCCGGTACAAACGGTAACGGCACGACAGGCGGTACCACAAACGGCACGGGAACCGGTATGGATAATGCCACGGATAACAACGGTTCCGACAGTAACGTAAACGATGCCACCGACGGCACGGTTGGAAACGGAAACGGCACCGACAATACCGACGGCAATTCCATCCTTGACGATGCCGGCAACGCGGTAGGCGATGCAGTGGACGATATTGCGGACGGCGTATCCGACGTTACGGACGACGTAATCGGCGACGGCACCAATACCACAAACGGAAGGTAAAGGCAGAAGACGGAAAAACGAAAAAAGGACAAAACAGACAGGATGCCGGCACCCGCATTGGAGCCGGAACCGGAAAAGCAGGGGGAAATACACACCCTGCTTTTTCCCTGCTTTATGGAAACGTCCTCCGCAGAAACACATCCCCGCACACGCTTGTCCCTACACGTCCCGCTCCACAAGAATGCCGTCACGGTATGCCTGCAGAAGTTCCTCCAACTGGTGGATGCTCTCCCGCAGTTCCGCACCGATGTCCGTATCCGCCACACTGATACGCGTATTGCTGGTTTCCAGTATCACGGAATCCGAAAAGATATCCGATTCCCGCCGGATTGCCGCTTCGGTGGATTCAAACGGCTCATGCGCCACCAGGCGCATCCCGTGGGAATTTGCCACCAGCGTATAGCCCGCAATTCCCGTTTTCCCCTGGTATGCCTTGGAAAAACCGCCATCTATAATGAGCAGCTTACCGCCGCATTTAATCGGCGACTCCCCTTTCTTTAATTCCACCGGGACATGCCCGTTGACGATATGGGAATGTTTGGTGCTCAGTCCAAATTCCGACAGTATTTTATTGATAATCTCCTCGTTGTCCAACAAATGGTAATAACTGTTCTTATGTTCCGTATGGGTTTCCTTATCTTCTACAAGATAACGCTCAAAAGTCGCCATCTTATCTTTCCCGAACACGGGAGAATTTGGTCCTGCCCAGATATACCATATGATGTCCTGCCCTTTTTGCATTTCCGCAGGATTGTTTTTGGAGTAATACCCTTTTCTTGCATAATGGTCCAGGACGTCATACAACGCTTTCCCGCGGTAGGATTCCCCGTCTATGGTAAGGGTCTTAAAATTGCCTTCCTCATCCATGGGTACGCAGCCATGGTAAAGCAGGTTGGAATTATATACTTTGTACAAACCGCCCCTGGCAAATAAAAACCGTACATGGGACTGGAGTTTCTCGCATTTGGTAAACGCCTGCCTGAGCCGCTCCATGACCTGTTCTTCCTCCGGCGTCAGCGCATAGGGATTTGCCGGATCCACCGTGGGAAAATCCACATCCTTCATCGTATACGGCTTCCCGTCTATGGTAACGGTCTTCTTATCATAATCAATCTTATCCAAAAGCAGGCGGCCTTCCATTTGAAATTCCGGGCGGCGCAGAATCACGTTCCCTTCCAGTTTAAACTGGATAACGGCAATCGCCTTGTGCATCTTCATGTCAAGGCTTAAGTCCTTCGTATTGTAATCCGTATTATATTTGATGGAAAAAGCATCACAGTTGATATCCGCATAAGTCTCCAGCGCAAACGTGGCAAGGGGAATCAGATTGATGCCGTACCCTTCCTCCAGCGTATCCAGGTTGCCGTAGCGTGCCGACATCCGTATGACATTGGCAATACACGCTAACTGTCCCGCAGCCGCCCCCATCCACACGATATCGTGGTTTCCCCACTGGATGTCCACCGAATGGTAATGGCTTAAAGTATCCAGTATCACATGGGGACCGGGACCCCGGTCGAAAATATCCCCGACAATATGAAGATGGTCAATGACCATCCGCTGTACCAGATAACTGAGCGCAATGATAAACTCCTGCGCACGGTCTATCCGGATTATCGTATGGATGATTTCGTTGTAATAAGCCTCTTTGTCCTGGATTTCCGCTTTCTCCGTAATCAGTTCCTCGATAATATAGGCAAAATCCTTGGGAAGCGCCTTACGCACTTTGGAACGGGTATATTTGGAAGCCACGCGCTTCGTAATCTGTACCAGGCGGTGCAGGGTAATTTTATACCAGTCCTCGATATTGTCTTCCTCCTGCAATACCAGTTCCAGCTTCTCTTTCGGGTAATAAATCAACGTTGCCAGACTCTTTTTGTCCTTACTGCTTAACGTATTGCCAAATTCCTCGTCAATCTTACGTTTGACGGAACCGGAACCGTTCTTTAATACATGGTTGAACTGCTCGTATTCCCCGTGGATATCCGTCAGGAAATGCTCGGTTCCTTTCGGCAGGTTAAGGATTGCCTGCAAATTAATGATTTCCGTAGATGCCGCCGCAATCGTCGGATACTGGTGTGCCAGACTGCGCAGATATTTTAATTCCAATTCGTCCATCTTGCTCTCCCGCCTTTCCCCTAGCCGATTACATCGCTCATGTCATACATGCCCGCCGGTTTTCCCGCAAGGAATTTTGCCGCCTGGACCGCGCCTTTTCCGAACACTGCCTTGGAATAAGCGGTATGGGAAAAAGTAACCACCTCGTCCGCGCCCGCAAAAATCACATCGTGGTCGCCTACGATGGTGCCGCCGCGCACCGCAGAAATCCCGATTTCCTTCTTCGGGCGTTTCTGCCTGCGGCCGCTCCTGTCATATACATATTCATATTCGTCCCTTAGTTCCTCATTAATAGAATCGGCAAGCGCCAGCGCCGTTCCGCTGGGCGCATCCACTTTCTGGTTATGGTGCTTCTCCACAATTTCAATATCAAAGCCTGCCGGCGCCAAAACCCCCGCCGCTTCTTTTAACAGCTTTAAGAGCATATTAATGCCTAAGGACATATTCGCCGATTTTAAGATGGCCGTTTTGGCGGAAGCCGCCTTCACTTTTTCCAACTGTTCTTCCGACAGCCCCGTGGTGCAAAGCACACAGGGCAGCCCTTTCTCCGCACAGTAATCCAAAAGTCCGTCCACGGCGGACGCATTACTGAAATCAATCACCACATCCGCTTCCACCGTGCACAAATCCATGCTTTTAAATACCGGATACGCGTTCCTTCCGTCGTCAAAGGCATCCACCCCCGCCACGATTTCTATTTCTTCATCCGCCGCAGCCAGCCCCGTAATCGTCTGTCCCATTTTGCCGTTGCAGCCGTGCATAATCACTTTTGTCATTTTCATTTCCTCTCTTTTGGTCTGTACCCCCGGTTTCCGGCTCCTTACACCAAGCCAAAATCCTTAAGTGCCTTTTCCAGTTTCGGCACGTTCGCTTCGTCCATATCGGATAACGGCATACGCAGGGTTCCTGCACCCATCCCCATCAGGTTCAGCGCCTTTTTCACCGGAATCGGGTTTACTTCACAGAACAGGGCGCTGCACAAATCCAAAGCCTTTAACTGCAAAGCGCAGCTTCCCGCCACATCGCCGGCAAAAAACTTCGCGCAGATTTCATGGGTTTCCTTCGGCGCCACATTGGAAAGTACGGAAATCACACCCTTACCGCCTAAAGAAAGCAGCGGCACAATCTGGTCGTCGTTACCGGAATAAAGATCCACTTTACCGTCCGCCAACGCCATTAATTTTGCCACCTGTGAAATATTGCCGCTTGCCTCTTTCACGCCCACGATATTCTCCACTTCGGTACACAGCTTCACCACGGTTTCCGGCAGAATATTGCATCCCGTCCTGCCGGGCACGTTATAAAGGATGACAGGAATCCGTATGGAATCCGCAATAGTCTTAAAATGACCGTAAAGTCCTTTTTGGGTCGCTTTATTATAGTAAGGCGTTACCAAAAGGACGGCATCCGCCCCCGCCTTTTCCGCTTCTTTTGACAAATATACCGCCGTCTGCGTACAATTGGACCCGGTCCCTGCCACTACGGGCACACGTCCCGCCACCTTCTCCACGCAGAACTTAATCACATCCAAGTGTTCCTCATGGGTCAGTGTGGAAGCCTCCCCGGTAGTTCCGCATACGATAATCGCATCCGTCCCGTTTTTTACCTGAAATTCCACCAATTCCGCAAACTTCCCGTAATCCACATCCCCGTTTTCCTGAAAAGGTGTAACGATTGCCACACCCGCGCCCGTAAAAACAGCCATACCTATTTCCTCCTTCTTTTCCTATAAACCATCCGCAGGCACCCGTCGGCTCTGCTGACATCCTTCCTTTGGGTGCCCGTGTGCATAAAAACAACCGGCACAGGTCATGCGCCGGCTGTTTGATTACCCCAAATACAAATAATCCCGGATAGCGCCCCATCTGCCGATGACAGTCATACAGCTCTTAACTGTATACCCAAGGACATAACGCGAGGGTGTCATGCCCCTTCGGCGTCTTTTCCTTTCTTTTTCCTTCCCCTGTGCCCTCCACATCCGGAAAATTACTGATAAAAAACGCAACCTCTATCTCTAACTTATGAAGTTATCATATCATTGTACCGTTTTACTGTCAATCTTTGATTTTATTTTTCCACGCAAATCCATGCCCCGGTACCTTTTCGGTCCGTTTAGCGGCCCACCGTCTCGAACTTTGTCACCTCGTCCGCCAAAGCACACACCCCGTCGTTTAACGCGATTCCCGTCATGATGATGTCCGTTTCCGCATCGCTTCTTGTTTCCAGCAGGTTCTTCAAGTCTTCCACCGTAATAATCCGGTTATCAATCAGCCCAAGCACCTCATCCAAAATCAACAGGTCACACTCCCCCGTCGTCAGCACTTTCTTCGCAAAATTCAATCCGTTTTTGATATTGCTGATTTCTTCTTCCTTCTGTTCTTTTGTAAGCTCCGCAAAATCTTCCCCTGATTTTTCAAAACGGAATAATTTGATTTCCGGTTCCAGCCTTCTTAAAAACTCGGATTCCTCCAAACCCTTCCCCTTCAAAAACTGGATGATTACCACACTTTTGCCGCAGCACGCCACCGATACCGCCCTGCCTAACGCCGCCGGCGTCTTTCCGTGACCGTCGCCACTGTAAATATGTATCATTCCTCTTTTCATATCCGGCTCCTAATGTATTTTTTACGACATATGGCATATCATAGCACAAAAATGCGTCAGAAGCAACCGTTTTATCCATTTTTACGCCGCAGGCACGGCAATCCGGTGCATTCCGCCCCGGAACTTCCCCGTTTTTTCAGTCTTCCATCAGTTCCAGCTTGCTTACCGAAACCTCATAGGCAACTCTTTTTTCCAACTGCTCCTCGGATATTTTTTTCATATATTCCCTGCTTTGTATCCTGCCCCATACGGCGCACCTTGCGCCGACTTCAAAATTGCTGGCAAACCGGGCGTTCCTCCCCCAGCAGATGCACGGAATGTAATCCGATTTGCCGTAAGGTCTGTTCACCGCCAACAGCAGGTCCGCAATTTCCCTTCCCAAAGGCGTTTTCCGGTAAATCGGCTCCTTGCAGATATACCCGTCCAAAAATATCTGGTTGGATTTCGTATTTTCCCCGATTTCCTCCACAAATTCGATTTCCCGCGCAAATACGGAAAGCACCAGCTTATTCTTCCTTTCCTCATGTCGGTTATAGGAACGGAACTGACCGTTCACCACTATGTACATACCTTTATAATCCCCGTTTACATCAAGAAGTCTCTCCGATACCATGAGTGGGATGATATCAATGGAATCGCTCAGGCGCTCCACGCTCACGTCCACCATATAAAAACCTTCGCCATAAATTTCATGGCTGAAAGTAAAATCGCTCACGATTTCTCCCATAATTACCACTTGGTTATTTTCAATTACCTTATCTGTCATTCTTAGTTCTCCCTTCTTACATTTTAAGAATTTTTTCCCGTAATGTAATACTAATATACCGCATTTTTCCAAAAAAAGAACCTGTAAGGCACCGCGCTATGCGTGGATTTTTGGAAAAATGCCGGATTTATGGGGGTTATGGCAGATAAATATTTATTATCCTTATCACCGGTTCCTACGTTTCAAAAAACTATGCCACAAGGTATCCCTGCCTGCGGAAGGATTGGTACGGCCACAGAACAGGCCGTTTCGTAAGACAAATTTTCCTTGAAAAAAACGGAATTTTGGAATATGATGAAAGAAAAATTTTCAACTTACAGGGAGATTCTGATGGAAAAATTAAAACCAAAGCTGTTTTCAGTAATGAAAACATACACGAAAGAGCAATTTATTAAGGATGTCATAGCCGGCATTATTGTTGCGATTATCGCGCTGCCGCTGTCGATTGCGCTTGCGCTCGCATCGGGCGTCGGACCGGAACAGGGGATATATACGGCGATTACCGCAGGTTTTCTGATTTCCTTTTTTGGCGGCAGCCGCGTACAGATTGCGGGGCCCACTGCGGCATTTGCCACCATCGTTGCGGGCATTGTCGCCCAAAAGGGGATGGACGGGCTGATACTGGCGACAGTTCTTGCGGGTATTATCCTTGCCGTGATGGGCTTTTTAAGACTGGGCAATTTAATAAAATATATCCCGTATACGATTACAACGGGATTTACGGCGGGGATTGCGGTGACCATCGCCATCGGTCAGATCAAGGACTTTTTGGGTCTGACCTACCCTGCCGGTACCGTCACGATTGAGACAATGGAAAAGCTCAGGGCGGTTATACATCATATAACCACAATCAACTGGCAGGCGTTGGCGGTCGGTTTGGTCTGCCTTGCGATACTGGTCATATGGCCGTATATCAACAAGACCATACCCGGGTCTTTACTGGCTGTCATTGCGGGCATCCTGATGGTACAGCTTTTACATATGGAAGTCAATACCATCGGCGATTTGTATGAAATCAGCAACAAACTGCCAAGTCTGCACGTGCCTTCCTTTACCTTAAAAGATATCGGCGATATCATTCCGGATGCCTTTACCATAGCTATTTTGGCAGCCATTGAATCCCTGCTCTCCTGTGTGGTGGCAGACAGCATGATTAATTCCAAGCACCGCTCTAACATGGAGTTAATCGCGCAGGGCATCGGCAATATCGGTTCGGCGCTGTTTGGCGGGATTCCCGCTACGGGAGCCATTGCAAGGACGGCAGCGAACATCAAAAACGGCGGGCGCACACCGATAGCGGGGATTGTCCACTCCATTACGCTGATATTGATTCTGGTGGTGCTGATGCCTTATGCAGCGCTGATTCCCATGCCGTGTATTGCGGCGATTCTGTTTATGGTGGCTTATAATATGTGCGGCTGGCGGGCATTTGTCAGTCTGTGCAAATCCTCGCCCAAAAGCGATATCCTCGTATTGGTGCTCACCTTTATTCTGACGGTAGTCTTTGACCTTGTGGTGGCAATAGAGGTCGGCATCCTGCTTGCTGCAGTTCTCTTTATGAAACGCATGAGCGAGGTAACGGAGGTAGAGGGCTGGCGTTATGTGGACGATGATGAGGACCCCGACAGCATTTCCCTGCGGGTGGTACCGGAGCATACGCTTGTCTATGAAATTTCAGGTCCGATGTTCTTTGCCGCAGCGGACAAGATTTTAACGATTTCGGTAAAAGAAGATACAAAATGCCTGATTCTGCGGATGCGGAGTGTGAATGCGATTGATGCGACAGCAATGCATTCCCTGGAGCAGCTCCATGAAAAATATGAAAAGAAAGGAATCCGGATTGTTTTCTCCCATGTGAACGGACAGCCAAAAAAAGTCATGGACAAGGCGGGTTTTACGCAGCGCATTGGGGAAGAAAATTTCTGTGCACATATTGACGATGCCCTGGAACGCGCGGCGAAACTTGCAGCAAAATCCTCCTAAACACAACATTTTGGTCTGAAATGTTATGTTTAAATGCGGACGCGCGGGAGGGAGTTCTTTGGGGGACGGCGGCAGCAGGATTGCCCATCCCGGTTTTTTCGTGCTTCGTTTTCGGCGGGAGTTTCTTGGCAGAATGCGGATACCTAAGGGAAACCGGACAAGGAGGTCCGGTTTAGCCCGATGCGGCAAGGATGCCGCTTGAGGGCGTCCCGCAGCCTGTGGAAACCATGCCATTCTGCTTAGAAACTCCCAGCCGAAATAAGTGCACGGAAAACCGGGA
>CAJUMD010000038.1 GCA_910587275.1 uncultured Kineothrix sp.
GATTTCTGGTACGAATCCAGCCAGCTTTTAATCAAGCAGATGAAGGAAGCCAACAAGAAGAAGGAAGAAAAGATCAAGGAGCTGCAGGAATTTATCTCCCGTTTTTCCGCCAACGCTTCCAAATCCAAACAGGCTACCAGTCGGAAACGCGCACTGGAAAAAATCGAGCTGGATGAAATCAAACCTTCCAGCCGGAAATACCCTTACGTGGACTTCCGCCCCGACCGTGAAATCGGTAATGAGGTACTGACCGTGGAAGGTATCTCCAAAACCATCGACGGCGTGAAAGTGCTCGATAACATCTCCTTTATCGTTGGGCATAACGACAAAATTGCGTTTGTTGGCGGCAATGAACTTGCCAAAACCACCCTGTTCCAAATCCTGATGGGGGAAATGGAGCCGGACGAAGGTACTTATAAATGGGGCGTGACCACTTCACAGGCTTACTTCCCAAAAGACAGCACCAAGGAATTTGACAACGATTATACCATCGTGGACTGGCTTACCGGCTATTCCCCTGTCAAGGACGTAACTTATGTACGCGGTTTCTTAGGGCGTATGCTCTTTGCCGGGGAAGACGGCGTCAAAAAGGTAAAAGTTCTTTCGGGAGGGGAAAAAGTGCGGTGCCTGCTTTCCAAAATGATGATCAGCGGCGCCAACTGTCTGATTCTCGACGAGCCCACCAACCATTTGGACATGGAATCCATTACGGCGTTAAATAACGGGCTGATTAAATTCCCCGGCGTGGAACTGTTCGCCTGCCATGACCACCAGTTCGTGCAGACCACGGCAAACCGCATTATGGAAATCCTCCCGGATGGACAGTTAATCGATAAGATCACCACTTACGACGAATACCTGGAAAGCGATGAGATGGCAAGGAAACGCACCGTCTACACGAATAAAAACGAGGAAGACGATAACTAAACCGGCAGCACAGGAGGAACTTACGGTCATGAAGATTGTGGATTTACACGTGCATTCCAACAAATCCGACGGCAGCCTGACCCCCGCCGGGCTGGTGGAACTGGCGGCGGAAAAGGGGCTGTCCGCCTTCGCCCTCACCGACCACGACACCACGGACGGCATCGGGGAAGCCCTTGCCGCCGCTAAAGAATATAACCGGAAACGGGAGGAAGGCACCCTGCCTCCCCTTGTCTCCGGCAGACTCCCGCTGCCGCTGGAAGTCATTCCCGGCATTGAATTTTCCACGGAGTACGAAGGCAGGGACATTCATATCGTCGGGCTCTGCATTGATTACGAAGCGCCCTTTTTCAAAAACCAAATCCAGGCTTTCGTGGATTCCCGTATCAACCGCAACCGGAAAATGTGTGCCAATTTAAGCGGCGCAGGCATTGATATTTCTTACGAAAAGCTGCTCGATGCCTTTCCGGACTCTGTTATTACAAGGGGACATTATGCCCGCTACCTGTTTGAACACGGTTACGTAAACAGTATGCCCGAAGCCTTCGACCGCTATTTGGGCGACCATACCAAATATTTCGTACCGCGGGAAAAAGTTACGCCCGCGCAGGCAGTGGAACTGATTTTAAGGGCAAACGGAATCCCCATTCTCGCCCACCCCACTCTGTACCATATGGGTAATGAGCGGCTGAACAGGCTGGTAAGTGGGTTAAAGGCTGCCGGGCTGGTGGGGCTGGAAGCCATTTACAGCACATACAGTGCCGCAGAGGAACGCCAAATGCGTGCTCTGGCGGCAAAACACGGGTTATGCATCAGCGGCGGCTCCGATTTCCACGGTGCCAACAAACCCAACCTGGAACTCGCCACCGGCTACGGGAAACTGCTGGTGCCGGAAGACGTGCTGGTGAACTTAAAAAAGCATTTGCCCAAACAGCCTAAAATATTTTTTACCGATTTGGACGGTACTTTACTGGACCGGGAAAAAAAGATAACGCCGGATACCAGGTCCGCCCTGGAACGGTGGACTTCAGCCGGACATTATTTTGCCATATGCACCGGACGCGCGCTGGACAGCGCCATGGAAGTTCGCCGTACGCTGCAGCTTGATTTTCCCGGCATGTACGTGATCGGCTCCAACGGGGGCGAGATTTATGACTGTAAACAAGACCGCGTTATCTCCCGTACCGCCCTCACCATGGAACAGGTGGCGCTGGTTATGGGAATTGCCAAAGAACAGGGCATTCATTGCCATACCTATACGGACACCCATATCGTCAGCCCTGCCGATGACGAACAGCTTCGTTATTACCGCAGGGTCATCCATACGCCCGTCATCATCTGTGAAGATATCGTCAGCGCGCTGGACAAGGGTCCCTGTAAATGCATTGCCATCGAACTGGAAGACAGGGCAAAGCTGGAACATTTCCGCCAAACCCTGCTGCCTTTGACAGACGGGGAAATGAACCTGCTCTATTCCAACGACCGTTACCTGGAAATCTTCCCGGCAGCTTCCGGCAAAGGTTCCGCCGTGCGGATTCTTTGTGAGTACCTGCACCTTCCGCTCGGAAACGCCCTTGCCGCCGGGGACGAGGCAAACGACATCTCCATGATCCGGGCGGCAGGAACCGGCATTGCCATGCAAAATGCCAGGGATGAAGTCAAGGCGGCTGCGGATATCGTTACGGCAAAAGACAATAACCATGACGGACTGGCTGCGGTTTTGATGGAATATTTATAGGACTTCCACCCGTGCATCCGTAAAAGCCGGCATTCATAGGTTTGGGATAACAAAAAAGAAATGGCGGACGTATTTGCGTATCTTCTGAAAATGGCATATCAATTGGATGTCAGTTTGGAGGATGCTTATTTAGCTAAAATGGAAAAAACAGGGAAAGGTTTCAAAGGTATGAACAACAATGCACAAAAAAGGATACAAGAGGGTAAGGGGAAATTTATAGCTTTTGAAGGGATAGACGGAAGCGGTAAGAGTACACAGATTCAATTGTTAGCGGAAAAATTAAAAAAAGCAGGTATTTGCTTTTATACGACAATGGAGCCTACCGATTCGCCGATTGGCTCGCTGATTCACCAGATTCTGACCGGGAGGATGAAAACGGATAATAAAGCCATTGCGGCATTATTTGTGGCAGATCGGTTGGATCATTTACTGAATGATGTGAACGGTATTTTATCGAAAATTTTGGAGGGGACTACGGTAATTACGGACAGGTACTATTTTTCTTCCTATGCTTACCATAGTGTGGATATGCCCATGGACTGGGTTATCCATGCAAATGAGCAGAGTAGAAACATTCTGCAGCCTACCGTTACGGTTTTTATAGATGTTAATCCGGATACGGCAATCGAAAGAATTGTAAAAAACAGGGGTCATCAGGAATTGTTTGAAAAAAAATCAAGATTGGTAAAGGTACGGGAGAAATATTTTAAGGCATTTGAGAAGCTGGAAGATACAGAAAACGTGGTTATTATAGACGGCAACCGTCCGCCGGAAGAAATAGCGGAAGATATTTGGAAAGAAATAAGTTCTTTATTTGTGGGATAATCCGGTTCGGATAACGGCGTCCGGGGATGTTTATTACTTTTTTGTGAAGATTATAAAAGTTTCAGGAAGGACTGTCTTTTTTTCATACAATTTGATACAATGATACCAAATATGGGATGAAGGATACATAAAAATAAATTAGTTGGAGAAGGCGGTAGCAAGATGCGGAAAATTAAAGTTTTGGTAGTGGAAGATTCGGCGGTATTCCGTGAAATGCTGGTGAAAGGGCTGGAGGAGGATGCCGGAATCGAAGTGGTGGCGCAGGCGGAGAATCCTTTTGAGGCGCGGGATGCCATTGAGCAGTACCAGCCGGATGTTATGACGCTGGATATCGAAATGCCGAAGATGAGCGGCATTGATTTCCTGAAGAAGTTAATGCCCCAGTACCCGTTGCCGGTTATTATGTTAAGCGGGCTGAACGGGAAAGTCTTTGAAGCGATGGCGGCAGGGGCCGTGGATTTTGTGCATAAACCCATGAACCTTTCGGCGGGCAACGTGAAGGAGTTCATCCGTCAGGAACTGGTGGTGAAACTGAAAATTGCCGCTTCGGTGGATGTTGGGAAACTGATGCGCAGGGACAGGGTGCATCCGGTCAGGGAGGCGAGGCTGACCAAAAATAACTGCGTCATTGCCATCGGGGCGTCCACGGGTGGACCGGAAGCCATACGGGAGGTGATCAGCGGGTTTGACACGGACATTCCGGGGGTGGTGATGGTACAGCATATGCCTGCCGGTTTTACGAGGACATACGCGGAACGCCTGAACCGTCTCTGCCAGGTGGAAGTAAAGGAAGCCGAGGACGGGGACGAGGTGCGGCAGGGACGTGTGCTGCTTGCGCCCGGCGGGAACCAGATGCGTGTGGTGAAAAAGGAAGCGGGCTATTACGTGTCGGTGAAGGAAGAACCGAAGGTGAGCGGGCATTGTCCTTCCGTGGATGTGCTTTTTGATTCGGTGGCAAAGACGGTGGGCGGGGAATCCATCGGCATTATCCTGACCGGCATGGGGGGCGACGGTTCCAAGGGAATGAAGGAGATGAGGAACCACGGCGCAGTAACCATAGGACAGGACGAGGAGACCTGCGTGGTGTATGGGATGCCGAAAGTGGCATATGATATCGGAGCCGTGACTTACCAAATGCCTTTGGGTGATATTGCGGATAAGGTATATGAAATTTTGGGTTGATGAGTGCGAAAGGAGCATGGCTATAATATGGAAGAAAGTTTTAGTCCGGAAGGAATGCTGGATTCCTATTTATACGAATGTTTCCAACTGTTGGAGCAGATGGATGCAATTGTGCTGTCCGGTGACGGGGAAGGATTTTTCCATGTGGAAGATATCCAGGAGATTTTCCGCATTCTCCATACCATAAAGGGGACTTCCGGTATCATGATGTATGACAACATCGGGTTTACGGCGCATAAGCTGGAAGACATTTTCTATTACCTCAGGGAAGTTTCGGCGCAGGAAGTCCCGAAGGCGGGGCTGTCGGAATGTATTTTCGCGGCGGCGGATTTCATGGTAGGAGAATTGGGAAAGATTAAAAAAGGGGAACACCCTGACGGGAACCCGGAGGAAGCCGTCCGGAAAGCGGAAGCCTATTTGGAGGCGGTGAAAGCGGAGATTCAAAGATGTGGGGTGGAAATGCCGCCGGAAAATGTTTATGCCTCTCCGGGGATGTATTATAACGCACCGTTACAGGAAGAATCAAAGCCGAGAAAACGGGTAAAAATCGATTTGGGGACGGAACCGGAACCAAGACCTGAAATGCATCCGGGCGATTATGTCCTGACGGAGCGGAAACAGGCGGGGAAAGAAGTGCTAATCGGCATCAGCATAGAAAAGCTGGAAAAGGTCAACGCACTGTCCAAGAAACTGGTACAGCTTGACGGGGAAGCGGAATCCTTGGAAAATGAAAATATCAAGAGACGGCTGCATGAAATTGTGGAAGAACTCAGGGCATCCGTATGGGATATGAGGAAGACCCCCATTGCCACCATATTCCGCAGAATGAACCGGGTGGTGTGCAGCCTTTCTGGCAGGCTTTCCAAGGAAATGGAGATAAGGACCGAAGGGGAGGAACTGTTGGTGGACCGGCTGCTGGTGGAGCAGTTGACGGAGCCGATGATGCATGTGGTACGCAATGCGGCGGACCATGGCATCGAGAGCGTGGAAGAACGCAGGGCGGCAGGCAAAAACCCGAAAGGCATTATCATGTTAAGCGCCGGGACGGAAGGAAATCGGCTGTTTTTGTCCGTGAAAAACGACGGAAGGAAACTGGATGCCCGACGGATTTTTGCGCGGGCGAAGGAAAAAGGGTTTATCGGCATAGATGCGGATATCAGGGATTACGGTGAGGAGGAAATCTTCCAGATGATTACCCGTTCCGGTTTTTCCACCATGGACACGGTAACGGAAATATCGGGCAGGGGTATCGGCATGGATATCGTGGCAAACCGCCTGAAGGAACTGGGCGGCAGCCTGCGGATACGGAACCTGCCGGAAGAAGGTGTGGAAATGGTGATGGAGGTTCCAATGGAATGAATTCCAATGGAATTTATTCCATTTGGAATTTATTCCATTTGGAATTTATTCCATTTGGAATAAGAAATTTAGCTCTTTTCGATGCCATGCGTATGTGTTACAATGAATGCAGATTACCAAAGCAGAAACGAAAATATAGAATGGCAAGGTGGCGGATATGAAAAGAATATTATTAAAGCTCAGCGGGGAAGCGCTGGCGGGAGAGAAGAAGACCGGGTTCGATGAGGAGACGGTGCGCAGCGTGGCGCTGCAGGTGAAGCAGCTTGTGGAAAATACGCAGGTGGGAATCGTCATCGGCGGCGGGAATTTTTGGCGCGGGCGTTCCAGCGAGCACATTGACCGGACGAAAGCGGACCAGATTGGGATGCTGGCTACGATTATGAACTGCATCTATGTATCGGAAATTTTCCGTTCAGTGGGAATGGAAACGGAAATCCTGACTCCTTTTTCCTGCGGTTCCTTTACCAAAATGTTTTCCAAGGACAAGGCGAACAAGTATTTGAAACAGGGAAAGGTCATTTTCTTTGCAGGAGGTACGGGACATCCCTATTTTTCCACGGATACGGGCGTGGTGCTGCGGGCGGTGGAAGTAGAGGCGGATGTCATTCTGTTGGCGAAAGCGGTGGACGGGGTGTATGACGACGACCCGAAATCGAATCCAGCAGCAAAGAAGTATGACGAGGTATCCATTGACGAGGTGATTGCAAAGAACCTTCAGGTGGTGGACATGACTGCTTCCATTCTTGCACGGGATAACCGGATGCCCATGTGGGTGTTTGGGTTAAACGGTACGGACAGCATCGTGAATGCGGTAAACGGGGATTTTAACGGCACGAAAGTGACGGTTTAAATATGGATTCGTGCAGGGAAGATGCTTTTCCTGCCGGATGATTATGATATTGCGGAGGAGAGAAGATATGGATGAGAGACTGAAAGTTTATGACGGAAAGATGAAGAAAGCGTATGAGTATTTGGAAACGGATTTTGCCGCCATCCGTGCGGGACGCGCCAATCCCCATGTGCTGGACAAGATACGGGTGGATTATTATGGGACACCCACACCCATCCAGCAGGTGGGCAATATCACGGTACCGGAAGCACGGATGATTCAGATTGCGCCCTGGGAGAAGACGTTGATTAAGGAGATCGAAAAGGCAATCATGGCTTCCGATGTGGGCATTACCCCCTCCAATGACGGTGCGGTAATCCGGCTTGTCTTCCCGGAACTGACGGAGGAGCGGAGAAAGAGCCTTGCCAAAGACGTGAAGAAAAAGGGCGAAGACGGGAAGGTGGCAATCCGTAACATCAGAAGGGACGGGAATGATGCGTTTAAGAAACTGGCGAAGGAGGATGTTTCCGAAGACCAGATTAAGCAGTTGGAGGATGAACTGCAGAAAATGACGGACCGGTTTATTAAAGATATCGATAAGCTGGTAGAGGAGAAGACGAAAGAGATTCTTACCGTGTAAAAACGGGATGGAGTGGAGAGTCCGGGGCGGTTCTGCCCTGTGAACGGGTATTTGGCTGCGGCCGGCGCCCGTTCACAGGGCAGAACCCGCGATACCGGACGGTTTTTTAAGCAAAGTGGATTGGGAAACCAATGGAAATGCATGGGACATGGCAAAGAGACATCGGGTGACAGGATGGGAAGGATGGGAATGGAAGAAAAACGGAAGATTCCGGGGCATGTGGCGATTATTTTGGACGGTAACGGCAGGTGGGCAAAAAAGAAGGGTATGCCGAGGAATTACGGGCATGTGCAGGGAGCGAAGACGGTGGAGACCATCTGTGAAGATGCTTACCGGATGGGTGTGCAGTACCTGACAGTGTATGCATTTTCCACGGAGAACTGGAACCGGCCCAAAGACGAGGTGGATGCGCTGATGAAGCTGCTGCGCAATTATTTGAAGACCTGCCTGAAGACGGCGGAAAAGAACCGGATGTGCGTGCGGATTATCGGGGACAAGACGGGATTGGACCAGGATATCCGGCAGAGGATTGGGGAACTGGAGGAAGCGACGAAGGAAAACGACGGGCTTCATTTCCAGATTGCCTTAAATTACGGGGGCAGGGATGAAATCGTGCGTGCGGTACGCTCCATTTCGCGTAAGGTTAAGGGCGGGGAGCTGGAAGAAGGGCAGATTACGGAGGAACTGGTAAGTTCCATGCTGGATACCGGAGGGATACCGGAGCCGGATTTGTTAATACGGACCTGCAATGAGCAGCGGATTTCAAATTTTCTGCTGTGGCAGCTTGCCTATACGGAATTTTATTTTACGCCGGTGGCATGGCCGGATTTTACGAAAGAAGAATTGGAAAAAGCCATAGATGCATATAATAAAAGGGATAGGCGTTATGGTTTGGTAGAAAACGATTAGGAGGTAGCGGATATGTTTATGGCTCGTTTGCTCAGCGGCGTGGTACTTGTGGTGATTGCCGCCGTCACGCTGCTTACGGGCGGATATCTTTTGGCTGCCGTATGCCTGTTCATTTCCATGGCAGCGTATGGGGAACTGGTGAAGGCATGTAAGATCCGCGCGCAGGGACAGGGGCTGAATGCCCTGGAGAGTGTGGGGTATCTTGGGATTGTCTGCTACTATGCGGTGGTGGTATTTACTGAGAGCGCACAGGCGCAGTTGTTTGCCATTCTGTTTACGATGGCTGCCTTTATGTTCGTGTATGTGTTTGCGTTTCCGAAATACCGCGCGGAGCAGGTAATGGGGGCTTTTTTCTGTTTTGCATACGCGCCGGTGATGTTTGCGTTCCTTTACCTGACGAGGGAGCTTCCGTACGGGGCATATTTGGTATGGATGATTTTCATCAGTTCGTGGATTTGCGATACCTGTGCTTATTTAACGGGCATATCCATCGGAAAGCATAAAATGACGCCGAAGCTCAGCCCGAAGAAATCCATCGAGGGCGCCGTCGGCGGTGTGGTGGGTTCTGCACTGGTCGGGGGGCTGTACGGGTATTTCCTGGTGGAGCAGGTTGTGGAAGAACAGCAGGTGACGTGGATTTTTGTGTTGATCAGCGCAGTGGGTGCAGTGATTTCCCAAGTAGGGGATTTGGCGGCGTCCGCCATCAAACGGAACCATGAAATTAAGGATTACGGGCATCTGATACCGGGACACGGGGGGATTATGGACCGGTTTGACAGCGTAATTTTCACGGCGCCCATGATATACGCACTGGCGGTGCTCCTGATGGGGCGCGGGTGAGATTGGATAAGGTGGTAAACGGATGAAAAGGATAGCGGTTTTGGGGTCTACGGGTTCCATCGGAACCCAAACATTGGAAATCGTGCGGCAGAACCGGGATTTGCAGGTGACTGCCTTAGCGGCGGGAAGCAATGTGGAGCGGATGGAGGAACAAATCCGTGAGTTTTGCCCGCTGATTGCCGCCATGTGGAGCGAGGAAGCGTGCATGGATCTCCGTGCACGGGTGGCGGATACGGGCGTGCGGATCTGCTGCGGCATGGAAGGGCTTTTGGAAATCGCCGTGATGGAGGAAATGGATGTATTGGTGACGGCGATTGTGGGCATGATTGGGATAAAACCTACCATTGCAGCTATTGAAAGCGGCAAGGCGATTGCGCTTGCCAATAAGGAAACGTTAGTGACGGCGGGGCACATCATTATGCCGCTGGCCGCAAAGCATAAGGTTCCCATTCTTCCGGTGGACAGCGAGCACAGCGCCATTTTCCAGTCCATGAACGGGGAAAACAAAAAACGTGTCAGCAAGATACTTTTAACGGCGTCCGGCGGACCGTTCCGGGGCAGGACGAAGGAGGAGCTTGGCGCCATGAAGGTGGAAGATGCCTTAAAGCATCCCAATTGGGCAATGGGCAGGAAAATTACCATTGATTCCGCAACCATGGTCAATAAGGGACTGGAGGTCATGGAAGCAAAGTGGCTGTTCGGCGTGGATTTGGAGCAAATCGAGGTGGTGGTACATCCCCAAAGCGTCATTCACTCCATGGTGGAATATGAGGACGGGGCGGTAATGGCACAGCTTGGAATGCCCGATATGAAACTGCCGATTGCATATGCCCTGTTTTACCCGGACCGCAGACCGATGGACGGAAAGAAACTGGACTTTTTTGCGTTGGGCCATATGACGTTTGAAAAACCGGATTTGGAGACTTTTACGGGCTTAAAGCTGGCGTTTGAGGCAGCGAGGGCGGGCGGCAGTATGCCCACGGTATACAATGCGGCAAACGAAAGGGCAGTCAGCCTGTTTTTGGAGCGGAAAATAGGCTTTTTGCAGATTCCGGAGTTAATCGGTGCATGTATGGGGCAGCATAAAGTGATAGAGCATCCAAACGTGGAGGAAATCCTGCGGACGGAACAGGAAGCGTATGAATATATAAGGCGGGTGGTAAATTGATAGTTACGGTGATATTGTTTTTGCTGATTTTCGGGTTGGTGGTCATTTCCCATGAATTCGGACATTTTATTCTGGCGAAGAAAAACGGGATACGGGTGGTGGAGTTTGCCGTGGGGATGGGCCCCACTCTTTTCCGTTATAAAAAAGGGGAAACGGTATACAGCCTGAAAGCGCTGCCCCTTGGCGGCGCATGTATGTTTGACGGGGAAGACGGCATGACGGCCGGCGGTGTGCCGGACGAAGGCTCATTTCTGTCGGCAAACGTGTGGGCGAGGATTTCCGCCGTGGTGGCAGGACCCTTGTTTAACCTCATACTTGCTTATGTGCTTGCGGTGATCCTGATTGCGTTTACCGGTACGGAGCGTCCGGTAATACAGTCGGTGGTGCCTGACAGTGCGGCGGAAGCGGCGGGGATACAGGCAGGCGACCGGATTACGGAGATTAACGGGGAAAAGATTCATTTCGGAAAGCAGATTTCGTTAATATCATTCTTAAACCGCGGTGAGACGCTTAAGGTGGAATATGTCCGCGGCGGGGAAACATACCGCACGGAGCTTGCGCCGGTTTATGACAGTGCGGCAGGACGTTATTATATCGGGTTCATGGGATACAGTGAATATTACCGGTGCAGCGCATTAGAGGTGTTCCAGTACGGTTTTTATGAGCTGGAGTATTACGTGGGCAGTACGTTTAAGAGCCTTGCGATGCTGTTCCAGGGAAGGGTGTCGAAAGACGACGTGGCAGGACCGGTGGGAATCGCCCAAATGGTTGGGGAAACTTATGAATCCCAAAAGGAATACGGGTTCCGTTATGTGCTGTTTTCCATGATGAGCATTACCATCCTGCTTTCGGTGAATCTGGGTATCCTGAATTTGCTGCCCATTCCTGCGCTGGACGGCGGACGTTTGGTATTCTTACTGTTTGAGGTGGTCCGGGGGAAACCGGTGCCGCCGGAAAAAGAAGGAATGGTGCATCTGGCGGGAATGGCGGTGCTGATGCTCTTGATGGTGTTTGTACTGTTCAATGATATTTCGCGGTTATTTTCTTAAAGTGTGTTTCGGATGGTTTAAGGGAAACCGTTTTTACATGCAGAAACTTGTGCAAGCGGGGACAGGAATTTTCACATCCAAAAGGTTATAATGATACTGCACAGGGAGAGAAAACAAAATGTCAGTCGAATTGATACAGCAGGCAGTCTGCTATATGGAAGAACATATTTATGATGACATCACCTATGTGGAAACTGCCAAAAGCGTCCGTATGTCAGGCTATGATTTCCACCGGACCTTTCGTTTCGTTACGGGAATGACCGCAAACGAATACATCAGGAACCGGCGGCTGGCACTGGCGGCGCAGGAGCTTCAGGCAACGGACCTGTCGGTGACGGAAGCCGCCTATAAGTACGGCTACCGGACCCCGGAGAGCTTTTCAAAAGCCTTTTCAAAGTTTCATGGTTCGACGCCGAAGCAGGCAAAACAGAAAGGTGCGCAAATCCGTTTGTTTAATCCCCTTGTGATAAAAATCACAATGGAAGGTGGCAGTATGATGGATTACAGGATGGAACACAGGGAACGGCAGAAGTTCATTGCCTTGGTAAGGGAGTTTCCGAATGAAGTGGCGGGGGATGATAACGATCACAGCATTCCCGATTTTTGGTCGGAATGCGGACGGAAAAACAGGGTGGAACCCATGCAGTCACTCCGTCCGGAAGGGAAAAGGGATGTATATGGTTTGTGCAGTCCCATGAAGGACGCAGAGACGCATTTCCGGTACGGAATCGGCGTTATGCTTGACGGGGATACCGATGAGGAAGGGGCAGCACGTCTGCTGGAGGACGGCTATACTTTATGGGAAACGGAGCCTGCGGATTATGCCGTGTTTTCATGCATTGGCACGGACGGTGACTGCCTGGGGGAAACATGGGAAAAATTCTTTAAAGAGTTTGTACCGCAGACGGGTTATGTACAGACGGATGGCTCGGACTATGAGATTTATTTTGAAAACGGCAGGAACAATTTGTTCTGCGAGCTTTGGGTTCCGGTAAAAAAGAAGTAACAAGGCAGGCGTGTAAACCGGGAGCAAAGACCGGACCATGGAAGCGGTGGCGAATATTTCCGAGGTGTCCATACAGACGCTGGCGTCCACCAACCGGATGAAGGACGAGGCAGGACTTCAGGTAAGCGCCGTGAAAGAGTTGAACGAAGCGACCGGAAGGCTGGATGAGGAGGCGAAGAAGCTGACGGAGGCAATCCGCAGGTTTAAGGTGCAGTGAAGGGAATAAGCAGGAGGAGACGGAAAAGTAACGGTTTGGGCTGAACGGTTACACGAAAAAGGAGCGTCTCCTTCTTTTTCTTGCACCTCTATTTTACATATGTTATACTGGAAACATAAAATTCGTGAAAATGTGAAGCGGTTCCATATATCGTTCATGGCAGTTCGCCTTTTTTCAAAAAAATTTGAAAAATTTATATAAGGGATGTTTATGGGACTTATAATAAGGTAAAATATTTTTATGGGAAAACGGTTGACATACCCGAACGTTTGTTTTATGATAGAAAGAGACAGAACGGATGTTCTGATATGGCTATTTTTCATTGTTCACGGCAGACGTCCAATATCCGCACAAGTGCGGCAGCCTGGCTCGTTGCCTGCGGAAATCAAAGACCCCGCTGCAAGCAACGGGGTATCAAACTTGCAGCGCTGCAGAGCAGCGGGGTATTTGACCCTCGCGGCAGTCGCCAAATGTCTGCAAGCAGCCACTTGGCTCGTTGCTCGCGGGAATAAAGCAAGCGTGTGGGGAACCGGATTAAAAGGATAAGGAGAAAATGGAAATGGAAAGAGAAGAAAAATTAAAAGCATTGGATGCGGCATTGGTACAGATAGAAAAACAGTACGGTAAGGGTGCGGTGATGAAACTGGGGGACCCCACGGCGCAGATGAATGTGGAGACGATCCCCACCGGTTCCTTAAGCCTGGATATTGCATTGGGGCTTGGGGGCATTCCGAAAGGAAGGATTGTGGAAATATACGGACCGGAATCCAGCGGTAAGACTACCGTAACGCTCCATATGATTGCGGAAGTCCAAAAGAGGGGCGGTATTGCAGGGTTCATCGATGCGGAACATGCCCTTGACCCCGTATATGCGAAGAATATCGGGGTGGATGTGGATAACCTGTACATATCGCAGCCGGATAACGGGGAACAGGCTTTGGAGATTACGGAAACCATGGTGCGCTCCGGTGCGGTGGATATCGTGGTCGTGGACTCCGTGGCGGCGCTTGTTCCAAAGGCGGAAATTGACGGTGACATGGGCGACAGCCATGTCGGTCTGCAGGCGCGCCTGATGTCCCAGGCGCTCCGGAAGCTGACGGCAGTAATCAGCAAATCCAATTGTACCGTTATCTTCATTAACCAGTTGCGTGAGAAAGTGGGCGTGATGTTCGGCAATCCGGAAACGACCACCGGCGGGCGGGCATTGAAATTCTATTCCTCGGTGCGTCTGGATGTCCGCAGGATTGAATCTTTAAAGCAAAGCGGAGAGGTAATCGGCAACCGGACCAGGGTCAAAGTGGTAAAGAACAAGATTGCGCCTCCGTTTAAGGAAGCGGAGTTTGACATTATGTTCGGCGAAGGGATTTCCGCAGTGGGGGATATCCTCGACTTGGCGGCGGAAAATAATATTATCAGCAAAAGCGGCGCATGGTATGCCTATGACGGCAATAAAATCGGTCAGGGACGCGAGAATGCGAAACAGTACCTGAAAGATAACCCGGAAGTGTGCAGGGAAGTGGAACATAAGGTAAGGGAACGGTTCGGACTGGAGAAAGATGCGGCGGCAGGCAGGGAAACGGAACCGGCAGCGGAACCGGCTCCGAAGACAAGGGCAGGAAAGTCGAAAAAAGCGGAGGCGGCGGAACCGGCGCAGCCTGCGGCAGAGTGAGCGGATAGACGATGTTTGTGACAAAGACAGAAGAACTGGATAAAAAAAGGGTGCGGGTATTTCTTGACGGGGAATTCGCCTTTGTATTGTACAAGGGCGAATTGCGCCCGTATCACATAAAAGAGGGGGAAGAAATTCCGGCGCAGGACTATGGGACAATTATGGGGGAGGTACTGCCGAAGCGGGCGAAACTGCGCAGCATGAATTTATTGAAGGCGAGGGCGTATACGGAACGGCAGCTCCGGGAGAAACTCCGCCGGGGGGAATACCCGGAAGAAATCATCGATACCGCCATCGGTTACGTGAAATCCTACGGCTACATCGACGACCGGAAATATGCGGAGGATTATATCGCGTACCATAAGGAAGACAGAAGCCGCAGGCGCATGGAACAGGATTTGGCGGCAAAGGGAATCCGCCGGGAACTGATTGCGGAAGTGATGGAGGAGACGGCGGATTTGGACGGGGAACCGGATGAAATAACCGTGGCAAAAAAAATTTTGCGAAAAAAAAATTATGACCCGGAAACGGCTACAAGCAGGGAAAAACAGAAGTTATCGGCATTTTTATACCGCAAGGGATTCCAAATGGATACAATTAGGAGCGTACTTTTACTTGACATTAGTTCGATTTGAGTTTAAAATTTTAATTGTTGTAAAATCGCTTGTTAGAATGTTTCACTTGAATCAGTTTTGATTCTTACATTCTATATAGATATTCGTACAATGAAAACTAAATAAGGAGGTGCTCCTGTACATGTATGTTGCAATAGCAGTCATTGTAACTTTGGTTATCTCGGTGCCGGTTACTGCCGCGGTGGCGGTTGCCTACCGTAAGAAGGTGGTGGAATCCCAAATCGGCAATGCGGAAGACAAGGCGAGGGAGATTATCGATGAGGCATTGAAAACTGCTGAGACGAAGAAGCGGGAATCGCTGCTCGAAGTCAAGGAAGAATCCATTCGTACTAAGAACGAATTGGACAAGGAGATCAAAGAGCGGAGAGCCGAGGCGCAGCGTTATGAGCGCAGGGTTCAGCAGAAGGAAGAGAACATCGATAAGAAAGCGGAAGCCATCGAGAAAAAAGAAGTGAGTTTGGCAGCAAGGGAAGAATCCCTCGCCAAATTACGCGAAGAAGTTACGAAGCTCAATGAACAGAGATTACAGGAACTGGAACGAATCTCAGGATTAACCTCCGAACAGGCAAAAGATTATTTGTTAAAGATTGTGGAAGATGAAGTAAAACACGAAACTGCCGTAATGATTAAGGAAATGGAAAGCAGGGCAAAGGAAGAAGCGGACAAGAAGGCGAAGGAATATGTGATCACGGCGATACAGAAATGTGCGGCCGATCATGTATCCGAGACGACGATATCCGTGGTACAGCTTCCGAATGACGAAATGAAAGGCAGAATCATCGGCAGGGAGGGCAGGAACATCAGGACCCTTGAAACGATGACGGGCGTTGACCTTATTATTGACGATACGCCGGAGGCAGTCATTTTGTCCGGCTTTGACCCGATACGGCGTGAAGTGGCAAGAATCGCACTGGAAAAATTGATTGTGGACGGGCGTATCCATCCGGCCAGAATCGAGGAAATGGTGGAGAAAGCGCAGAAGGAAGTTGAAGTCATGATTAAGGAGGAAGGTGATGCCGCAACGCTGGAAGTTGGCGTACACGGTATTCATCCCGAACTCGTGAAACTGCTCGGTAAAATGAAATTCCGGACTAGCTATGGTCAGAATGCGTTGAAGCATTCCATCGAGGTTGCCCAGTTATCGGGGCTTCTTGCCGCGGAAATGGGACTCGATGTGCGGATGGCAAAGCGGGCAGGATTGCTGCATGATATCGGTAAGGCTGTGGACCATGAAATGGAAGGTTCACACATTCAATTAGGCGTTGAACTCTGTAAGAAATATAAAGAATCGTCAGTGGTGATTAATGCGGTGGAATCGCATCACGGGGACGTGGAGGCGCATTCACTGATTGCGTGTCTTGTACAGGCTGCGGATACCATTTCGGCAGCAAGGCCAGGTGCAAGAAGGGAAACATTGGAAACATATACAAGCAGATTAAAACAATTAGAAGATATTACAAATAATTTTAAAGGTGTGGATAAATCTTTTGCAATTCAAGCGGGTAGAGAGATTCGTGTAATGGTAGTTCCAGAACAAATCACTGATGCAGACATGGTGCTGCTGGCAAGGGATATTTCAAAGCAGATTGAAGCTGAGTTGGAATACCCGGGGCAGATTAAAGTGAATGTCATCAGGGAATCACGTGTGATAGACTATGCGAAGTAGCATGGTGTAAAAATGAGATTGGGATAAGGAAAGTATTGAGAATGCAGTGTTTCTCATACTTTCCTTATTTTTTATGCATATAATATGCATACAGAATCCAAAAGAATGGAATTGTTTTTCCATAGGTTGGAGGATATGATGATATTAGGAGTGGAGGTGAAAAAATTATGGATGCATTAAAAAAGGAAAAAAATTACACGATAGATGATATTTATGCGCTGCCTGACGGGGAAAGAGCCGAATTGATTGACGGAAAAATTTATTATATGGCACCGCCAAGCAGGATCCATCAGAAAATCAGTTGGAAGTTACATCAGGCAATAGCGAATTATATTGACAGTAAGGACGGAAAATGTGAAGTTTATGCAGCTCCATTTGCTGTGTTTTTGAATAAAGACGGTATAAATTATATTGAACCGGATATTTCCGTGATTTGTGACCAATCTAAATTGGATGAAAAGGGGTGTCACGGCGCACCTGATTGGATTATTGAAATTGTTTCTCCCGAAAGTAAGCCGATGGATTATTTTACGAAACTTTTTAAGTATCGGAATGCGTATGTCAGGGAATATTGGATCGTTGATCCAACAAAAGATTTGGTTATGGCGTATAGATTTGAAAAAGAGACGATGGAACAGTACTCTTTTGGTGAAGATGTGCCGGTAGGAATTTATGAAGGTTTTTCCATAAAAGTCCAGTAAAATTAAAAATCTGCTTGTGAAATTCCAGCGCTTGTAGTATGATATACGAGGCGTGTATGATTGTATACGATTATCCAATAATAACATGTTTAGGTGGAACGTATGCGTAACATGATAATATGGTAGATTAAGAGGATGGTGCAGAATGAAATCGTACAAAGAGTTAAGCAGGGAAGAATTGGAGCAGTTGCTAAGACAGTTGGGAAAAGCATATGAAGATGCCAAGGGAAGGGGACTGAAGCTCGATATGTCCAGGGGAAAACCGTCGGTTTCCCAATTGGACATGGGAATGGACTTTATGGACATCCTGAATTCTTCTTCCGACTTTCAGACGGAGGCAGGGCTTGATACCAGGAACTACGGTTTGATGGACGGTATACCGGAGGCAAAGGAGCTGATGGCACAGATGATGGGTGTACCTTCGGCGGAGCAGGTGATTGTGTGCGGGAATGCCAGCCTTACGGTTATGTATGATTTGATTTCACGCAGTATGACCCATGGTGTGATGGGGAATACCCCATGGTGTAAACAGGACCGGGTGAAATTCCTTTGCCCGGCGCCGGGGTATGACAGGCATTTTGCGATTACGCAGCATTTTGGGATAGAGATGATAACCGTACCCATGACGGAAAACGGACCGGATATGGATATGGTGGAGAAGCTGGTGGAATCGGACGCATGTGTAAAAGGGATTTGGTGTGTGCCGAAGTATTCCAACCCGCAGGGATATTCTTATTCGGACGAGACGGTACGCAGGTTTGCGGCATTGAAGCCGGCAGCGGCGGATTTCCGGATTTATTGGGATAATGCTTATGCCATCCACCATCTGTACGAAGATAAGCAGGATGAAATACTGGATATTTTAAGTGAATGTGAAAAGGCGGGGAATCCGGATATCGTGTATGAAATTTCCTCCACCTCCAAAGTGACGTTTGCCGGCGGCGGTATTTCGGCGCTTGCGGCATCCAAGGCAAATTTGGACGATGTACGCAGCTCCTTAACGGTACAGACGATAGGGTTTGATAAGATAAACCAGTTACGCCATGTAAGGTATTTTAAGGATATCAACGGTTTAAAAGCGCATATGAGGAAACATGCCGCAATAATCCGCCCGAAATTTGAGGCAGTGCTTCAGGTATTGGAAAAAGAACTGGACGGTCTTGGCATTGCGGAATGGACGAATCCGAAAGGGGGATATTTCATTTCCTTTGAATGCATGGAAGGGTGCGCGAAGAAAATCGTGGCAAAATGTAAGGAAGCGGGAGTGGTGTTAACGGGTGCAGGGGCTACCTATCCTTACGGCGAGGACCCGGATGACAGCAACATACGCCTGGCGCCTACGTTTCCCACGCCGGAAGAACTGGCGGAGGCGGCGGATTTGTTCGTTTTGTGCGTAAAGCTGGTGAGCGTGGAAACGTTATTGGAAGAACGTGCCATGGTGGAGAAATGTGCCTGCTGACGGAAGGCAGACGCGGCTTGGCCGGATTGGATGGAGTAGAAGGAATAAAAGGAATAGAAGACCGGAAAAAGATTGGAAAAGAAACGGATAGAGAAAGGCAGGGATTATGGCGGAAACATTTAAGAGACTGAACCGGGAACTGATGTACCATGGTGTCATTGTGGATTTTTATAAGGACACGGTGCAGGTTCCCAATGGAAATGTGGTGGAGTGGGATTTCATCGGTCACAAAGGGGCAGCGGCGGTGGTTCCGGTCAGGGAAGACGGAAAACTGCTGATGGTGCGCCAGTACCGCAATGCGCTGGACCGTGAGACCTTGGAGATTCCCGCCGGGGGGTTAAACGGTGCGGAACCTACCATGGATGCTGCGGCAAGGGAACTGGAGGAAGAAACGGGATACCGTTCCGGAGACCTGGAGCTTCTGATTACACTGCGGACCACGGTGGCATTCTGTAACGAGAAAATAGATATTTACGTGGCAAGGAATCTTAAGAAGGGGGAGCAGCATTTGGACGAAGATGAGTTCATTCACGTGGAGGCTTATACCGTGGAGGAATTGTGCACCATGATTTTGGAAGGGAAAATTGAAGATTCCAAAACCATTGCGGCAGTTATGTCCTACCGGGCAAAATACTGCGGATAAGAACAGGACTTTATGACTATCCGAACGTAATATCCGCAAACAGGCATGTATCCGTCCGGACACGCATATATTGTAGTAAATATGGTGCGCTGGGAATGGTAATATGTATCAGGGATATGGAATGGGCAGCCGGCGTATGCGCTGGCTGTATTTATTTTTGGGAGGGTTCCTCGCCGGGGTTTTGGCGTCGAATATTTGGAAAACCGATTTCTTACAAGGCATGGAGCTTTTAAGTGCGGCTTCTTTGAGCCGACTGCGGTTTTTGGAAGTGGACGGCAGTGCGTTTTTCCGTTATGTACTGAAAGAAAGGCTTGGGACGGCGGTGCTTTTGTGCCTGCTGGCAACAACCTATGTGGGGACGGCAGCGGTATCGGCGTATGCCTTTTGGATGGGCGGCATGGCGGGAATATTCCTGTCGGTGGCGTCCATCCGTTACGGAATACGCGGAATCGCTCTTGTGCTGGTGAGTGTCCTGCCCCAATACCTGCTGCTCGTTCCGGCATGTATTCTGCTGATGGACTGGTGCTGTGGGCTGAACATGGCGCTGTACCACCCGGAACGGCTTGCGGAAACAGGATACGGCCGGGGAAAACCGTATTTGGTAAAAATCATCCCGAAGCTGCTTACCGCAGCCGGCATCCTCATAGCGGGAAGCGCCCTGGAGAGCTATGTGAATCCCATGCTTTTATCCGTTTTCCTGAAAATATTCTGAATACCGGCTATGCGGCAGGGAAGGGCGGGAACGGTTCCGTATGCTGTCCCGGAGGAAACCGGGAAATACCTAAATGTATTCTGCGATATCGTAAATCAGACGTTCGGAATCTTCCCATCCGAGGCAGGGATCCGTAATGGATTTCCCGTAAACACCTTCGCCGATTTTCTGGCTGCCTTCTTCGATATAACTTTCCACCATGACTCCCTTTACGAGCTGGTGGATATCCGCATTTAATTTTCTGCTGTGCATGACTTCTTTCACAATCCGTATCTGCTGCTTAAACTGTTTGTTGGAATTGTTGTGGTTTGCGTCAATGACGCAGGCGGGGTTTTTCAAGTCCCTTTCGTTATAGAGAGTTAGTAGGTTGTTCAAATCTTCGTAATGGTAATTCGGAAGGCTTCTCCCATATTTGTTTACGGAACCGCGCAGGACCGTATGCGTCAGGTCATTTCCCGTGGTCTGTACTTCCCATCCCCGGTAGATGAAGGAATGGGAATGCTGGGCGGCGAAAACGGAATTTAACATAATGGAAAAATCACCGCTGGTGGGATTTTTCATGCCTGCGGGGACATCAAAGCCGCTGACCGTCAGGCGGTGCTGCTGGTCTTCCACGGAGCGAGCCCCGATGGCGACGTAGGAGAGGATATCGGATACATAGCGCCAGTTTTCGGGATAAAGCATTTCGTCTGCCGCCGTAAGCCCCGATTCCGCAATGGCGCGGATTTGCATTTTACGCATGGCAATCAGTCCGGCGAGGAAATCCGGCTTTTTTTCCGGGTCCGGCTGGTGGACGATGCCCTTATATCCTTCCCCCGTGGTCCGTGGTTTGTTTGTGTAAATCCTGGGAATCAGGATCAGTTTGTCTTTTACCTTTTCGTTTACTTTTGCCAGTCGGTTCACATAGTCGCAGACCGCTTCTTCGTTGTCTGCGGAACAGGGGCCGATGATAACCAGGAAACGGTTGTCTTTCCCGGTAAGTACCTTCCGTATTTCCGTATCCCGGCGCTGTTTTAATTCCACCAGTTTTTCCGGCACCGGGAACTGCCTGCGTATTTCGTCCGGCGTGGGCAGCTTCTGTATAAATTCAAATGACATTTCTTCATACCTCCTGTGGTGTCTCATTGCGGAATGTTTTTGGCAGGCGGGACCGTAAGGAAATATGGAAACAGGTTTGCCTGCCTGTCCGCAAAACATAGTTATTATAATATATTGGTGGGGGTTGTGCAAGCGGCAAATACGCTTTGGCACACGCTAACGCAGGTATTTACGTACCGCAAACACGCACAGTCCCGTCTGCAGCAACTGGCTTGCCAGCAGCCCGTACAGATACCCCTGGATGCCCAGCACCGGAATCAGCCAGAATACGAAAGCCAGCCGCAGACCCAGGCTTACCATACTGAAAAGGAAGGTGGAACCCGTACGCCCCAGCCCGTTTAAGATGCTGTTTAACGTACTTGCAATATACATAAAGGGGCAGATAAAGCTCAGGGTAATGATGAAACTTCCCGCCAGGGCGCTGTTGTACAAAAAGGTGCCCGCAAACCGTCCGAATAAAAGGAAAACGCCGGTACAGAGGAAGCCAAGGAGGAAACAGTATTTGATGGACGTGCGTACCGCCCTGCGCACGGCGCCGTGGTTGCCGCTGCCGTCGGCTTCCGATACGATGGGCAGGAGCAGGACGGAAACCGAGTTCGTGATGGCGGAGGGAAAGAAGATTAGCGGCAGCGCCATTCCGGTTAATACCCCGTATACACTGAGCGCCTTGGCGTTGTTGTAGCCGTAGCGTTGCAGGCACTGGGGGATGTAAATGGCCTCCACGCTTTGCAGAAAATTGATCAGTGTACGGTTAAGGGAAAGCGGAACCGCAAGGGAGAGCAGCCGTCTGGCTTCCCTGCCGTATGTGACGGCGGGTTCCTTTATTTTCCGGAACAGGCTGTGCGACAGGGTCAGCGAATAAAAGCGGAAATAGATGGCGGCAAGGCATACCAGCATGGAAGCGGCTTCCCCGATGATCAGCCCGACAACGGCAAAGCTGATGGTGGGGGTATAGCCTTTTGCCGTGTAATGGGCATAAATCAGATAAACGCTCCCTACACGGACCAACTGTTCCACCAACTGTGCCGCGGACGGCACGGAGGTCTTACGGATGCCGTAAAAATATCCGTTGATGCAGGAATGTACGGTGGTCATGGGGATGGAAAGCGCGATGATGCGCAGCAGCGGCGCGGTTCTTGGCTCAAACAGGAGATTTGCCGCAATCGTATCGGAAAACAGGTAAATATAGGCGGTACATCCGGCGGAGAGCAGCATGGAAATGCCAAATCCGGTAAAGAGGGTGCGGAAGGAAGCGCGGTAATTGCGGGTGGAAGTCTCGCCTGCCACGAACTTGGAAATGGCGGTCTGCATACCGGATACGGTGACGGAAAAGGTCAGCGCCAGCACCGGCGCGGTGAGCTGGTACAGCCCCATGCCTTCCGCCCCGAACACACGGGAGAGAAAAATACGGTAAAAAAAGCCGATAAAACGGCTGGCGAAACCGGTAACGGTGAGAATGATGGTGCCTGTAATGAGAGGATTGGTTTTCTTCATGCAATACCTGTCTTGCGGATTTGTTTATAAATATATGCATTCCCTTTTATTGACAGAACAGCGGACCCGTGGTATAGTGAAATCATCCAATTCGTAGTGGTTTACTAGGAATTAAAAAGTCATTTGTAAAGATTAATTCTTGAACGGCTCCAAATGACAGTAAAAGAATACATATTGCAGAAAAGGACGGAAAAAACCATGGGACATATTATTTACCTGGATCATGCGGCGACCACGAGGACGGCGCCGGAAGTGGCGGAAGCGATGCTTCCGTATTTTACGGAATATTACGGGAATCCCAGCAGCATTTATTCCATGGGCGGCGCGGCAAAGCGGGCAGTCATGGAAGCGAGGGAGGAAATTGCCGCCACGCTGGGGGCAAAGACCAATGAGATTTATTTTACGGGCGGCGGTTCGGAAGCGGATAACTGGGCGCTCGTTGCCACGGCGGAAGCATATGCCGGGAAAGGAAAGCATATCATTACTTCCAAAATCGAGCATCATGCCATACTGCATACCTGTGCTTATCTGGAAAAAAGGGGATATGAAGTTTCTTATTTGGACGTGGGGGAAAACGGAATCGTGGACCCGGAGGATGTAAGGCGTGCCATCCGCCCCGATACCATCCTGGTATCGGTGATGTTTGCCAACAATGAGATTGGCACCGTGCAGCCGGTGCGGGAAATCGGCGCCGTGGCAAGGGAACACGGGATTCTGTTCCATACCGACGCAGTGCAGGCTTACGCCCACATACCGGTAAACGTGGACGACATGAACATCGATATGTTAAGTGCCAGCGGACATAAATGCAACGGGCCGAAGGGAATCGGGTTTTTGTACATCCGTACCGGAATCAAAACCCGTTCGTTCCTTCACGGGGGACAGCAGGAGCGGGGAAGGCGTGCCGGGACGGAGAACGTGCCGGGGATTGTCGGGCTGGGGAAGGCGGTACGGCTTGCGTTTGCCAACATGGAGGAACATGCAAAAAAGGAGCGGAAGCTGCGGGATTACCTGATTCAAAGGATTGGGGAGGAAATCCCCTATTGCAGGCTGAACGGGGACCGGGAAAGACGGCTTGGCAACAATGTGAATTTCAGTTTCCGGTTTGTCGAAGGCGAATCCCTGCTTATCATGCTGGACATGAAAGGCATCTGTGCTTCCAGCGGTTCGGCATGTACGTCCGGCTCCTTGGACCCTTCCCATGTGCTGCTTGCCATCGGGCTGCCCCATGAGACGGCGCACGGTTCGCTGCGTCTGACGGTAGGTCCTGAGAATACCATGGAGGAAATGGATCAGGTGGTGGAAGCCTTAAAGGAGATTGTGGGGAAACTGCGGGCAATGTCTCCCTTATATGAAGATTTTATGAAAAAGCAGAAATGAGGTGTGAATGTGTACAGTGAAAAAGTAATGGACCACTTCCAGAATCCAAGGAATGTGGGGGAAATCGAAAATGCCAGCGGGGTAGGCACCGTGGGTAATGCAAAATGCGGGGATATCATGAGGATTTACCTGGATATCGGTGAAGACGGTATCATAAGGGATTGTAAGTTCAAGACTTTCGGCTGCGGGGCGGCAGTGGCCACCAGCAGTATGGCGACGGAGCTTGTCAAGGGTAAGAGCATCGGTGAAGCGATGAAAGTCACGAACAAGGCGGTGATGGATGCCCTTGACGGGCTGCCTCCGGTGAAGGTGCACTGTTCTCTGTTGGCGGAGGAGGCAATTCATGCTGCGCTTTGGGATTATGCAGAGAAACACGGTATCGAAATCGAGGGATTGGAGAAGCCAAAGGCAGATATCCATGAGGATGGGGAAGAAGGGGAAGTATACTGAGGATGAGGGTAACACATACGTTTGAACCGGTTTATGACGGCAATTCGGAAATATTGGTGTTGGGCACTTTCCCTTCGGTAAAATCAAGGGAAAGCGCTTTTTACTATGGGCATCCCCAAAACCGTTTTTGGAAAGTGCTGGCGGGTCTGACCGGGGAAGAAGTGCCGGGAAGCATTGCGGAGAAAAAGGCGCTTTTGTTAAAGCACCGCATCGCCATATGGGACGTAATCCGTTCCTGCGATATCGAGGGTTCCAGCGACAGTTCCATCCGCAGCGTGGAAGCCAACGATATTGCGGGACTTCTGCGTGCCAGCCGCATCAGGGAAATTTACGGTAACGGGGATAAGGCATGTCAGCTTTACAACCGGTTCTGCAGGGAGCAGACGGGGAAGGAAATCCACAGGCTGCCATCCACAAGCCCGGCAAACGCGGCATTTTCCCTGGGGCGGCTGCTGGAATGCTGGAGCGTCATTCTGGATGCAGGCGGATGCGGTTAAAACGGACGGAATAACGGCACGGAATAAAGGCGCAGAATAAAGGCGCAGAATGGTGCAAAGAACATCGGGACGGGAAGGAAGGGCGTAGATGATGAAAGGGAAAGTGGTAGTGGGGATGTCGGGCGGCGTGGATTCTTCCGTAGCGGCATATCTATTGAAGGAACAGGGCTATGAGGTCATTGGCGTGACTATGCAGACCTGGCAGGAGGAAGGCGGGACGACAGTGGAAGAAAACGGCGTTTGCTGCGGCCTTTCTGCCATAGAGGATGCAAGACGGGTGGCACAGTTTTTGGACATCCCTTATTATGTCATGAATTTCCGGAAGGAATTTAAGGAAAAGGTGATGGATTATTTCGTGGAGGAGTATCTCCATGGCAGGACGCCGAATCCCTGTATCGCCTGCAACCGGTATGTGAAATGGGAATCCCTTCTGCAAAGGAGCCTTGCCATTGGGGCGGACTGCATTGCCACCGGGCATTATGCGAAAGTGGGAAGGCTTGCCAACGGCAGGTATGCCGTTTGTAATTCGGTGACGGCGGCAAAGGACCAGACTTATGCGCTGTACAACCTGACCCAGTACCAGCTTGCCCATACGTTAATGCCGGTAGGGGAATACGGGAAAGAGGAAATACGAGAAATAGCAAAAAAACAGGGACTGCCCGTGGCGGACAAGCCGGACAGCCAGGAAATCTGTTTTATTCCCGATCATGATTACGCGGGATTCATCGGCAGACAGGCAGGAAACCGGGTACCGCAGGCCGGATATTTCGTGACGGCACAGGGGGAAGTCCTCGGCGTCCATAAAGGGATAATCCATTATACGGTGGGACAGCGCAAAGGGTTAGGGCTTTCCATGGGCCATCCGGTGTTTGTGACACAGATACGGCCGGAGACAAACGAAGTGGTGCTCGGGGAAGCGGAGGATGTATTTTCCCGGGAATTGACCTGTACGGGGATTAATTACATGGGAATGGAAGACTTAAGGGAGCCGCGGCAGGCGGTTGTAAAAATACGCTATGCCCATAAAGGGGCGCCCTGCATCATGGAGAAAACGGGGGAAGACCGGATTACGTGCAGATTTGGGGAACCCGTGCGTGCGGTGACACCAGGGCAGGCGGCGGTTTTCTACGGGGACGGATACGTGCTGGGCGGCGGTACGATTGTATAGGGACGGCGCTTACCGGCAGGAAAAGGAGGCTGTTATGGCGGTTTTGTCAGATGATCATTTACATTCTTCCTATTCGGGCGATTCCGATACGCCGATGGAGGAGATGGTACGCAGGGGAATGGAACTGGGACTTACGACCATGTGTTTTACCGAACATATGGACATGGATTACGTTTATGCAAAGCCGGAAGAAGAAGGGCTCTTTGAGCTGGATACGGATGCCTATCTTGCCGGGTTCCAAAGGCAGCGGGAAAAATACGGGGACCGGATTAAACTGCGCTTTGGCGTGGAACTTGGTGTCCAGCCGCATCTTGCAGGGGAACTGTCCGCGTATGTCCGGCAATACGATTTTGATTTTGTCATCGCATCTTCCCACCTCTGCAACCGGAAAGACCCTTATTATCCGTATTTTTTTGAAGGACGCAGCGAGGAGGAGGCTTACGGGGAATATTTCGCCTCTGTTTTGGATAATTTAAGAAAGTTCCTTGATTTTGACGTATACGGGCATCTGGATTATGTGGTGCGGTATGGTCCGGGAAAGGATACGGCTTACGGCTATGGCGCTTACCGCGATGTGCTGGATGCCATCCTGCGCCTGCTTGTGGAAAACGGAAAGGGGCTGGAAATCAATACCGGGGGTATCGGTTACGGGTTGAGGGAATTGAATCCCTGCACGGACATCATCCGGCGCTACCGCGAACTTGGCGGCGAAATCGTCACGGCAGGTTCCGATGCCCATGCGCCGGGACGGATTGCGGAAGGTTTTGACCGTGCGGCGGAGATTTTAAAGTCCTGTGGATTTAAGTATTATACGGTATTTTCCAAACGTATTCCCGAACATATCAGGTTGTAGGGAGCAGCGCACGGACAGCGGCGGATGTCCGCCCTGCCCGCAGATTTAAAAAAACTGTAAAATTTAGGTCAAAATGTAAATATTTTTTATTTAAGTCTTGAATTTTTGGGACAAATTAGGTAAAATAAACATGTTGATAAAATTTTGACAATCATATTCCAGTGATTGCAAAATAGTATAAATAAAATCATTTTTAGGAGGAGACTAAAATGGCAGTAAGAGTAGCAATTAATGGTTTTGGCCGTATCGGCCGTCTTGCTTTCAGGCAGATGTTTGGAGCGGAAGGATACGAGGTAGTGGCAATCAACGACTTAACAAGCCCCAAGATGTTGGCTCACTTGTTAAAGTATGATTCTTCCCAGGGCAAATATGCGAAAGCGGATTCCGTAACCGCTGGTGAGGATTCCATTACTGTTGACGGAAAGACGATTACCATTTACAAAGAAGCGGATGCTAACAAACTTCCTTGGGGAGAATTGAAAGTAGACGTTGTTCTTGAATGTACAGGTTTCTATACGTCCAAAGATAAAGCACAGGCACACATCAATGCCGGCGCACGTAAGGTTGTTATTTCCGCACCTGC
>CAJUMD010000039.1 GCA_910587275.1 uncultured Kineothrix sp.
GAGATAATGGACGGTGACTGGAGTTCAGACGTGTGCTCTTCCGATCTGGAAACATTTGGAATTTTTTTCGGATGCCGACCATCTGAATACGGAAGGGGCAATGCGTTTCATGGGTATCATCGCAAAGGAAATCCCGGAATATAAAGACTTCCTCTCCCGGGTGGAGCCAAACCGGAGTAACAGCCGGCATGATGCGTAACCGCTTCCTATTGTTTCGCAATCACCATCTCCGTAACCAAAAGATCCCCGCCGCCCACATTCCACAGGGCAATTTCCAAATCCGGCGCATACTCCGTCAGTTCCACTTCAAACGTAATGCCCTCATCCGTCACCGTAAGGTTTTGCGGTTCCAGATTCACATCCCCATGGTTGTAATAGCACTTGATGTCCGTGGCGGTAAGCCCGCTGCCCCGCACCGTTACTAGATACCTGCCGGCTCCCGCATTGAGGTAAGGACCGTAGGAGTTCCCATAGGAATGGATGTTCCATCCTTCTTCCACCACCTCCGCATTGTTTAGGAAACGACCGCTTGCCATATCATAGCGGTAAGTCAGAAGTTCTTCCTGCGTAAGCGGGGTAAGCCCTTCTAACGGTTCCTGACAGCCTGCCACCAGCCCGTCCACACGGTAATAATACAACGGATACGCCAGCGCCTGCTGTGCCTCATTGCCAAAGAACACGAACAGGGTATCCGGCGGGCATTCCGCCAAAGCCTGTTCTTTTGCCCGCATCCCTTTATCCCCCAGGGAACGGGCAAAGTAGAAATCATTTAACGTCAGTCCGTAATCCGACGCATAATCGCCAAAAGAAAAGAGCAGCTTACGGTTGCTTACCATATCCGACACAAAACAGATATGCCTGATTTTCTTTTCCTCCCCGATTTTCCTCCATGTTTCGGAAGGAAGCAGGGTCTGGTAACTGTCCTTTTTATTATAAACTTCCCTTTTTTCCGCCAGCATGTCCTTCATGTCCGCAAACTGCAGCAGGAGGCAGCAGGCAAGCAAAATCCCCCTGGTACGCCCGTTCAGCGCTTTCCTCCCCATGCAGACCGCCCCCAGCACCAGCAGGTATACGGCAGGCCAAACCAAACGTCCGGTTGCGCGGAACACGCTCCATAAACGCCGCACCGCACCCGGCAGCGGAATCTCACACAGCACTTTGTCATGGTACATTATCACGTTGGATACCGCCATACACAGGGTAAGCAGGAATATTCCCGCAAAAACCACGCCATATACATGTTCCTCCATCCATCCGGTCACTATACCGCGGCGCCGTTTGCCGGCGTTTTCTCCGTTTCCGCCGAAACACTTCCCAACGGAACGGTTTTCCGCCCTGCCTCCCGCCGTTCCAAACCAGACAGCCGCGGAACATACAAGCAAAACCAGACACCCCAGCCCAAGATAACCGAATCCCTCATACTGGCTGTCCGTACAAGGCATGTCCTTCAAATAAGCGGACCATCCCTGTGGATTAAAAAAACCGTTCAGGTTAAAACTGTAATAGCCAAGCCCGTCATTTCCCGCTTTCATACCGGAGCCGAAACCGCCAAACAAAAACACCGTCACCGCCGCGCATCCAAGATATGCCAGAAGAGGCAGCAATATTTCCCACCGTTTTTTCCCATGTTTCCCCTTTTCCTCCGTTCCGCCGTTCCTGTCATTCCGAATGTTACTGCCATGAGCCCCTGCCCCGCTTTTCACCCAATCCAAAAGCAGAAACCCCAACAGTAGCACGCCGCACATAGGCAGAAAATAGAGGTGAATCCCGGCACACAGCATACCGAGCAGTCCCCATCCCGTCACCGCCTTTTTGGTTTCCCAATACGTTTCCTCATAATACACAAGAAACCACAGTCCCAGCAGACAGAGAAAATGTGCCGCCAATGCCGTCATCCAGTACATCCGGTCAATAAAAACAGGGCTCAGAACAAAAAACATCCCCCCTGCCACCGTACCAAACCTATTTCCCGTATACTTTTTCGCCAATCCCGCGCCCAAAGCCCCCTGCAGCATAAAACAAAGCAGCCCAAACCACCCGAAATACTGGAACCGTGCCGGCAAGAGAAAACGGATTAATTTAAACCCAAACGCAAACAGCGGAATGGAATCCGTAAAAATAACGGAAGTCCTGTTCGGATACGCCAAAGTGTCCATCATACCAAAGGGGAAACCCCAGCCCGCATGGCGGTAAAATTTCCATCCCAGGTAATGCTGCGTCAAATCCCCGTCCACACTGGTCAGCAGCCAGTCCGTATAAGAGGGGTCCAAAACATGAACCCCATATATATAGATAAAAGTAAACGCCCCCAGCAAAGCGCATACCCACAGTTCCCTATTTGTCCGCCAAAATCGTTGGAGCCTTTGAATCACCTTCATTTTCCCGTTTCCTTTCCCTGATTCTGTCTTCAAACTACCGCTATCCGTTCCGTAACGTCTAACTATTATAGTATATCTCCCCAGTATCCGCAAGAATCCACATTAAAATATCTCTAATTTAGTAACAGTTCAGCCTGAAATGTTATGTTTAGGCGGACGCACGGGAGGAAGTTTTTTGGGAGGCGGCTGCGGCGGCAGTGCCTGTCCCGGTTTTCCGTGCACTTATTTCGACGGGTTTTTCTAAACAGAATGGCATAGGATGTCACAGGCTGCGGACCGCCCTCTATCGGCATCCTTGCCGAATCGGGCTAAATCGGGCATCCTTGCCCGATTTTCCTTAGGTATCCGCATTCTGTTAAGAAAAACTCCGCCGAAAACGAAGCACGGAAAATCCGGGACAGGCACTGCCGCCGCAGCCGCCCCCCAAAAAACTCCCTCCCATGCTGGGTAGAGAAAAAATAAAAGGAAACAATTAGAAATAGCCCATTTTTGCCATCAGGTTTGAACAGCTGCCGGCAGGGGAAACACAGGGCGGCAGGCAGAAACCGGGCAGGGTATTTCCTTCCTTTCATCTGCGTCCGCCCTCTTGCATCTTTCCCCAAAATGTCATACACTAACACATGAGATTTAACTTCTTAAAAAATACATAAAACAAAACCAAAGAGGTATTTTTATAATGAATGCAAAATATTTAAAAACAAAACCCGGAAAAATATACCGCGCCCCTCTCCTTTTCCTTCTGCTTGCTTCCACGTTCCTCTGTTCGCTTCCAGACCAACTGCACGGCTGGAACAGCGCCTGGTATGCCATGGATTATTCGCTGGGTGTGGATTCCCGGCTGTTTGTCGGCTCTTTCCTGCGCCTTTTTTACCCGGATTTCCTTCCGGCGTCTTCCGCTTATGCTTTTAACGTGCTCTCCACCCTTGTTCTGCTTGCGCTCCTTTCCCACGTTTTGGCCTCTGTGTTGCGGCTGGTGGAAAATACGCCCTGTGAAACGGGACTGCTGGCACTCACTACTCTTTGGCTGCTTTCTCCCGGTTCCCCCGCTTACCTGTGGAATACGGAAAATATGGGACGCTTTGATTTATATCTGTTTTTGGTAACTTTGATTGCCGCAGCGGTTTTTCTTCATGTGCGCGCAGTCAGCGTCCGCTTCGCCGTCTTTACCATATGCGGCATGGTCTGCCTTGCCATCCACCAGGGATATCTTTTTACGTTTTTTCCGCTGCTTGCCGCCATGTACCTGCTTACGGCAGAAAATCGGAAACAGCTGATTGCGGCTTTTTCCTGCATGGCAGTACTGGGTGTGGTTTTTTTGTATTTCCAGTTCTTCTCCCATATCCGCCCTGGCTCTTACGAAGAACTGGCTTCCGTCCTTGCGGCGCGTACTGACCTGCCCCTGAACGAGTCGGCGCTCCGCTTTGAGTATTTTTCAGGTTTTGCGGATTCCGCGCGGGAACTGGTCACAAACCAACTGGGCGAACGTATCCGCTACGGTATTGTTACCCTGCTGCTGCTCTCCCCCCTGGCACTCCTTTACGGATGGTTTTGGCAAAAAATCCTGCGTAAGCCGGCTGCTTTGGAAGATATGGATGCGCCAGGCGGAAAAACATGCCTTTTTGGGGGAAAAACATTATTTATCCGCCATCTTCCCATCCTGTCCAGCCTGCTTTTGTTTCTCCCGGCATTTGTGCTCACCATTGACTGGGGACGCTGGTTCGGCGCTTTCCTTACGGTCCAGTTCCTGCAGGTTATATTTCTGGCGGCAAAAAAAGATGCCGCGGCATGTTCGGTACTGGCATCCTTAAGTACCGCCGTCCGCAGGCATCCCTTTCCGTTTCTCTGCGCGGGGATTTGGCTGGGAAGCCTGCAGAAATTCCAGGCCACCCTGCTGCCTGATGCTCCTGCGTTTTTTGCTTCCGCTTACCGGCTGTTCCACATGTTATTCCGTTAATTCCGATTTCCGTCCCCCTTTCGCTTTTACTCTAAATTTTCCCTTTGCAGCATGTCCTCCCATTCCTCTCTTGGCAGGGCGGATATGCTGTCCACATGGAAATAAGTGGCATATGCCACATTTACCCAGTAACCGCTGTCTTCCGGGCTTAAATCCGAGTTATAGGCATCGCTGTACTTATTTTGGAACGCGGGACGCAGCAGCGGTATGGTAATGTCCGTACTGCCCGCCGCCTTTTGTTCCTCGATATAGGCAAACCGTTCCATGCTCTCCCGGTATATCCGCATCAGGTTCGCCCCGCAGTCCATATAGTCAAACAGGAAATACAGCGTCAAAAGGGACACGGCACTGTATTTCAATGCCTTTAAATACAAATCCATATCCGACACATCCACAATTCCCTGCACGCAACTGACCATCAGGAAAATCCCCGCCCCGAAATACGCCCTGCCCATCGGCTCCGGCGCCAGCACCAGCGCATAACAGGTCGCCGTAAAAACAAAAAAATAAATCAGCATGTTCCTGCTCTTTTCCCATTTCGCCTTCTGCAGCCTTATCAAAATAAATGCCACCACCGCAATTCCGATAAGCACAAAAAAATGGTCCCTGATTGCCAAATTGCACTTCTGCCACCTGGATATAACGGCAAATAGCCCCGTATGTTCTTCTTCCATATACTGCATCCGGTTGGCATTGCCCGGTGCAAGCACCATAAACAGGAAACCCGTCAGATTACCCGCAAGCGCGCTGACCATCCATATCCGCACCCGACGGTTTTTCCATACGTAAAAAGCAATGCCGATGCATACGAACAGGATACAGCCGCCGGAAGTATTTTCGTTGCACCAGCCTGCCAAAAGCCCAAGGAGCAAAAGCCCTATGGCGGGCGCCGTCTGAT
This sequence comes from uncultured Kineothrix sp., assembly GCA_910587275.1. Taxonomy (GTDB): domain Bacteria; phylum Bacillota; class Clostridia; order Lachnospirales; family Lachnospiraceae; genus Kineothrix. Next base: position 5,231 of record CAJUMD010000039.1, read on the forward strand.
ATATGCCGTCATAATCGTTTTTCATACAAAACCGGAACGCTGTCAGATACCCCATGATAATCGTACTTCCCCAAAGATAATTGCAGGCGCCGGTCTGCCAAAGCACGGTCTGCTCAAAGGAAACCCCGAAAACCCAAAGCAGCAGGTTTATGAGCAGGTAAACAAAAATGTCATATTTTTTCTTATGCTCCACATTCCCGTACATAAACAAGGTCAATGCCGTAAAAGCAAGGCTGTTACAAATATTAAAGAACCATTTGTCCCCTGTCAGGAACAGACGCAGTATCATATGATTCACACTCCGTCCTGTCCATGTCTTGTACTGGTATGCCTCTTGATGGATAATGTCCCAAAGGGATTTTGCCCGCAGCACGTTTTCCTTGTAGGTCAAATCGTCCGTCATCATCGGGGTAAACGCATTATATACCAAAATCAGCAGAAAGGAAACCGCCACCAAACCGAAGAAAAATACCCTCCTGTTCTTCTCCTCCCTGATATCAAAACTTATGCGCAAATCCGCTTTCCTATTCTTCCGCTCCTGCGTTTTTCCTCCCACCATATTCGGGTATCCTTTCTTTACTCCGCAATTTGTTTCCGACTATTAACAGTCTTAACCTTTCCCGTCTCCTGACGCCGTCAGCACGTCCGCCAGTGCCAACGCACGTTCCACCACCAAATCCGAATTGTAATGTTCGTGCTCTCCCCACCTGCCGAGCCCGTATATTCCGTTTGCACGCGCCCAGCCAAGCAGTTTCCCCATAATCTGCGGCTTGTCCACCGTATTTAAGGGGTACGCATATTCGTTCATGTAACGGAACCTTCCGTTTTCCGGTTCCACACGCTCCTTATTCGTTTCCGTCCAGTAACCTTTGGAGTCCGGACAGAAATTGTGACGCACCAAAATCCGGTGATAGGAAATTTCCCTCTGCGGATAATAAATCCAATGCGCCTTTGTATCCAAAGTTTCCGAAATATATTCTATTTGGGTGGAGCTGTGGCACAGCCTTCCCTTTTCCTCCCACAGTTCCTGCGGCATTCCGTCCACCGCATCCCATTCCGCCCACGGAACCGTGGTAACAACCCGTTTTGCCCCATATACGGAACCGTCGTCACACACCACACACTTTCCTCCGCCCGCCACGGATTCCATTCTTTTTGCGGACACACCCAAACGTATCTTTCCTTCCGCTTCCAGCTTTCCCTGCATCCGCAGCCATACTTCGCCGTATCCGTACTTTTTCGGATAATAAAACCGGGCATGTCCGGGCTGGCTGCCGTAAGGTCTTTTCTTTTCACAGCTCAGTTTCGTTTCCCCGTAAGAGACACTGGGCAGTTTTTCCAGCCAGTACGTACCAAGCCGGTTTAAGTTGGCGCCAAACATTTTCTCGTTGTACGGAAGCATATAATCTTCCGCAATCTTCTTTCCCAGTTTCCAGTCAATCCACGCCACGAAATCCCGGGGCATCTCCACACCCCTGTTACAGCCCGCTTCCGCAATGGAATCCAAATATTCCTTCTGTCTCTCCGGTCCCATCTGCCAAATATTCGCCTCAAACGGATGGTCAATATATCCCCCGTCAAATGCAATCTTGGAATCCCTGTCATAACTGTCCCATTCCGCTTCCGGCAGGAACCCAAACAGAAATTCCGTTACCGCCGGCCGGCGCACATCGAGAAAATGCCCGCCGCCGATATCCAGCGGTGCGCCGTCCACTTTCATACTGCGGCATAATCCGCCCGCCTCCTTTTCCTTTTCCAGCACGAGGAAAGAATCCTCCCCGTTTTGCTTTAAACGGCTGGCAAAAGCCAGCCCTGCCGGTCCCGCCCCCAGCACCAGATATTTCACTTTTTCCATTTTCCTATACTCCATCCGCACCTGCCTTTTTATGAAAGACAAAGAATTTCTGCCCTAAAAAATTAAATACAATGAACAATCCCATGCCGAACAAAATTGCCACGTTTTCCTCTATGACTTTTGCCGCTATGCCTGTTTTCGCCGAAAGCATGGGCGAATACCCTGCCATTACGCCTGCTACTGCAGGTTTGGCAATTCCATATGCCAGCAGGTAACAAACCAGGATATTTCCCGCAAAACGCACTACCGGCTTCCAACTGTTTTCCTCCACTTTAAACGTCAGCTTTTTATTGGCAAAATAGGAAAAAATACTGCCAATCGTATAAGAAGTCCCGGTTGCCACCCAAAAATTCCAGTGCAGCATATTATAAAACACCATATTGAGGACAAATCCCAGTATCGTATTGAAAACGCCTATGATTCCGAAATGGAGCATCTCTCCAAACAGTTTCTTCATCCCATGTCTCCTTTGTCACAATGCACGGCACGCTCAATGTCCCGTAAGAATCAGCCAGATAAACTGTGCATTGGAATTGACATAACGCCGCAGCAGCCTCCTTGGATCCTGGATTAACCGGTACAGCCATTCCAAATACAGTTCCTGCATCCACTTCGGCGCACGCTTCGCCGTCCCCGCATGAAAATCAAATGCCGCACCGACACCAAGCATCACCGCATGGATTTTCCCATGGTGCTCATACATCCAGCGCTCCTGCTTGGGCGCGCCAAGTCCCACCCATAGAAAGTCCGGTTTTGCCGCATTAATCCGTGCAATGATTTCCTCATCTTCCTCCTCCGTCAGTTTACGGAATGGCGGGGAATAAACACCCACAATTTTTAAATGCGGATATCTCCTTCGGATATTCCGCTCCAGCGCTTCCAGCGTCTGTTCCGTACTGCCGTAAAAATAATGGGTATAGCCTTCCTGTTCGGAAAGATGAAGAATCTCCGGCATCAAATCCGGTCCCGCCACGCGCTGCGCCGTCCGGTATCCCCGCAGGCGGCAGATTAACGACAGCGGCTTCCCGTCCGGTACCGCAATCACGGCACTGTTCTGCACCACACGGTAAGAAGGGTCATTATACGCCATAACCGTAGTATGCACATTGGACACGCAGACATATTCCCCCCGCAGTCTCTCCAAATTCTTTGTTAAAAAGTGTACCACCGATTTCATGTTCGTAACCGCGATATCCACGCCTAAAATATTACAGCTTGTAGGTTCCGCAATTTTCATCTGCTTCCGGTACTTCAGAAATATGGGGAAAATCTCCACATCATCCAAAAGATAACGCCGGTAAAGCCGCCTCGGCTCCTTCACGAGACGGTAAAACCATTCCAGCCCCACATAACTGATCCATTTTGGCGCACGCTTTACCACGCCCGCCTCAAAATCAATGGTTGCCCCGATATGGAGCGTCAGCGGTACGCCCAGCATTTCCTTATACCGGTAATAAAATTTCTCCTGTTTCGGGGTACCCAGACCGATACAGAGGATATCCGGTTTCGTCCGGTTGATTTTCTTAATGATATAGGAAATCTCCTCCGCATCGTTTTCAAATGTATAACTGGGGGAATACACCCCGGCTATTTTTAGGTTCCTGTATTTCTTCATCAGGTTAATGGCAGCTTTCTTCGCCACGCCCTCCGCCGCTCCCAAAAGAAAAACGGAAAATCCTTCCTTTGCCGCCATTTTACAGACTTCCGGGAAATAATCCGAACCGGAAATCTTCTCCTTTATCGGCATTCCCATCAGTCTTGACATCCAAATTAACGGCTTACCATCGGTCAGCACCAAATCGGCGCCGTCGTAAATCTCCCGGAACAGCCGGTCATGTTCGATTTTGACAATATGGTCCACATTGGGCGTCACCACATAACTGTTCCGTCGCTCCAAAACCAGCCGTTTCGCTTCCTCCACGGCCTCCTCCATCGTCAGGTTGTCCACATGTGTATTTAAAAATCTCATTCTTTTATCGCTCATAAAAAGAAAAACCTCAAAGCCCCATATTATTTATGTTTCTGCTTCCGTCTATAATACTTTACCATCATTGTCGTTTTTTTTCAACTGTCCCCTCAATTTTCGGGAAACGCCATGTAACAGTTCAGCCTGAAATGTTATGTTGATGGGCGGACGCACGGGAGGGAGTTTTTTAGGGGGCATGAAAAAGAGGCTGGATCAATTCCAGCCTCTTAAAAATCCTTATTTTTTCCGGTCCATGAACTGAGGCATTACCACATGTGACTGATTCATATTGCGGTAATAATCAAATGCTGCCTTGGAACTTCTCCTGCTATTTCCCAGCTCCTGCTTCCTGTCCGCAAAGAACTTTTCGGCAAGCGCCTTGTTCCTCGCTTCCTGCGCCTGTATGGAAACACTTTTTTCCGTTACCTGTGTAATCAGCTTTTGCAGGGAAGCAATCTGCCCCTTGTATTTCTCCCTGCCTTCCAAAAGCTGCTCCTTAATGTTCCCGTACAAAGTCTCAAAGCCTTCGTCCAGCTTATTCAGTTCATCAATAAATGCGCCTTTTTCGTCTATGCTTTTATCAAAATCATCTTCCGACACGGGGTTCGCTTTTAATATCTGCTCCTGCCGGCGGTTGGCTTCCTCAATTCCGTTCAGCACATCCATTTTCTTATGCAGGCTTTCTTCCAAGACCTGAAGATAGTTCTCGATCATACCGTCCCTTTCCATTCCATCCACGTTCCGTATCCGCTGCGCCCGCAGTCTCCCGCTTTCCCTCATACGGGTATACCGGGGATATGCTTACGCCGCTCCCTATCTGCTTTGGCGCATTACCTCTTTCCATGTATCCCTCACCGAACGGAGATGCTCGCATACTTCCTCAAGAATCTCCTTATCTTTCTTCATATTGGCCTCTGCCAAGCGTCTGTCCAGATACACATAAATATTTTCAAAATCCTGTGCCACCTCATATTTCATATCCAGTGTTTCACGCAGGTAACGGATGATGTTTTCTGCCTTTACAATATTATTATGGGTTTTTTCCAAATCATGGTGTTCCACTCCCACAATGGCAATATTACAAAACTTAATCGCCCCCTCGTAGAGCATAAGCGTCAGTTCCGCCGGAGATGCCGTCATCACCTTATTTTTATTGTACTGTTCAAAACCCTTTGGTAGCGCCATTTTATTGTCAACCTCCTAATAAAGAAGTTACCGCACTCTGGTTGGACTGCATCTTCGCCAATGCGGTCTCCATTGCAGCGAATTTTTTATACCAGCGGTCTTCCATCGCTGCAAGTTTCTTTTCCTGTTCCTTAATCTTGGTAGTATAGTTGTCATAGTCTTCCTTCATCTTCTTGTCATCATAGAAAGAACCATAACTCCTTACGCCCTCTACACCCCTGGACTGTTTATCCAGCTCCGTATACAAATTCTGTGACAGATTTGCAAAGAAAGCAATTACGGTATCCGGGTCGGATGCAATCGCTGCCTTTAACGTGTTTTCCTTATTGCTTACCGCGCTGTCGTCCTCGTCCCCGTTAATATGGTAAACATTTTTCTCGTTTTCACCCGATGTAAAATATCCCAGCGTTTCGATACCGAAATCGTTCAGATACATCTGTTTTCCGTTTACCGTCGCACCCTGAAGCAATACGTTCTTCATTGCGGAAGATATGGTGGACAGATTGGAATCCCTGCGCAGGATGGAATCCTTAATCTTTGTTTCCCACTTGTCAATTGCGGACTCCGACATCTCCTTCTTCTCATCCTCAGTCAACGGGTCATAACCCTTTGCGGAAGGCGCGTCATACAGTTTATCCATTTCGCTGATTAAGCCGTTGTATTCCTTGAAGAAGTTTTTAATGATATTGTAAATGCCGTCGGTATCCTGTCTTGTGGTCAGTGTTGTCTTCCCTACATTCTTTGCCGTAATTGTCAGACCATTGACTTCTATGGAATTGGAATCGCTTTCATATTCAATTCCGTTTAACGTAATCTTCGCATTCTTGGCAGCCTCTTTGGTTGCCGTGCTTCCCAGCCCCAACGTTTCCAATGCCTTGGTTCCGTTAAGACCGTCCCCTTCAATGGTAAAGTCGTTCTTTACGCCGGTCTTCTTGGAAGATATATGGAACCTGCCGTTTTTCTCGTCAAAACTTGCTTCCAGTCCGGCTTCCTTTAACTTGCCGACAAAACCTTCCACCGTCATGCTGTCCGTAATCTCGATTTCCTTTGTTTCACCGCCGGTAGTCACCTTAATCTTAGTGCCTGCCGCAATGTCGGTTAAGGATGTCAGCTTTGTATCCTTCTTCACGCTGTCGTCCACTTTGCTTCCGGTCAGGTAAGCAGTAGTCGCCAACTGTGTTACTTCCAAATTCTGGCTTGCATGGATGGTATTGCTGCCGGTAATAACGCTGGCGATGGAAGAATCCGCCACATCCGTCGTTTTCTTGCTGTAATCCGCCTGGAAACGCATGTTGTTTAATGTGGTATTAAACAATTTATAAATCTTGGAATTCAGCTCTTTCCATGCTTCCTGCTTCCATTCCAAAGATGTCTGCTGTTTCTGTGTCTTTTCCGTTTTCGTTTTCTGGGCTTTCACCATTTCCGCAATGATGGCTTCCGTATCCAAACCGGAATTCATACCTGTAATCCTAATCGGCATATTCTTTTCCTCCTGTCTTTTCCCTTACTATTTACAATGCAATCTTATAATTTCTCGTCCACAAGAATACCTGCCAATTCCCATACCCTTGCAATCATGTCCAAGGTTGCTTCCGGCGGGAATTCCTTAATGACCTCTTTCGTGTCCTTGTCGACAATCTTAATCGTTACCCTGTTCGTATCGTCGTGGATACCGAAAACGGCTTCCGAATGGGGCATGTTCTGGTTCAGCTTCTCCACTGCTTTCTTAATCTTCTCATTGGAGTTCTGACCGGCTTCGCGGGTCTGCTGTGCCGCGCTTTTCTCCATCCCCTGGTTTTGTCCGCTCTGTCCGCCCTGACCATCCTGTCCGTCCTTATTATCCGCTTTCGCAACGGATATTGTCGTCGCATCCACATTTGCCACCTGTTCGGGAGAAGAAACCTCCGTGTTTTCCACTGCCGGTTTTGGCTCGGCTGCTTTCTGTATTGTCTGATTTTGGACTGACATAATGCTTCCTATTGCTTCTAATGCCATGATAATCACCTCCGTGTGATATTGTTATGTTTTGTTGCATGATACTTGAAAGAAACCCATTTATTCACGTCTAGTAAATATATCGGATAAATTTTACAAAAATTTAGACTTTCCCGCCAAAACATTATCAAATTACAAACGGGCAGGACCGGTGCCGGTATCCGGCAAAGGTCTCCTGCCCGTATGTTCTTTCTTCCGCTACTGCTGTTTTCCCCCAAGTAACTTCTTCAAAGCATCCATGCCGTCCGTTTCCACCGCTTCCTTGTTTGCGTCCTGTATCTGTGCATACACTTCCTTGCGGTAAACCGGAACATCCTTCGGCGCCGTGATGCCGATTTTCACCTGCTCGCCTTTGATTTCAAGTATGGTAATTTCCACATTATTGTTAATAATCAGTGCTTCATTCTTCCTTCTGGACAAGGCTAACATCTATTCACCCGCTTTCCGCGCCTGCAGGATATCATAAATGGGAAATTTCACCTTATACTGCTCCCCGTCTATGATGGACTGACACGCTATTCTGTTCCTGCTGTTAATAATGACCGGTCCCTTTAAATTCACCGTCATTTTCGTAAGATCCTGCGGCACCGTGAGCGTCACAAGCACCAGCACATCCTCCTGCTGCAAATCCCCAAGGGGCTTTAACAGTTCATCATCCACTTCCGGATTATAATCTTCTTTGACCAGCAATGGGTCAATGACCGGCATGGCGAATGCCGGTTCCTGCACGGACTGCAGCCAATGGACGGATACAAGCCCAGCGTCCTCGTCATGCAGCATGGCAAACTCCGTCAGCTCCGGGAAGCCGATAATTCCCGCAGGAAAATGAATGATTTTATCCTCATCAATCGTGATTTCCCCAAAAACCTTTGTCGTAATCGTCATGATTGTCTCCTTAAATATAATTCATCAACGAATTTTTCAATATCTTACCGGTTGCCATCAATGCTGAATTATAGGAATTATCCATACTGGTAAGCTGGACCGTAACCTCCGTCACATCAATGTCCTCATTGGCGGACTGAAGCGTCTTAAACGTGGTTTTCTGCGTCTCCAAACGGTTCTTAATCAAATCCAGACGGTCGGACCTGGTACCGTTATCCGTAATTGCCACACTGGCATAGCTTTGGAAACCTTCCACCTGGGAAATCAGCTTCTCAAACTTCTTCTGCATGTTATCACGGATATAGGTGTATGCTTTATCGGCAGCTGCATAGGTTTCCTTGATATGTTCGTATCCAGGCTCGCCTTCTTTCATATTTTCCATCATATGTTTCAGGTTCGTCCTTGCGGTATCGATTTCCTTCAGTTTGGAAAGGGCATTGTCCAGGTCATCGATAACACGGTCCATATCCATGGAGAAAACCTCATCCGCCACAGTATTAATGCGGATGGTCTGGTTGTATCCCACATCATATTCGATAATCTGGCTCTCCCCCTCCATGGAGATATAATCCGTGGGAGGATCCGTTCTCTTGTCCTTGCTCCAGTTATAATTAATGTTCTTCGTAGGATCCGCCAAATCCACTTTCGTGCACTCAAAATAGTGCTGCGGCCGCATGTCGCCTTTCTTCCATGAATTCTTTTCATAAGAAACGCGGATTTGTGAATCGGTAGTCAACGCCGGATTCAGAGGCGGAACTGCCTTTCCCTGGAAAATATCCTCATACAACTTCTTACCGATCAGCAGTTCGCCCGTTTCCGGCACAAGTACGGCTTTTGTAGGATTCTGCTGGATATAATCATAAGGATTGGGGTTCCCCGTCGTGGAATGGTTCTCAATCGTGCCTGCCGGGAACAAATCCGCTTCCTGCGGCGGAACCGTTGTTGTATTCGTCACGTATTTCACGGACAGGCTCGAAGCCGGAGGATTATTGTTTTTCAGGTTGTCATAAGAAAGCATGATACGGTATATTCCCGTATTCTGCACACTGTTTTCGTTCTCGCCGCCTGCCGTCCCCCCTAACGGCGTGCCTCCGGCAGCCGCATTCTCCGCTGCTTCCGGATCATAGTTCTCTTTGGAAATGCCCTTTAAATTACCGATGCTGGTATAATTCAGGGTATCCACCGCAGACATATCCAGTTTTTCGTAAATTTTAAATTCTTCTTCCGTATCTTCCGTGTAGCTTAAGGACGTATCCGTCCGGAATCCCGTAAAAATATACCTTCCCGCAAAGTCCACATTGCCGATTCCGTAATATTCATCCCTTAAAGATTTTAACTGGGTCACAATAATCTCCAAATTCCCGCAGTCCAAATCTTTTCCGCCGGCAGCCCGCGTCGCCTGCTCCATCATCTTACGGATAACTTCCGTTGTCGTATCCAAAGAATCCTCGGTTACTTTCAGCCAGCTCGCCGCATCCTCCGCATTTTTCTCATGGTACTGTGCCACCTGTGCCACGTCGCTGCGCAGACGCAGGGCACGGACAGCGATGACCGGATCATCGGAAGGTCTTGTGATTTTCTTGTTCGTAGACATCATGGTACTCAGCTTATCTACCAACTGCTTATTATTGTTGATATTATACAGGGAATTATTCTGCATAATCTTATTGGTCATTCTCATAATATTCCGTCTCCTTTTCCCGTCGGCTCACCTGCCCGTTTATACGCCCGTCTGCAGGATCAGCCTGTCATATACTTCCGTCAGCGTCTGGATCATCTTGGAAGAAAGCGTATACGCATTTTCATACTTAATCATGTTCATCGCTTCCTCGTCCTCATCCACACTGGAAATGGAAGAACGCTGGTTCTCTATGGTAACGGCTATTCCGTAATAAGTATCGTAAAAATCCTTGGCATTGCCGGCATTCAAAGCAACATCCGAAAGGAGGGTGTCCAAAAACTCGCTTACCGTGGCATTACGGAAACTGAATTTCGTCTTATCCACCAGCGCCGCTTTCAGTTCATCCACCTGTCCGCATTCCTCCACGCCGATATCCGAGCTGGATTTCGTACCGAGCAGGTCGGCATCCGCCAAAAGCTCATTACTGATTTGTATGTTAAAAGCCGTCATTTCATAATATCCGTCGCTGTCCAAAAAGTCATCTAAACCATACTGTGACCTGATGTCGCCGTCTTCCGCTACCGGTTTCTTTGCCGTAAAGAACGTCAGCTCATTACCGCCCTTACCGAACAGGTTCCCGTTCTTGTCATAGCCCTTGCCGAAAATCTCGTTCACTTTCGCCGAAAACGTGCGGACAAACTCGTTCATCTGTGCCAAATAATAAGGAATCCCCTGGTAATTAATATCCTTTCCCACTTCGGCTTCTTTCCCCATCATGGCGGAAGTCACCCTCTCATCGCATTTGTCATCGTTCATGATAAACGTATAAGTGGATGTGGCTTCATCATATTCCCATGAAGTATAGTAAAACTGCGTATTCCCAATCAGGATATCACCGCCCTTATTGGTAGGGGAATTGGGAAGCGTACATTTATCCATATCCTGCAGGTAACTCTTTAACGCCTTAACTTTCACTTCCGTCCCGTTTACGCCCTGGGAAACGCCCGTCACCAAACCGGAAAATGCCTGGTTATTATTGCCGTCCCTCATGGCAATCAGTCCCCGCAGGGAACCTTTCATGGACGCGTTGTTCAGGTTAAAAAGATTGCCGTTGTCCCAATACACATCGTACAGACCGTCCGCATCCATTTGGTTGATCTTTTCATCATCTTTCCTGGAACGGCATTCCAGCGTATGAAAATCCGTATTGTCCACCACGCACTGTCCGCCCGCAATATAAACGATAAATCTGGTACCGCCCGTCTCCCGGTCCGGATTGTTGGAATCGGTCAGTGGAAATTCTTCCGTCTTCACATCGACAATTTCCGACAGTTCATCCAAAAGCAAATCCCTCTTGTCGCGCAGCTCGTTTGCCCTCGCATTCGTGGATGCCATTTCTATGATATTAATCTGTTTGTTAATCGTGGCAATTTCCGTGGTAATGGAATTAATCCGGTCAACACGGATTTTGATTTCCGAGTTGACATCCTTTTGCAGTTCCACCAGGTTTCCCGCCGTGTTGTTAAAATACTCCGCCATTTTCTGCGCCGCGGCAATGAACTGCTTCTTGGCATCCGTGCTGCTGCGGTTGGTGGACAAGGTTTCCAATGTCGTGGAAAATGCGGTATAAATAGCCGAAAACCCGGACACTCCGTCGTCCTCAAAATACTCCTGCAACGTGTCGCAGTAATAATTCTTAATGTCATACTCCATCAGCGTGGAATTGTTGTCGCGGAACCTCATATCGTAAAAAGCATCCCTGACACGCTCAATCGCCACGGTATCCACCCCGGCGCCGGCGCAGCCATAAGTCGCAAATACACGCAGCGCATTTGCCGCTTCCTGCGTTACCTGCTGCCTGCTGTAACCTTCCGTATAAACATTGGAAATATTGTTACCGGTGGTATTGAGCGCCGCATTTGCCGCCCGAAGCCCCGAAGATGCTATGGATAATCCAAAAAACTGTGATGGCATTTTTTCTCACCTTACCTTCCCAATGTATTAATGATATGTTCTATCATATCGTCAATAACGTTAATGTAACGCTGGATGCATTGTATGCATTTTGGAATTTAATCATAAATTCCATTTCCTCATCCGAGGATACGCCAAGCACCTGTTCCCTTGCGGAATAGGTTTCGTTTACCGTGGCTTCCTGCGCATCCAAAAAATCCTTGTTCGTTTTACCGGTATTGCTGACCTGGTTAATCAGCGCATCATAGAACCGGCGGATGTTCGTCTTCGTCTGCAGGTTCGGGTTGAGCATGTAGGTCTCCGCCTCAAAACCGTCCAGCATCCTTTCGATTGCCGCTTTATCTTCTTTGCCGTCCTTTGTCCGGAACGACAGCCTGCCCGGCTCCCGCTTCAAACTTTCGTTTACAATCATATTGCTGACGGAAAATCCTTTTTCGGGATCCATGGATATCAGTTCAAACATTTGGTAAGGATTGCCATCCTCATCCTTCAAATATCCGGTATCCGGTTCCAGCATGGCCGCTTCACGCAACGCATCGTTAATCGTGGTTGCCACATAGTGGATCAGGCGGTCAAATTCCGCCTCCACGTTCATTAAAAGCGACTGGTAAATATCGGTGTTGTACGCCTCGGAATCCTCCAAATCCTGATAGGTGGCACGTTTCTCCCCCCTTGCAAGCAGGGTGGCGCGCAGGGCTCCGATATCCGTATTCATGGTAGTCGATATTTTTTGGGTCGGATTATAAACCCTTGCCGCTTCCAAATCCAATTCCGGCTCGCCCCATTTGTTGTTCTTATAATTCGCCAGCTGCTTCCAGTAAGGAGTATGGAAACCAGTTTCCTTATCCGTATGCAGTTCTATCGTATTGACCAAATCGGAAGTCACGAAATCCACGCCTTCAAACTTCACGCTGACAACGCCGTTAAAGTCTTCTTCATACTGAATCTTCCCCAGCTTTGCCAATTCATCAAGAATCAGGTTCCTTTGGTCCCTTAAGTCATTGGCATGCTCGGTATCTCCCGTTTCCAGCCTCATAATCTTCTTGTTAATGGCTACAAGCTGTTCGCCGTATTCATTAATTTTTTCTACCGTTTTCTCCACCTGCGCATTCAGGTTATCCTGCTGTTCACACAGCCCGTCATACACCCTTAACGCTTTCGTCAGGAACTGGTCACAGCGGGATACGAACATGTTCTGGTTCGTCATGTCGCAGGGACTCTTTACCAACTCCTCCATGGCAGTCCACAGGTTTTCCAAAGCTGCCGAAAATTCCACGCCCTGGAATTCGCCGAACAGGTCTTCCATTTCCTCGATGACTTTCGTATTTACTTCATAAAAAGAACAGCGTCCCGTTTCTTTCCGGTACGTCTTATCCAAAAATACATCCCTGACCTGTCTTGTTTGGGAATAAACCACGCCCAGCCCGTACTGCTGGTAGGAAATGGCAGATGCACTGCTCGATAGATTAATATAGCTCCTCGTCCCAAGCAGTATCTGCTGCCTGGTATACCCCTTGGTATCTGTGTTCGCCATATTATGTGCGGTTGTATTTAATGTGTTCTGGCTCGTCTGAAGACCCGACGCGCCGATGTATAAACTTCCAAATAATGGCATATGATATCACCTCTCCCTTCGGTTTTTAGGATTATTGTTTTGCGTCAAACCCGCTTCTGTCTACCCCGATTACACTTCCCGTGTTGTACGCGCCTTTATTATAATTGGCGGTTTCGGGGGCTGCCCTCATTGCCTGAACCATGTTTATGTCAAATTCAATCAGCTCAAGGGCGTTTATAATGAGCTGCCTGTTCTGCTCATTAATCTGTTTCACCCTGCCTACCACATCTTTTAACCTGTCATAAACTGCCGCCAGTTTCTGCTGTTCCGACGGTCTTGGTTCCAGCATTTGGATAATACTGTCCAGCTTCAAATCTTCAACATCCCTGTTTACCACGTTGGCGATATCACGAACCACTTCCTGTCTCTTACGGTCTAACTGATTGATTCTGCTCACAACGATTTGTTCTTCATCCGTGATCTTTGACAGCTCCTCCAAATTACCGGCTATGATGACCGGCTTCTTTTGGGTGGACAACCCAAGCAAGTTTTCGTATTCTTCACATAAATCACCTAATGTTGCAATCAGGTTTTCCATCAAACTTGCCACGGGCTTACCTCATTTCTTCTAACTTCTGCAATAACTTATCAGCAAATTTCCCAACGCTCACCTCGTAAGTACCTGCCTGAATACTTTTCCTGAGAGGAGCCACCACATCTTCCCTGACATCCGCACAAGCCGCAACTGCCTGTTTCGCAACCTGATAGTCCCTTGCGGTGCTGGATATCTCAAGCTGATCCGCTTCCCCCGCATTCACTTTCACGTTCCTGCGGTTCTTGTCAGACTTGGATGTGTTATATATCTGCTGAACCTGTGTATACGCTTCAATACGCATCGTTCACTCCTCCTTTCCGTGAAATATTACTGATGTCTTATTATTATTATCGGTCTTTTGGAAAATTACTTTAGGGAATTTTTCAATTTTGTCTGTCCTGCCCCCGCCATAGATAACAATTCGGCTTGGAATGTTATGTTTGCGGGAAAATGCGGACGCAGAAGACAAAAACGGAATCCCCTGTGCTGCCCGTGCGTCCGCCTATCAAGAAACCATTCCAAGCAGAATCGTTACCTCCACAGAGCAAAGGAGCAAGAAACTGCTTGTCAGTGCCTTAAAATAATGTTACCCTTTTATATATGTCTTATTTATATTTTGATAAATGTATGGTATTTATTATTTGCTGTCTCATACAATGTCATACCAAAATCTTAAGCGCACATGATAAATGCAAGGAGGAATTATGGCTGGGGAAAACAATTCCAATTCGGCAAATGCCTTAACTTTAAAAGATAGTGCCAAAATCCTGGTCGTGGACGACGTGGATGCAAACCGGTTTGTCCTGCGGGATATCATCCGGGAAATGGGGCATACACCGGTTTTGGCGGAAAACGGTGTACAGGCACTGAAAATCGTGGATAAGCTCCATCCGCAGCTTATCATTTTGGACGTGGCGATGCCGGAAATGGACGGGCACCTTTTCTGTAAATTAATGAAGGAAAACGTGAAAACGAGGGATATTCCCATTATCTTTATTTCCGCCTTTGACGATCCCGAAGATGTGGTGGAGGGATTTAACCTGGGCGGGGAGGATTATATTACGAAACCTTTCATCCCGGAAGTGGTAAAGGCGAGACTGCGGCTCCATCTTAAGCTGTATTATGCAAACCAGGAACTGTCGGAAACGAACCGGCTTCTGCAGCGCTCCGTCAATGAACAGCTCCGCCAACTGGAAATCGAAAAGAAAAATGTCCTGTATGCCTTAATCCGCGTGGCACGGGAAAATGCCTGCTACGATGAGAACCACATGGAACGACTCAGTTACAACTGCCGGATACTGGCGGAAGCAATGCAGCTTTCGACCAATTACGGGCACCTGATTTCCGATTCCTACATAGAAACCATAGCGCTGGCCGCACCGCTCAGCGATTTGGGGAACGTGGCAATCCCCACGGACATCCTGCAAAAAAAGGAATCCCTTCTGCCGGAGGAGCTTGCCGTCATACAAACCCATACCACGGTGGGTGCGAAAATCCTCCAGGATATCCGCAACACTGGAGATTATAACGATTTCCTCCAAATGTCCATTGACATTGCCCACTACCACCATGAAAACTGGGACGGCAGCGGCTACCCCTGCGGGAAAAAGGGGGAAGAAATCCCCCTGTCCGCGCAAATCCTGTCCGTGGTAAGCTCCTACTGCGCCATTACCGAGACAAGGGTTTACCGGCATTCTTACGATATCGATGCGGCATTTGAACTGATGGAGGCGGATGCCGGTAAGAAATTCAATCCGGACATCTTCCTGATTCTGCGGAAAATCCGCAGACAGCTGCATTAGAGCGTGCTTGTTTTGGAGGTTGCTTGATTTGGAGGTTACATTTTGGAATACTTTAATCAGACGAAACAGAACCAAAGAAATACCGAGCGTTTTATCATTCTTTTTTACAGTCTTTATACCGTCTGCCTGTGCGCAGGCGCACTAAGGGCCGGATGGCCCCTGTGGATTCCGGCGTGTCTGCTGGCGGCAGTCTCCGCCGGGTGGACGGTTTATTTCAGCCGGTATAAAAATTACCGCACACGGGCTGCACTGACATCCCTGCTCATACAGTTCTCCCTGCTCCTGTATGCCGCCCACAAGGACGATATGTCCACACTCATACCAACCTTCATGGCATTGTCCGTACTGGTAGCATTTTACGGGTTTTCCAAACTCCTGTGGCTTATTTTCGCTTCGCTGCTTTTCATCGCCTTTTACCACGGCGTCATTCACGGAACCCTCCGTTTTATTTCCAGTGAAACCCTTTTGGGTCTTCTGCCGCAGGTAGGGAATGTATTGTGTCTAGAATTTATCCTGTACCGGTGGATGAAGCAGCAGAACGAAAACAGCAATGAAGTCTACAAAATCATTGACGCCCTCATGGACGCGGAGCAAAGCAAGGATGATTTCCTTTCCAATGTCAGCCATGAAATCCGTACACCGGTCAATACCATCTGCGGAATGAGCGAACTGGCGCTGCGGGAACACGATGCGGACAGCCTGCGGGAAGAAGTCCTTGATATCCGCGACGCCGGACGCAACCTGATGACACTGGTCAACGATATCCTGGATTTCGCCCAGCTCCAGCAGGGAAAAATGGATTTGGAGGAAGAACCCTACAACATCACTTCCACCATCAACGATGTCATCAATATGGCAATGGCAAAAAAAGGGGATAAAAAAATTGAACTGATCGCGGACTGCGATGCGACTCTGCCCAGCGGTCTTTTAGGCGATGAAAAAAAGATACGCCGGGTCATCGTAAACCTGATGGACAATGCCATTAAGTTTACGAATGAAGGGTGCGTCAGCATCCGTGTATATGCCAGACGGGAAAATTACGGCATTAACCTCTGCGTAACCATCCGGGATACCGGCATCGGTATGAGCCAGGAAAGCCTGGAGAAACTGTTCCACAGTTTCAGCCAGGTGGATACGAGAAGAAGCAGGCAGGAAGGAGGCGTAGGCTTAGGTCTTGCCATTTCCAGGGCGCTGGTGTTAAAAATGGGCGGAACGCTTACCGTGCGCAGCCGGCTCGGCAAAGGCAGCATAGTGCGGTTCGTGGTTCCCCAAAAAATACTGGATGAAGAACCGATTGCCCGTGCGGATGACAAGCAGCGGATAAACGCAGCGGTTTATATCGACATGGAGCAGTTCCATATGGCGTTCATCCGTGACGAATACAACAACAATATCCTGCACATGCGCCAACAGCTCCAAATCCGGTGCCATATCTGCCGGAACCTGGCGGAACTAAAGCGCAGGGAGCGCTTGGAAGCATTCAGCCATGTATTCATCAGTTTGGCGGAATACCTGGAAGACAAACCTTATTTCGACGGTTTGGCAAAACGCGCAAAGTTAATCCTCATCATTGACCGCCCGGACGAAAAGCATCTTTCCAACCCGGACCTGCTGCAGCTTTACAAACCTTTTTATATCCTGCCCATGGTTTCCATTTTAAACGGAAGCGGCGGCATCGAAGGCGGCAGACCTTTGGTAAGGCAGGGAAGGTTTACCGCCCCCGCCGCCCATATCCTTGTGGTGGATGATAACCGGATGAACATCCGCGTCATCGAAGGGCTGTTAAAAGAATACCGGATTCAGGTCACTTATGCCACCAGCGGGCAGGAAGCGCTGGAGGTCATCGGAAGAATGTGCTTTGACTTTGTGTTCATGGACCATATGATGCCGGATATGGACGGTGTGGAAACCATGCACCGCATCCGCTGCAAAGTAGGGCTATATTATCAAAAGGTACCCATTGTAGCCCTGACGGCAAACGCAGCGCCCGGCAACCGGGAAATGTTTTTGGCGGAAGGTTTTGACGATTTTCTGGCAAAACCCGTGGAAATATCCGTACTGGAGCGCGTCCTCAGACGCAACCTGCCGGAAGACAAAATCCTTTTGTACGGACAGGCGGACACAGAAACCAAACGGCAAAGCGCCGGCCAAACGGACGCACAGCCAAACCCGGACGACGCTGCGGCACCCGGCACGGACGACGCTGCGGCACCCGGCACGGACGACGCTGCGGCACCCGGCACGGACGACGCTGCGGCACCCGGCACGGACACGGCAGCGGACGCCAACTCCGGCACGAACGCATACATGACGGAAGATTCTTTTGCCATCGGCGATTTGGATGTCCGGCAGGGAATCCTGTTCTGCGGCGGCAGAAAACAGTATTTGGAGGTTTTAGAATCCTGCCTTGCGGACGGGGAAGAAGAACGCCGCCAGTTAGGGACTTTCTTCGAACGGCAGGACTGGAAAAATTACACAATCAAAGTACATGCGCTTAAGAGTACCATGCACAGTATCGGCGCCATCCGTCTTGCGGGAAAGGCAAAGGACCTGGAAACCGCGGGAAAAAAGGGGGATGCCGAATACATCTTCATGCACCACGGGAACCTGCTCACCGAGCATCTGCGGCTGATGGAAGAATTAGAGCAATGCCCGCTGCTTCACGTTACATCCGGGAGGGAACCTGCGGCGGAAAGCACGGATGATACTTTACCGGAAGGCACGGCCTCGTCCCTGCCCAAACTGGATGACGATACGTTTGACCGGCTGTCGGAAGCGCTGGAAGATGCCGCGTATGCCCTGGACGGCGGGCGTATGCTTACAGTCCTGTCCTTGCTGCAGGGATACCGCTACCGTCATTCCCCGCTCCGGGACTTACTGGAACCCGTAAAAAAGAAAGTCGAAATGTCCGATTATATGTCCGCGCTGGATAAAGTATCGGCGATACGCAAAGACATTGTATCCCAAAGTCCCGAAAGAAACCCGGACGGCATACCGGACGGGGAAGCAACGCAAAAATGAGGTGGAACATGATGAAAAAACTGTTGGAAACCATATACGGAAGGGATTATGACCTGCGGGAAAGGATTTTTCGCATGATTGTTTTGGTAGGCGTCCTTCTTGCTTCCATGGGAATCATTGAATGCGTGGTTCTCATGGACATGCATGTCATTGTCGTCCCGCTTTTTATTCTGCTGGCAGTCATGATAATTGCGCTTTTGGTTACTTTTAAATACCGTAAGATTGACATTGCCGCCATTCTTGTCGGCTTCCTCATCATCCTGTTAATTTTTCCCGCCATGTTTTTCCTGAGCGGGGGATTGGAAGGCGGCGCCGTCATATGGTTTGCCCTTGGGCTGTTTTACGTCTTTTTGATGTTTTCCGGCAAAAGGCTGGTCCTTTTCCTAATCCTTGCCATTACCGTGAACACCTTCACCTACGGCTACGGTTACCACCACCCGGAAGCCATCGTACCCATGGACTCCCGCCTTGCCGCTTATCTGGACTCCCTGTTTTCCATGCTTGCCGTAGGGCTTGCCGGCGGCATCATTTTAAAAACACAGATGAAAATGTTCAACATTGAGCGTTCCGTGGCACAGAAACAGCAGGAGGAACTGGAAAAAATAAGCGAGTCCAAAAACAGCTTCTTTGCCAGCATGAGCCATGAACTGCGCACCCCCATCAATACCATTGTGGGGCTCAACGAAATGATACTGCGGGAAAGCGAAGAACCGGCAACCAAAGAATATGCCGCCAACATCCAAAGCGCCAGTAAAATGCTGCTGAACCTGATCAACGATATTTTGGACCTGTCCCAAATAGAAATGAAAAAAATGGAAATTTTTCCTTTGGAATACCGGACCGCGGACCTGTTTGGTGATTTAACCGACATGATCCGGGTGCGCCTGACGGAAAAGAAACTGGAACTGCGGATTGATATCGACGAAAACCTCCCCTCTGTCCTGTTGGGCGATGTCAAACGCATCCAACAGGTTCTCCTGAACATCCTGACCAATGCGGCAAAATATACCAACGAAGGTTCCGTCACCCTCTCCGCCCGCATGGATTTCTTAGAAGGTGTCCCCCGCTTAAGGGTATCCGTGACGGATACCGGCATCGGCATCCGCAAGGAAGACCTGCAGTACCTGTATGATTCCTTTAAACGGGCGGATACGCGGAAAAACTTAAAAGTGGAAGGCAGCGGTCTTGGGCTTTCCATTACCAAACAGTTGGTGGATCTGATGGGCGGCGAGATTTCCGTGGACAGCATTTATATGAAAGGGTCCGTTTTCACGGTTATTTTACCGCAGAAAATTGTGGATCACACACCTATCGGAAACATCCGCCTTTTGTCCCGGAGCCGGAAACAAACGGCGGAATATCGGCAGAGTTTCGAGGCTCCCGAAGCGCGCATCCTCATCGTGGACGACAATGCCATGAATTCCATGGTGGAAAGCAAGCTGTTGGAAGCTACCAAAGTACAGACCGATATTGCCAAAAGCGGCGCGGAATGCCTGGAAATGACCAAGCGGAAATACTACCACGTAATCCTCCTGGATTACATGATGCCGGAAATGGACGGTATCGAAACGTTAAAGCAGCTCAGGAAACAGGAGAACGGATTATGCCGTGACTGCGCCGTCATTGCCCTGTCCGCCAATTCCGCGGCGGAAGCGGGCAAACGGATGATGGAGGAAGGATTTGACGGATATCTGGAGAAACCCATACAAAGCGCTGCCCTGGAAGCGGAAATTTTAAAGTTTATCCCTGAGGATATCATCGAATACCGCCAGTCGGCAGCCCCGCAGGAACAGGAAGCCGGAACGCATATCGAACCGGTCCGGCAGGTTTCCCGCCGCAGGAAACGGAAGGTCATCATCACCACGGACTGCATCAGCGACCTGCCGGAACACCTGATTGAAAAATACGACATCGGCTGCATGTACTTATATGTCCGCACGGCAAGCGGACGTTTCGCGGACACACTGGAAATCACCTCGGACGATCTCAACCAGTACATGACGGAAGACACCAGCAACATCACTGCCGACAGCGTTTCCGTGGAAGAATACGAAGAATTTTTTTCCGACATGCTGACGCGGTCGGAACGGGTCATCCATATTTCCATGGCAAAAAGCATGGGAAGCGGCTATGACCATGCCAAAACAGCCGCCCAGTGCTTCGACCATGTCCATATCATCGATTCCGCCCAAATTTCCTGCGGACAGGGACTGGTAGTACTCTATGCCGCAAAACTGGCTATGGAAGGCTACCCCGCAAAGGACATCCGCACAAAGGTGACAAAAATGAAGGAACGGGTGGAAACCCAGTTCATCCTTCCGTCGGCAAATATATATTACTCCCATGGCTTCCTTGGCAAAACCACCGCAAAGCTGTGCGGTTTGTTCCAGTTGCACCCCATTCTGAAAATGAGGCCGGGCGGACTGACTCTCACCGGTGCCGGCGCCGGAAAGCCGGAAAACACATGGCGCCGGTTCATCCACAGCCACCTGCTGCGCCGGGGACGCATCAGTACCGATGTGGTGTTCATTACCCATGCGGGATGCAGCGTGGAACAGCAGGAATACATCCGCCGTGAAATACTGCGGCGCGTTCCCTTTGAGAAGGTCATCATGCAGCGCGCCTCCGTCTCCACCGCATGCAATACGGGGATTGGAACATTCGGGTTCGCTTATTACAGGAAAAAGGAATGAGCGGAGAATTTACGGTTTGTAATTTCCCTCGTCCTGCAGGGAACTGCGGATATCTTCCGTATTTCCCCGCATACCCCAAACCCGTCCATATCGGCATCCATATATCGAGGAGTATCAGATTCATAGGGGTTCCGTTCAGGACAGCCAGCATCCAAATTCACCGGCTCGTCGTCCACAATCAGGATATTCTTAACCGTTTCACCTTTTTGCCTCATTTGCAGTGTATTGTTAAATGCCGAAAAGCGTTCATTGTTTTTTCCAACAAACGCTTTCCCGGCTAAGTACTCTGCCTGATTTATTATTGTGAAAAAGAATTATCAATCATTCTTTTATCTTTTCGGGCAATCCGCCACACAGCAAACTTTCCTGCCGTTACCGCTGCCGGAAGACCTCCCGGCGCCATAATCCACTGACTGGCAATATACAGGTTTTTTACGCCCTTTAATATTCCTTTTACACGAAAGGACTTTACGCCTTTTCTCGTAATGAATCCCATATATGCTCCATGGTATGCGTTACAGTACCGCTCGTAAGTAATCGGTGTCCAGCAGTCAAGAAAAGCCATATGTCCCTGAAGACTGGGGAACTGCGTCAGCAATCGTTCTTCTATTGCCTCTGCCGCCGCCTTTTTCCGGCTCTCATATTCCTCCTTTGTCAGCCCTTTCCAGTATAAGTATTCCCTATCAAATTGTGGGACATTTACTTGAAGCACCATTTTCCCTTCCGGAGCAAATTCAGGTTCATATTCATAACTTTTCACTGAAATTCTCTCCACTTTCTTTCCTCCTGTTTCAAAAGGA